>NZ_JAOQJE010000001.1:146761-471696 GCF_025567315.1 Agathobaculum ammoniilyticum
CCATGATTTCAACCGCGAGGGAGATGTGCATGAGCATTGGACCAAGCTGACCGCTGACCCAGATTGGACGAAGTATCAAACTGACAGATAGGACGGGAGACAAGGGTAAACCATACGAAGTTGGGGGCTTCGGCCTCGGCTTCTCCGAGCCTTTCGCTTCGGCGGAGGGTTCGGAGAAGCTCATAAAAAGAGAAAAGGAGCTGTTGCTTATTCACTATGCGGCAGAAACTTAATTTCCACCATAAAATACCGGAACGAGGGATGCCTATGGCTATGGCCTTGGGTTAGTATCTGAAAACTGTATAGCTCCCACAAAAGAGCCCGCAAAGGCCGTTCAGGTCTTTGCGGGCTTTCGTTATGTCGGGTTATGGAAAAGTTTTTGGAATACCCCCGTATTTTGCTGGTTTCTCCCGCAGCCCATAGCATCCCCCGTTCCCGCTGTTCTTTCGGCCTGCATCCTCTTTTTCTCTGTCACCGTTCCGACAAGCTCCCCTGCTTTGAGACAAAGTGTCCCGAAGCCCGCTGCCGCTCACAGATAAATCGACTGTAAAAGTGAATGGCGTAGATAGAGGAAAGCCTTATCTGAAATCTTTGACTACATCATAAGATCATTTCAGATAAGACTTTTCCATTGTATATAACTAGTATACTAGCGCATGATCAATCCATACAACATTGTGTGCAGCAATTCATGTGCTTTCTGCTCAGCATCGGGTACCGAATCCTCACGGATATAGACCCCCAGAAAATTTACAAACGCTCGAAACTGCGCAATAGCTTGATCAAGCGTCAGACGATCGGCCAGATTTTCTTTTTGCAGGATGGTGCGCAATGCATGATCGTTAAACTGGTCAAACTCCTGTCGGCATTTTGCAATCTGTTCGGCCAAATGGCTTTGCGGATATATCAGCACATCGTAAAACAACTGACGATGCATCGGATGCTTCTGAAAAAAATCTATGCGCATGGCAAAGTATTGGTCGATCGTCAGTGTGGAGAGATCAAGCTGCCCACGCAGGAAATTCGTCATTTCCTGAAACAAAAGAGATATGCAGTCAAGATACAGTGCATCCTTGTTTTCATAATAATGATATAGCAGTCCCTTGGAAATGTTTCCTCTGGTGCAAATCTGGTTGATACCGCTGCCGGCATATCCGTGCTCGGCAAATTCGGTAAACGCGTGCATGCGGATCATGCTGCGGCTGCGCCGGCTTCGTTCTGCCTGCTTCATAATCCATCACCTCTTGGTTACAGTATAGCAAAATTTCTATGATACAGCAATACAGGAATTGACTGTTTGGTCTGTTTGTTGTAATATAAAACAAACCAAACGGTTTATTTTATGATCTCAGACAGGGGTGATACATATGAAAAGGGCGATCGTGTCGGCTGTATTGTGTTCCACTATATTGGCAGGTACATCTGGTGCCACTGCATGGCCAGGATGGGCGCAGGACGCAAGGGATTGGGCACAATCGCTTGCGTTAAGCGAAGATATTCTGGATGCACCGGAGGCCGCTGTTACACGCGGACAGGCGGTGCAACTGCTATATGAGGTGGCAGGGCGGCCGAATGCACCGGCAGACACGCCATTTACCGACGTGCCGGAAACCTATGCCGATGCAACTGCATGGGCCGCTGAGCAGGGCTTTGTCGAAGGCCTTGGTGACGGAAAGTACCAGCCTGAAAGACCATTGACACGGCAGGAATTTGCCGCTATGCTGTACCGCAGCGCAGGTGGGCCAGCGGTCAGCGGCAGTGAGCTTTCCGCCTACACGGATGCGGCATCGGTTGCAGACTGGGCATGGGACGCGGTGCTCTGGTGTAGCAAGATCGGGTTGCTTAACGGCAGATCCAACCACCTCCTTGCACCGGAGGATACCATCATCTTGGCGGAGGCCGTGCTGATCCTCCAGCGGGATGCACAGCTGCCGGATACCGCGCAGCTCCAGAAGGATCTTGAGACCCTAAGCATGCAGCATCACCCGATCGGCTCGGTGGGTGAGCAGGCGGCGGTGCAGTATCTGCAAAGCCGTTTCACAGAGATGGGCTATCTGGTCAGCACGCAAGACTATACGAATGATGCAGGGCAGACCGGCGCTAACGTGATTGCGGTCAAGCCGGCGGCAGCGGCAAATGCAGATATCCTTTTGGTGTCTGCCCACCATGATAGTGTGCCGACGGCCTACGGTGCGAATGACAATGCTTCGGGCGTGACCGCGCTGCTCGCGGTTGCGGAGGCGATGAAGGACACGGCGACCGATACCGAGATCCGCTTCATCAGCTTTACGGATGAGGAAAACGGAAAAAACGGCTCGCGGTACTACACCTCGAAGCTCTCCGAAGCAGAGCGCAGCCGCATGATCGGCGACATCCAACTGGATATGCTGGGCGGACTCGGTTCGAGCGGCAGCAAGGTCTGTACGATGGACGGCGAAACCAACTGGCTGAGCGACCTGATCGGGCAGAAAAACGCCTCCTTTATGATGGGCGCGGAGACCGCGAGCGACCACGCCTCTTTCCAACTGGCGGGCGTGCCGAGCGTTCTGGTGATGCAGAACGGGCGCGGCTACCTCTATCACTCGGCGGCGGATGTCGCCAGCCAGATTGACCTGTATACCCTTGCAGGCGCGGCGCAGACCGTGACCGCTGCAGTGCAGGAAATCGCGGATGCGGATACGCCGTCCTATAGGGATATAGCGCATGCGCAGGCGGAGGGCTATACCTACCGCCAGACCCGCCAGAACGTGATTTATTTCAACAGCTCGCTCGCGGACACAGAGGCTTATATAGGCGTTGTCGGCGAGCTGGTGGATACGGAAGAGGTAAACGGCGACGGCTGGACCGATGTTTACGACACCTATCTGTACTCTATGCGGTGGTTCGACGGAGAACAGCCGATGAACACCTACTACCGCTACCGCAACGGTTTTTTGCAGAATATTGAGATCCATCCCACCGAAACCGGCTACACCTCAGATCAGGTGCGCAGCCTGATCACTGCAATGTACGGTGCGCCATCCGCTTCGGTGCAGGGAAGTGAAAGCTGGGCCGACGAGGTGTACAGCAAATACATCACTCTGTCGGATACGGCTGAGGGCTGTATGGTCACAGTGTCAAACTATTCGCTCGGCATCACCAACGTGATCGCAGAATATCCGGTCGTGAACGGCCGCGCGCAGATCGGCAATGCCCAGCACGCAAAGGTGTGGGACTTCCTATGCGCTATCCTGCCGGATGAGGCGCGTGTCAAAATTGCGGAGTTTAACCTGTATACCGACGGCTACAGCAATGTTCTGGCCTATACCTCGCCGGTTGAGGACGAAAACGGCGGGACGGATAACACCCGCTTTTCCATCAGCATCGACTACTACGATGTGTATGATGAAAACGGTAACTCGCGCGACTGGAGCAAGCTGACTTATACCATCCTTCATGAGTACGGCCATGTGCTGCTCGAAGATGAGACACAGGTTGACCTATTGGTCGGCAGCGATACGCACGACCCAGCGGGCTTTGTACCCGGCTCGTTCCGCAAGACGTTTTATGACCGCTTCTGGAAGCAGATCGACACCGGTGCCGGTGTAAATGATTACGAACAAAACCCGACGCACTATGTCAGCCGCTACGGTGCAAATTACTTCCATGAGGATATTGCGGACACCTTTGCGGTGTTCGTGCTGGGTGCCAAGCCTGAGGGCGATACTGTGGCCGAGCAGAAGCTGCTTGCGTTCTGGGCGGATGCAGATATGGTGACGCTGCGGCAGGCAATCCGGGATAATATGAGCCTGGATCAGCCACAGAAGCCGGTGGAACCGGAAGAGCCGACTGAGTCGGAAAACCCAGACAGCGGAGAGGAGGTGCTCTGCGTAACAGATACTGCACAGATCAAGGCAGAACTCAACGATGCGATTGCGACGGTGCGGCAGCCTGCCGCCTTTGTAATCGCTGCGCTGGAAGATACCTCTGATCTTAAAATGGATGTGCAGAACCTCTATAACAGCCTGCTTTCCGAGCATCCGGCGTATAAATACGCCTATGATATGCAGGTCTCGGTCAGCAACAGCGTGCTGCGCTGCACGTTCTCCTACATGCCCTATCGAAGCGGGGACTATCCAACGGGTTTTCAGGGTGTGAAGGCCGCCTGCCTGAACGATCTTATCCGGATCGCATGGGACAATAAAACGAAAGAAAGTGTATCCATCCGCATCACCGATCCGGAACTGACGGTGGACGATATGAACAAGGCGCTTCAGCAGGCTGGCGGCAGCTATATCCTGTGCCAGCTGAACGAGGACGGCACAGCGATCACCTTTACGCCACAAAATCATCTGGGCCGGACGGAGGCGCTGGAACGTTTATCCGAGATTGACCGCCTAACCAGTAAAGTGGTAGATGAAATCATCACAGCGGACATGACTGGGGCCGAGAAGGCCGAAGCGCTGTATACCTATGTGACCGAAAACGTGCGATATGACCAGCGGTATTACGTGGACCGAGACAATATGCCGTACGATTCGCAGACCGCTTATGGCGCGCTGCACGACGGGCTTGCCATCTGCGGCGGGTATGCACAGGCCGTACAGCGCTTATTTGAAGCGGCAGATATCCCGTGCTATACCGTCACCGGCACGATGGGCGGTGAAAACCACATGTGGAATATCGCCTATCTGGACGGTGTATGGCGGTATTATGATGCGACCAGCGACCGCGGTCGTGCGGCCTATTGGTTTAATTATTTTGGAGTGCCCTCAGAACAGCTTGCGCGGTATGAGTGGGACACGGATTGGGTGCAGCGGCTGACACGGTCTGCTGTTTGAATAGAGCCGCCATTGTAAAAAGTCCAATGGTATGAAGTCAAGGAGATGATATATGAAAATTTTGAAGAAAAGTGAAGTGAAACGGCTATTTAGTCAGGAAAAAGGCAACATCGAACCAAGCCCTACCCCCTATGATTTTAGAAACAGGGCTTTGGCGTCAGAGCGGCAAGTAATAAGCCCAGCTCTCTAATGGGATATACAGGCGGTTGTCCTTCAGCAGTCGAAAGATCAACCGAATCAGTTTTCTGGCAGTTAAAGCGAGTGCGCGTTTGTGCTGGTATTTGTTGATTTGAGGTCATAGTAGCGCCAGAACGCGGAGTCGCATCTTCTCACAAAGTTGGCAGCTTCCAGCAGGTAGTAGCGGAGATAGCGGTTGCCGGATTTGATCATTCTGGAGTGTTCGGCCTCGAAGTTGCCAGACCGGTTCTTGTACCAGACAAGACCGGCATATTTGGCGACAGAGGCTTGAGAATCAAAACGGTGAATATCGCCGATTTCAGCGACGATACCGGCTGAGTAGACTTTGCCAATGCCTGGGATGGATGTCAGCGTGTTTCGAATGATCTCAAACTGGTGTTCAATGCCTTGTCCAAGATCTTGCCCCGCTTTTCCAAGGCCTACATCGAAGCGGTGGATACGGCAATGGCTTGGTTCACGGAGTTGTTTACGGTAACAGGCAAGCGGTAAGATAGACCTCCCTGTTGATTCTGCCGAAATGGAGATGGTCGGCAATCACAAAGGCATCCCCCAGTCGTTTTTCGGCAGGTCTGGATAGGCTTCCTTGAAATCATGCGCCTGCTTTGGGTTGAGAACATGGATCTTCCGTTGAAACCGGCTCAAGCTGCCACATCCTCATGCAGTGCGCAAACAAGGCTGTCACCATAGATGGAGGCAATCACTACATCGTTGAGCTACATGGAACCAAGCGCCGACACGATTCTCTCTGACAACCGTTTAGCACCACTCAGGTTATTCTGCATGGAAAAACTGGAGTGCAGGCTTTGAGATACCCATGATAACCGGAGCATCCGCAACCTCGTGTATCAGAATCATTCCAGAGAAGACCAATGCGATATCCCTCACGGCTGAAAGAGCGGCCTTTCCTCCGACGAACAGCCAATGAGTTTGCAGCTAACTTCCGGCTCAGGGGAACAGACTTCCTTTGAGCAGCCTTGTGGCTCAACTGGAGGAACCAAAACTTGACCCTGCTGTCCTACAGCTATTGTATCACGGGCATCTCAATGCCTGCCGGCCTTTTCGCTACGCTACTGGTTCCAAAGGAAAGATGTAGCGCCAAGATAGAAAGGAACTTCGATGCTTTTGGCTTTTGGGGCAATGGATGCTGGGCTAATGTTTCCAGCAGTGCTGGGTGGGGGTCCCATACGACATTAACGGCGGTACGAATATTACGCTCTACGCACTTCTAGGTAGTCGCGTAGTGTTTCGCTACTTCTGGATACAGCCATTTTGCCACCAGAGCAGCCGGTCTGGCTGCTGGGTCGCCAGATACACTGCATAAGAGGTGTGAAAGAAGCCAGTGTAATTTGCCGTAAGACCGAGTTGGTATAACAGTGTGAAAATTTCGGAAATATCGGGGGTGTTCTTAGGGGGACTCCTTTTACGGAATCCCTTCAGGAAGGCGTTTAGTTCATCAGCGTTCAACATGAGCAGAAGGAAAAGCCGAGCGATTGCAGAAAAGCGGTATTGCTCACGCTCTAAATCTCCGTATGCCCGGCTGGTAATGCGCAGCCGCTCCGCCATTTCCTCATGCGTCAGGTTTTAGAGCTTCTGAAGCGTATCTGTGTATTCCGCAAGAAATTCTTTTGCTAACATTTTGTACAGTTTCATGAGATAAGACCTCTATTTTCGACAGATTCTATGGAAATCTTATTCTGGACAGAAGCGTGCTTCCAGGTAGCACACTTCCTCCCTTGAAATGTTCTATTTCTGTTTTATTCGATTGTTATTGTTATTTTTTGTTATTATACGAGGAGGAAGGACCTATGAAGAAAAAGACGTTTGCCGGTGGGATCAGTCTGGTTTGCGCATTGCTGCTGATGGGCTGTAGCATTGCGGGGGCTGGGACCAGCAAAAAGTCGGATACCGAACAGGCAGAGGCTATACAATACACTATCGCGGATGCCGATGAGCTGATCGGTAAGGCAGATAGAGATATTGCGGATGTTTTCGGCGGTGGAGAGGAGAACTGGACGAGTGATAAATCGACATATATCGGCCGGATGTATCAGACCGAGCTGTATGGAGAGTCGGTAACGATCCATGCCGTGTGCGGTGGTGAGAAGACCGTGGACGCGGTTTCCATCTGGATCACCGACGGCGGACAGGAAGTTGCGGATGAACTTGTGCAGATTTGGCAGGATCGTGTCACAGCGTTCACAGGCACGGAAATGCAGGATCAGGGCATCGCAGAAGAGTCCGGTGCAAAATCATGGAAATGGCCTGCGAGCGACCGATTCTACACCCTGCGTTTAATGGGAAATATTTTGACGCTTGATATCAATCCTGCTGTTGGTGAAATAAAATAGAAAAACGGTGGCCGATTAGATAAGGGGTTGTCTATCATTTTATCGATCATATGTATCCGATCAAATTCTAATAGCATATTGATCGTTGATCGGGGAAAACAAGTTGCAGTGGCTGGCAAAGAGGCGCCAGATGCGCCGTGGTACATCTGGAACGGAACTGCATCCAGATCAAGCGCAAACAATTAGAAAAGGTGATACAGTCTGGACGTTATCTAACGAAAAAGAGCCTGGATACATATTAATTTATATCATAAAAAGTAAAATGAAAGGCTGTGATTTTATTGTAATTATGATATAATCAATATATCGCATCAAGGCTCTTTCCCTAACAGACGGAAAAGAACGATACCATGTTGGAACAGCGGACTGAGGAGAATCAGAGTAAAGCAAGATATTTTTATAAATATGTAGCTATAGACGGAAAGCAGAAGTCTGTATACTTGTAGAAGCTGCCAGCGATGAACAAAGTACCTGTCAGGAAGCGAGATTGTATCCCCCTGTGCAACAAGGAGCAGGAGATACAGAAAAATTTTGCGGACAGGCGTCTGCATAGTAGACGATGCGATAGGCGGGAAGCTGATCGCCAGACCGGCCGCTTTGATTATTCGTTGAATGCTTACAATCAGGAACAAGGACAAAACACGGATAATTCTGGCCGAGGAACATGAATAGGCATCGTTTTGCATCATTAAAAAGAACAAACGATATAGGAAGTTGTGAAAATCAAAGCGAGGAAATATGAAGTGTATTCTGAAAAAGTTCTATTGAACGCTCAAAATCAATGTTTTATAAATATTTAGCAGGTAAATAGTTAAACGCTCTATGAGTACACTCCCTCTTACAAAATCGACTATGCTTGCTATAATTTTTCACAATACTACTCTAATATGAGGCGGCTTTCATGAGTATTACCCTTGCTGATGTACTTCGGTTGCCATCGATGGCTGGTGCAGAAGTCTTATCTGGACACAATTCACTATTGCAGCCGGTAGAATCTATAAATGTTTTAGAATATGCCGAGATAAGCGATGAATTGGAACAGTTTTTCGGTTCCAACCATTACGAGGGCAGTGAACTGATTATCACCGCCTTTGCTAACATCCGGAATGATATAGAAACGCAGTGTGAAAATATTAGGCGGTATCATAGCATTGGTGCTGTGGGTTTCATCTTGTTTTATGTGGGATTTCTCCTGCCGGAAGTTGATCAACGACTGATCGACCTGTGTAATGAGTTGGAATTTCCTTTGATTTGCATGCCAAAAGGACGGCTAAATATACGATACAGCGAGATTATCGGTGAGATTATGTTCGAAGTATTCCGATCTCGTCAGAGGGAAAGCTACTTCGTTAGTGACCTACTGCAGCGTATATCCGATTTGCCTCCCCATCAGCGAAACATAAAGGCGCTTATGCGTATGTTAAGCGATCATCTTCATGCTTCTGTAATCTTGACCGATCCCTTTTCGCAAGACCATTTGTGCGTTTGCTGGCCGCGCGCCCTACTTGATACCATACAAGACAATTTAAGCAAGTGGCTTAGGAAAATGGAAGGGCTCAACTCGTTGCAAATTTCCCTTGGGGATAGCATCGGCCATCTCCGGCGTTGCCCTGTTCTCTTTAGCGATCCCGGCGAACGTTGCGTGTATTTGCTAAAATATAAGGACTCTTTATCGGAGGATGTTCTTTGGCAAACCAGTGAACTAATTCGACTATTTATCAATATCTGGAGCAAGAATCCGCAGAAAATGGTCACCACAGAAATCGTTCGGGCTATTATTAACGATGATGTTGGTCAAATGACCCGTTTATCACAACTTTTTAATATCGATGTCAGCAAGCTAAATCAAATGTGGCTTTTCCATCCTAAAGACAACAGCCAGCAGTATAGTGAAAGCATAGTACGGGAGATTACCGAGTATTTTTCATCTCATTATAGCTTGTTGTTAATCAGTTATTACGAAGAAAACCTGGTAGTATTCACTTGCGCCCCTGACCGGTACGACCAGAGGCAGGAGTTGCTTGATAATATCTGCCCTCTACTTGCTCAATCCTGCGCCAATTACGATATTGTTTGCTATGATTGCTTACAGACTACGAAAAGCGTGCGCAATGCCTACTTGGATAGCGTTGCATGTCTTGATGCAGCGCGAAAGATTTATCCAGAGAAATTGGTCATGCGTTCCTCAGATATTTTGTTTGCAAGGCAGTGTTGCGCGTTGTTGGGCGACCGTGAAAGACTGCAACAGTATCTGGATATATTGAATCAACTCCAAACAGCCAATCCCGTTCTGATTTCTACGCTTGAGACATATCTGCTGGATACTCCATCTAACATGGCACAGACAGCGAAGCTCCTTTTCGTCCATTTAAACACAATCAAATATCGGCTTCACATTGCTCAAGACCTGCTCGGATATGTTCCCAGCCAGATGCCTGACGCATATCCGCTTTATATGGCCGTATCCCTGAATCGCCTACTTAGAGAATAATGTTTGTTGACGGGCCTGCTTGTTCAAAACGAATAAGCAGGCCCGCTGTTTTTTTGTCCCAAAAGACAATTACAGATCAACAGTGTAGAGCTATAATTTTTATAGAACAATTTTTACACTTATACCACACAAAACATGTAATTTAGGAGGCGGCATGATATGAAGAAGTTCGATGTCTATGATTACGACAAACTGGTGGATGTCATTTATGGTGCTACTTTTTTTGGTGCAGGTGGCGGTGGATCGATCTCCAATGGCATGGACCTTTTGAACACCTTCCCTAAGGATGTAGAGTTAAAAGTCTATCCTCTCAGCGAAATGGAGGACGATGAGTATTCGGTTATGGCCGCCGGCTTGGGTTCTCCGTTAGCTATGAAAGAGAAAGGCTTTGGACCTGAAGCTATCAGTGTGGTTAAAGGTATGATGAAAGTAGCAGAGGATGCCGGAAAGAAAGTTGCCTACGTTTATTCCGGGGAACAGGGCGGGTTTAATACAATGGTTCCCATTTATGCTGCCCTTCACGCAGGACTTCCGTTGCTAGATCTGGACGGCAATGGCAGAGCAGTACCCGAGTTAAATACCGGCTTAGCTCCAATCAATAATATCCCGATAGATCCTTTAGTTTTGGCAAATTCCAATGGTGATCTTGTGGTAGGCCATCCTAAAAATCCGCTGGACAGTGTAGCCTGCGAGACAATTGCCCGCTCTATCTGTATGGCGTATGGTATGAGTGTAGGCTTCTCTACTTGGATGATGAGCAAGGCCGATCATGAAAAGGCATCCGCCATTGGGCAAATTAGTCGGGATCAGCAGGTGGGTGCTATCCTTCGGAATAATGCAACCACTAAGGATAACCTTTCCCAAAAGCTTGAAGAAATTGGTGTAAAACATAAGGTGTTTACTGCCGGAAAAATCAGTAAAATTGATGTCTCCGTGGAAAATGGATTTGACTTCGGTAAGACAATAATTACCGGTGACGATGGTAAATTGTATAAAATAGACTTTAAGAACGAAAATCTTATTATCCGAGACGCGCAAGATAGTGCTCTGCTGGTAGTCCCGGAACTCATTATCCTTCTCGATACTGACACAATGAAGCCTCTGACCAACGCTGACACAAAAGAAGGACAAAATGTAATGCTTCTGGGTGTCAGGGCTCCTCAGCGCTGGTGGGATCACGAGTCTGGATATAGTTGCTGGGCTCATATCTTGAAGTTAATCGGTTATTCTGTGGCAGACAAAGCTATCCCCTTGAACTGATTGATTATATATTTGCACCTCTTGGCGTGGGGGAGTCCCCCACGCCGTTTGTCAAATATTTGGACACTCCTGACGATTATGGAAATAAAAAAGTAATGGAGGAGAACATATGGCGAAAAATTCACAAGTGGAATCTGCCGGCCTAAACGCTATCCCGATAGAAGAACGGAAAAGCTGGCCTGGAGTTGCATTTATTTGGGCTGGTTCCTGTTGCTGTGTTCCTGCGCTGATGGTTGGCGCTGGCATCACTATGGGCCTTCCTTTTGGCTTGGCTGCCTTAGCGATGATAATTGGATATAGCGTCTCTGTTATCATGATGATCCTTATGAGTATCCTCTCTGCTGATCGTGGGTTGCCGGCTGTCGTTGCAATCTCCAGTTCTTTTGGAAAAGCGGGTGCAAGCAAATTGGTTTCTCTGATCATAGCATTTTGTTACACTTGTTGGTTTGGATTTCAAGCAGTTGTTTGCGGTGAAGCCTTTGCATCCATTCTTCAGGGGATTGGTGTGCCTATCCCCAGCATGCTTTCCACTATCATTTGGGGAATGATTATGTGCATTACTGCAGTTTATGGATATTCCTGGATTGAAAAGCTGAATGTCATCGCAGTTCCCGCACTTATTCTCATTTTAGTATATGCCATGATTGTAGTATTTGGCGACCCTGAATCCATTGTTAAAATCACCAACCATACCCCTACTACGCAAATGTCGATGATTGCTGCTGTAGGAACTTCTATTGGCGGTTTTGCTTCTGGCGCTGTTTTATCCGGTGATGTAACTCGCTACTGTAAAAGCCGAAAAGATGTTGTTATTTCCAGTATAGTTGGTGTCATTCCGGTAGGCGTTGGTACGATGCTGGTCGGATCTATACTGGCAATCCATTCAGGGGCTGTTGGAATGGACACTGGAAGCATTGTTACTATGCTTTCCAGTGTCGGCAGTCCCATCTTGGGGATGCTGGTGCTGGTTCTCGCGACATGGACAACCAATGTATGTAATGCCTATTCCGCTGGGTTTGCATTGTTAAGTTTGACAGGCGCCCATGATAACAAACGCGCATGGTTTACATTAGGAGCCGGCATCATAGGCACACTGCTGGCAGTGATTGGGATTACTAATTATTTCAACAGTTTCTTGAATATCCTGGCTGTATTCATACCTCCCATCGTAGGTGTCGTCGCTGTGGACTACTTTGTCATAAAGAAAGGTAATCCTGCCGCGTGGGCAGAGAAGCCAGGTTTCAATTGGGCTGGTGTTATTGCTTGGATTGTTGGCTCTGCCATAGCATTATTGCTACCAGAACTCCTGATTCCTACTCTCAACGCCATTGTCATTGCTTGTATATTGTATCTCATTCTGTATCCAATATTCTATCGTGGAAACCGTACCGGCGTAGAGTGACATTGAGTCTATTTCTATATTTTATGGGCAAGACCGGCTATAAAAGGTCAAGAGGTTAGTACGAAAAAGGTGGAAGAAAGATGAGAAGTGATCAGGGCATGATAAGGTGCCGGGGAGCAGTCTGCGGCTGAAAGGGACGCAGTATGTAAGAAGCGATGATCTCAATAAATTCAGAGGCGGTAGGGATACCGGTCAGGGGATAGCCAGATTTCTGGCATCTTGGACATCCTTGGGGTCATTATTTTGAGCGAAATTGGAGACATCCACCGCTTTGACACCCCCAACAAGCTGGCTGCCTTTGCCGGGTTGGATGTACGGGTTACACAGTACGGAGAGTTTATCGGAACTCGGCAGAAAATTTCCAAACGTGCCCTCTTTGCTGTTGGCGAATGAGATGCTGTCCAGTAGGGCTTTCCCACTTTCATCTATAAACGGTTGCTTCGTGCTTGTATTTCGCGATGTCGATCCCGCAGTAGAACATGGCGAAATCCCCTGTTACAAAATTTCAGACAGAGTTCCCTTACGCTTCTTTGCAGGGCACAGCCTCGTCAGATATACCCCGCATACTCGCTATCCAGCTCATTCGTGTCTACCCGCAAAGACAGAGGCGCAATTCTTTCGTCCGAAGCACTTCTTCAATGAGCTGATCTGTACCCTCTGTCTGTTGGCCCTATTATCTCATCTGCCTGATGAAACAACAAGTGGGTTTTATGCGGTTCCCACCACAATCCAAAACCGTAAATACATTATACAAGGAGAGGATATTATGAACGGTTTAACGGGTTTACAGCCGCAACGAGTGTTCCAATTTTTTGAATCGATCTGTAGAATCCCCCATGGCTCTGGCAATGTATCTGCTTTAGTAGACTATTGTGTCCAATTTGCAGAGGAACAGGGTCTATCTTGGACTCGAGATTCATCGAACAATCTGGTAATCCGCAAGTCTGGTAGCATAGGATATGAAAATTCAGATGTACTAATCCTTCAAGGACACACGGACATGGTTTGTGAGAAAGATACTGGCGTGGAGTTCGATTTTGAGAAAGATAGTATTGTCCCGTTCGTAGACGGGGACTGGATTCGCGCAAATGGAACTACATTGGGTGGAGACAATGGCATCGCGATTGCTATGTGTTTAGCATTACTGGAAGACAATTCGTTGGAGCATCCGCCTTTGGAGGTTCTGTTTACCTCAGATGAGGAGGTTGGGATGCTTGGCGCATTTGCATTTGACTGCCGCAATTTATCGGGACATAAACTCATCAATTTAGATTCCGAACGCGAGGGGGTGTTGATGTGTAGTTGCGCCGGCGGGGCTAATGTCCATTCTATAGTTCCTATCCAACGAGAAAGCAAAAGCTTACCTCAAATCACATTGGAAATAAGTGGGCTGAAAAGTGGACATTCTGGTGTGGAGATTGACAAGGGTCGTGCTAACGCTAATGTCTTAATGGCAAGAGTATTGAACGCGATAGCAGAAAAAACATCCTGTCAGTTAGCTGAGCTTAATGGTGGAACCAGAGAGACTGCTATTGCGCCTAAAAGTAAAGCAATCCTATTTGTACCGGCCAACGAAATAGATATGGTGTTACATATAGCGGCCTCCATAGGCGAATCACTCAAGAAAGAATATGCGTCGACAGAGCCGGATTTAACTGTTGCTACAGAGGTTCGGCCTGAAAAGGAGGCTCTCATTCTCACTGTGCCATGCACAAAAAGAGTTGTGCAGTTGTTGCTGGCTTTACCAGATGGGGTGCAGGCTATGAGTATGGATATGCTTGGTCTGGTGCAGACCTCTGTCAATTTTGGAGTGTTGGAGTTGCATGAGCAGGAGCTATTTCTTTCCCATTCCGTACGTAGCTCTATGACGACACAAAAAAAATGGGTGTTAGATCGCGTGAAAGCAGCTGTTACTTTAGCTGGTGGAGATACTGATATCTCTGGAAATTATCCAGGGTGGGCCTATAATCCAAGTTCGGTAGTCAAAGACACCATTGTAAACGCTTATCGATCCTTGTTTGGTGTGGATGCGAAAATCGATGCAGTTCATGCTGGAATAGAATGTGGCCTGTTTGCAGACAGTATTGAGGACTTGGACTGTGTATCTATCGGCCCAGATATGGAAGATGTCCACACATCTAGGGAACGTCTTAGCATATCTTCTGTACAACGTACCTACATGCTTTTAAAAAAAGTGCTTAAGGATAGCAAGTAGTCCACTACTTTTTCCTGATCTGATACATGATACGACAAGCCCGACGAAATCTTGTGATTTCGTCGGGCTTGTTTTGCTTTCAATGGATTCATTATAACCAGGAAATTTAAAGGCGGAAGTGAAACGGAGAAAATCGACGGTTACTCCTAACACAGTTCTTATTGTGAGCCGGTATGTAGTGGTTTAAAGTTTTTTTAAGCTGGTATAGGGACAGCAACCTCCAGCCGAGCCGTCGATAGTCGGGAAGGACGGCGTGCCTGGTGCGCTGTCGTTAAAATGGAAAGCCACTTTGCAGGCAGGAAAGATCCAAACAAAAAGCTGATAATAAAACTGCAGCCTATTGAGATAGGCTGCAGTTTTTTGCTTCACGATCCGTTATGTAGATCAGGCTGTCTGACCAGAGGCATCGTCGCAAGTAACAGGGGCGGTGCTTTTCAAATGAATAATAGCGTTTTCCACCTGGTGTTCCCGAATGCTGATTACTTTGACTACCATACAGCCGATTTCAAGATCAAATTGAGAGCCATCCTGTGGAACTGTGCCAAGGGTTCCAAAAACCAAGCCGTTGAAGGTATCGTGATCCTCATACGCAAGGGGAATCCCCAACGCTTCTGACAAGTCCTCGAGGGAAGCACTGCCCTGTACCTGCCAGGTGGATGTATCAAGCTGGACGATGGGAGGAGATACCTGGGCTTCAGTTTCCTCGTCGCCTAGATCGCCAACCAACTGTTCGATCAGATCATTAAGCGTAAGGATACCATCCAGGCCGCTGTATTCGTCCAACACAACAGCGAAGTTGTGATGGTTCTGACGCATGTTTCGGAATAAAACGTCCGCTTTTACACTATCAGGGACAAAATATGCCGGCTTTACCGCGTTTTTTAGGACAGAATCCCGACTTTCATCCTCTAACCGGAAATAATCCCTTGCATCCAAAATTCCGATCACGTCGTCGGCCGTCTCGCCGCAGACCGGATAGCGGGTATGGCGGCTGCCATAAATCGTTGCCTTCCATTCTTCCATGCTTTCTTCCAGCCATAGAAAAACCACATCGGTTCTGTGAGTTGCGATGTCGCCTGCTGTCAAGTCATCAAACTCGAATACATTTTGGATAAATTCCTTTTCCTCGTGGTCGATTGCGCCTTTTTCACTGCCGACATCCACCATAATGCGGATGGACTCTTCGCTGACCTCCTCATCGTCTGCCTCCGGATCGATCCCCAGCAGCCGAAGGATTGCGTTGGTGGAAATGGTCAGCAGCCAAACGATGGGGGCAAAGAGCTTTGCGATCGCACTCATCATGGAGGCCATGCCGAGGGCAAGCGTTTCCGCTTTCCGCATGGCGACACGTTTGGGGACAAGCTCGCCGAAAATCAGGGTGACGTAGGAAAGAATGACCGTAATCACAATGACGGCGATGGTATCGAGCGTGGCGGCCGGTATCTGGACGCCTAAGGAAACCACCCAGCCGACCAAAACATCCGAAAAGTTTTCCGCAGCGAACGCGCTGCCCAAAAAGCCGGAAAGCGTGATGGCAACCTGTATTGTTGCCAAAAAGCGCGCCGGCTGATTGGTGAGGCGGGCGAGACGAATTGCCCGTTTATCGCCGGCCTCGGCCAGTTTGGCGAGTTTATTATCGTTCATCGAAATGACCGCAATTTCCGCGCAGGCAAAAACCGCATTAAACGCAATCAAAACCAATTGAAGTAACAGCATCAATCCAATAGACTTTTCCAAGGTAATCCTCCTCGATGATTCTTCTGAAATACTGTCCGGTCGCAGAAACGGACAGCTACAAAAGCAGGCACAGCAAATCCACCCTGCAAAAAGGGCGTAATGCTATGCCTGCTGATATGATTTCCTGAAAAATTACGTTTTCATCTGCGTCGCTACTGTCCGCGTTATCCATAATGGCAGGGATACTCCTTTGTAAAATAGGTTGGGTTCATTATACATAAAGCTCCTGACGCTGTCAATCCGGTTGCTATGGAATAAATAATTCTTCACGGATTCTTTATATGAGGGAAGCAGGGGAGGAAAGGGACACATTTTCCGTATATCTCTTGACAAATAAAATGTGGAATGATACGATAGCACTGCAAGGGAGCTTCCGTTGGAGGCTGAGAGGAGGGGGTCCCCCTCGACCTTACCTGATTTGGATAATGCCAACGTAGGGATGCAGAGGAAAACGCCTGTTGTCACATGCTGTGAAACGTGTCGAATACATGAGAACATCCTGAAGAGGGGTGTTCTTTTTGTTTTTAGCGAGATATTAGTTCGTGTAGGAGGATATTATGTTAAAAAAAATACTTACGATTGCCGGTTCGGACTGTTCGGGCGGAGCTGGCATCCAGGCTGATCTGAAAACAATGGCGGCGCACGGCGTATACGGTATGAGCGTGATCGTTTCTGTGGTCGCGGAAAACACCGCGCGTGTGATCGATATTCAGGATATTAGTCCAAAGATGATTGAGGAACAGATCGACGCTGTGTTCGAGGACATCGTGCCGGACGCGGTCAAGATCGGCATGCTTTCCTCACCCGCCTGCATGAAAGCGGTAGCCGGAAAGCTTGAACAATACCAGCCGCAGCATGTGGTGATCGATCCAGTGATGTTCGCCAAAAACGGCGACCCGCTTATGGAGCCTGCTTCCGTCGGCACATTGATAAAATATGTGCTTCCGTATGCGGATCTGCTGACGCCGAATATTCCGGAAGCGCAGCATATTGCCGGCATGAAAATCAGCACACCGGAGGATATGGAGGAGGCGGCGCGCCTGATTTACGCCAAGGGCTGCAAAAACGTGCTGATCAAGGGTGGGAGGAACATGGCCGGCGCGGTAGACGTGCTTTTTGACGGAGAGAGTGCGCGGCGCTATGAGATTGGGCAGATTGATACCAGTAACACGCATGGAACAGGCTGCACCCTCTCCTCCGCGATCGCGTCGAATCTGGCGCTGGGGCATCCAGTTCCGGAAGCGGTGGAGCTTGCGAAATCCTATGTGACGGATGCGATCCGCCGGGCGCCCGGCCTGGGGCATGGGTGTGGTCCGCTGAACCACTTTTGCCGTATATTTCCGGAGGAGTGAACGATCATGAATAACAAATCTATCCGAAAGCTTTGCTTCGCCGGCCTGCTCGTCGCGGTTGCTGTAATCGGAAGCCTGCTTGTCATTCCGGTATTCGGTGCGAAATGCTCTCCGGTGCAGCATATGGTTAATGTGACCGCAGCGGTCCTGCTGGGGCCGGGATATGCGCTGGGCATGGGTTTTGCAGCGGCGCTTATCCGCAACCTACTGGGTCTGGGTACCCTGCTGGCGTTTCCCGGTTCGATGATTGGTGCGCTGTTGAGCGGCCTTGCCTACCGGATTTTTCCCAAGCTTTCCGCCGCCTATGCCGGCGAGGTGTTTGGTACGGGCGTATTGGGCGCGATAGCGTCCTATCCGGTCGCCGCTTTGCTGATGGGCAATTCCACCGCAGCCCTGTTCACCTTCGTCCCCTCGTTTCTTGCTTCCACTGTCGTCGGCGCGGCGGTTTCGGTCCTTGTTCTGTCTGCTCTGAAACGGACGCACGTTTTCAGCCAACTGGAGGGTACCCTACGGTGACAGAGTGTGTAGCGCAAATTGTAGAGCGTACCCTGCAAAAACGGCCGATGGTTCATTCAATTACCAATAACGTCACGGTCAATGACTGTGCGAATATCATACTCGCCGCGGGCGGATCGGCGATCATGGCGCAGGATGAACGCGAGGTGGCTGAGATCACCTCGCGCAGCGACGCGCTTTCCTTGAATATGGGCGCGCTGCGGGCGCAGGAAGCGATGCTGCTTTCCGCGCATGCCGCAAAGCGCAGAAAACGGCCGGTCATCCTGGATCCCGTGGCTGCGGGGGCGAGCCGACTGCGGGGGGAAATGTGTGCCCGCCTGCTGGAGGCTGGGCTGGTTTCTGTGGTGCGAGGCAACGCGTCCGAGGTGTGGGCGCTGATGACAGGCGCGCAGCATACGCTTGGCGTGGAGGTGAACGCGCTTGACCAGGTGACCGAGCAAAACCTCAGTGAATCCGCGCGGCGTGTGAGCCTGTTCAGCAGGGAAACCGGCGCGGTTGTTTTGCTGAGCGGGGCGCTGGATATTGTTTCCGACGGAAAGTGTACCGCCGTACTGCGCGGCGGCAGTGAGATGATGCGCCGTATCACGGGCGCGGGATGCATGCTGACTTCGCTGACCGCAGCATACTGCGGCGCAAATCCGGAAAATCTTTTTGAAGCCGCGGTCGCGGCATCGGGGGTGATGAAAACCTGCGGGGAATTGGCGTACCGGCGTGTATGTGAAGAGATGGAGGGCACCGCTTCCTTTCGTACACGCCTGATTGACGCGGTCAGCATGCTGACCGGAAGCGATCTTGCGGCAAAGCTCCGCGTACAAATTCTGTAAGAAAAATCAACAAGTGCTGCCGGCCAAACGCCGTCAGTCGGGAAAATTCATTGGGGGTACCACCTTGAAAAACAATTCAATAACCGAAAGGATGCTCGACGCATCCCGCCCGATCTGGGAGGGGTACTTATCCCACCCCTTTGTGCGGGGGATCGCGGACGGCAGCCTTGCTGTAGAAAAATTCCGTTTTTATCTGTTGCAGGACTATCTGTACCTGTTCGACTATGCCAAGGTGTTTGCGCAGGGCGTGGTCAAATCACAGGAGCCTGAGGTGATGCGGACGTTCGCCTCCTATGTGGCGAGCATCCTGAATGGCGAGCTGGAAATTCATCGGGGCTACATGCGCCGCATGGGCATTACCGAGGAGCGGGCCGAAACCGAAAAGCCGACCTTGAGCAATCTCTCCTATACCGCTTATATGCGCGCTGTCGCGGCGGAGGAGGGGCCAGCTGAGATCATGGCGGCCGTGCTGTCCTGCGCGCTCAGCTATGAATATATCGCGAAGTGGATCGTCCGGAATTATCCGGACGCCGAGCAGCACGGCTTTTACGGCGAATGGGTGCGGGGCTATGCGAGCAAAAGCTACGCGGAGGAAAACCAGCGGTTGACCGCGCTGATGGAACAGCTTGCCGCAGGGTATCCGGAAAAGCGCCAGGCGCGCCTGACGGACATCTTTGTCGCCTGCTCGCGCTATGAGGCGATGTTCTGGGACATGGCTTGGAACGGAGAGATGTGAGCGATGCTGGAATTTCAAAAGGTTGTTTTCCAGTACGACAGCGAGGATTTCAATATTATCAACGGCTTGTCGTTTCAGATTGAAAAAGGAGAATTCGTTTCGGTGATCGGGCCGTCCGGCTGCGGCAAGTCCACGATCTTCCGGCTGGTGGGTCAGCTTCTGACACGCAAGGCGGGGGAGATTCTGGTCGGCGGAGAGCGCATCGACGGGCGGCGCGGCTACTGCGGCTATATGCCGCAGCGCGATCTGCTGTTCCCATGGCGCACCGTGCGGGATAATCTGTGCCTGCCGATGGAGGTGCGCGGAGATGTCAGCCGCGCGGAAATGGACCGCCGCGCGGAAGAGACGCTTGCGCATGTCGGTCTGTCCGGCTGGGGCGATAAGCGGCCGGACGAGCTTTCCGGCGGGATGCGCCAGCGCGCGGCATTCGCGCGCACGCTGTTGACCGGTTCCGAGCTGCTATTGCTGGACGAGCCCTTTTCCGCACTGGATTTCCTGACCCGTATCACCATGCAGGAATGGCTGCTCGGTCAGTGGGAAAACGACCACAAGACCGTGCTGTTTATCACGCATGACGTGGAAGAGGCGATTTTTCTGTCCGGCCGCGTATTGGTGGTGGAGGAAACGCCGATCTGCCGCCTTGCTTCGTTCGAAGTGCCTGCGCCTTATCCGCGCACGCGCGCCTGTCTGACCGAGCCGAGAATGCTCGCCCTGCGGGAACGCCTGATCGGCATGCTCCGGCGGGAGGTGGCGGTATGAAGCGCTGGAATGCGAACCTGCCTGCGCTGGTACTCCTGTTCGCTTTGCTGCTTGTGTGGCAGCTCGGCGCGACGGGAATGGATGCCGCATATATCCTGCCGTCCCCCACACAGATACTGGTCCGCATGTGGGAGCTGCGAGAGCCGCTGCTGACCGCGCACCTGCCGGCGACGCTGCTGTGTACCGGCATTGGGCTGGCCATATCGGTTGTTCTCGGCCTGTTGCTCGCAGTACTGATGGATGCAAGTCCGGTGGCGGAAAAAATGCTGTATCCCCTGATTGTGGCTTCGCAGACCATCCCGACGACCGCGCTGGCGCCGCTGTTTGTCCTGTGGTTCGGATATACGATCTGGAGCAAGGTGCTGGTCACCGTGCTGATCACATTTTTCCCAATCGCGATCACAGTGTTTGACGGCTTTCGGTCGGTCAAGACCGATATGATGGATATGCTGCAAACGTTCGGCGCGGGGCAAAGGGAGATATTTTTGAAGCTCAAGTTACCGGCCGCGCTGCCGTATTTCTTTTCTGCCATCAAAATGGCGATCCCGTTGTCCATCATCGGCGCGGCGATCGGGGAGTGGCTGGGCGCGCAGGCGGGGCTGGGGTATTTCAGCCGGCGCATGATGACGCAGCTTGACGGGGCGGGCGTGTTTGCCCCCATCGTGCTGCTCAGCGCGGTGGCGATGCTTGCAGTGGCAGCCGTATCCTGGATAGAGAAAAGGGTCATTACCTGGCGCGGAAGCCTGTGAGCGGAGGAATTTGCTGTAACAGTGGAAAGGAACGGAATTGATTGATGAAAAAAAGAGTGTTTGCCGCGATTGCGGCTTTGACGATGCTGCTGGGCGGCTGCGCCGGCAGACAGACAGAAAACGCTTCGGATAACGGCGACGGGCTGCGCGAACTGACGGTCGTACTCGATTGGTACCCGAACGCGCTGCACGCGTTCCTCTATCAGGCGGAAAAGGCGGGATATTTCGCGGAGGAAGGATTAACGGTCAATATCCAGCCGCCGGCCGGTGTCAATGACGCGATGAGCATGGTCGCGGCGGGCAAGGCGGATATCGGGCTGTACTACCAGCAGGATGTGATACAGGCGCGTGTCCAGCAGGATGTGCCGATCAAATCGATCGCTGCCGTCGTGCAGACACCGCTTAACATTGTTCTTTCGCTTAAGGATGAAAATATCACAAAGCCGGAGGATCTGGTCGGCAAAACGGTCGGCTATGCCGGTACCGAGCTGTCGGAAGCGCTGATCCGCAGCGTTATGAAAAACAGCGGCGCTGATCCCTCGGATGTAACAATGGTGGATGTAGGCTTTGAACTGATGGCGTCCATGACGACCGGCAACGTGGATGCAACGATTGGGTGCCTAGTCAACCATGAGGTGCCGCAGATGGAGAAGGAAGGTTTTGCGGTTAACTACTTCTTTCCGGATGATTTCGGCGTGCCGAAATATTACGAAGGGATTTTTTTGGCGAGCGATGAAATGATAGCAAACGAGCCGGAAGTGCTGGCAGGATTCCTGCGCGCCTGCGCAAAGGGCTTTGATGATTTCCAGAGCAATACGGACGAGGTGCTGCAGGTGCTGCTGGACAATCAGGACGAGGCGAATTTCGCGCTCGATCCAGAGGTGGAGAAGCAGTCCTGCGAAACGCTTCTTCCGCTGATGGAGACAGCGGATGCGCCTTTCCTCAGCCAGACCGAGGCGTGCTGGCAGGAGAACATTAACTGGATGTACGACGAAGGCCTGATTTCGGAAAAGCCGGATGTGTCAGAAGTCATGGCGTCGATCGAATTTTGAAATAAAAATGACCGCACAGCGTGCAGCGTAAAAGCTGATGCTGTGCGGCTTGTTTTATGCATTCCGGTAGGGCAGGTAGTCTAAAAAGCGTTTGACCGCTAGGGAAACCGTTTTATTATCCCGCAGCGCGAGGCCAATATTGCGGTGAGCCGGAACGTCAAGTTCTTTCGCGACAATGCGGTAGGGGATGCGCTTTAGAATGAGTTGGGGTAGGATGCTGACGCCAAGGCCGCTTTCCACCATGGACATGATCGCATAATCGTCCCAGGTCGTAAAGTGTATGGGGGGATGGAGGTCACAGCGCTTGAGAATTTCGGAAACCTCCGTATTTGCTCCTTTTTCAAGCAGCAGAAACGGTTCGCTGCCAAAAGCGGAAACAGGGAAACGGCTGCAGTCCGCCAAAGGGTGCTGCACAGGGAGAACGGCAAGCAAAGGGTCCTGCTCTAAAAAGATGGTTTCCAGATCGGGATGCGCCGGCAGGCGCAGAAAGCCGCAATCGACCCTACCTTCCATGATCCAGGTTTCGATTTCCGTGTAATCGCCGAGCAGCAATTCATAATCTATATGGGGATAATCCTTTTGAAACGCACGGATGATGTTGGGCAGCCAGTGCGTTGCCACGCTGGAGAACGTGCCGATGCGGATCAGGCCGGACTGCAGGCCGTTCAATTCCTCCACCTGCATTTGCAGCTTGCGGTATTCCTCGCAGACGCGCTTCGCATACGGCAGGAGCGTGAGACCGTCCGACGTGAGGCGAACGCCAGCCCGCCCGCGTTCAAGCAGGGAGACGCGCCACTCGTTTTCCAGATCGCGGATCATGCGGCTGATACCGGACTGCGAATAGGAAAGCATCTCGGCAGCCTTGGTAAAGCTTCCGCATTCCACGGTTCGGATCAATGCGAGATATTTTTGAATATTCCCATCCATATGCCATGTCCCATCCTTTACATCTGATTTTATCATGGTTTGCATGAAAAACATTCGTTTTTGTAATTTATAAAAATATGGTACAGTATATTTGTCGATGATGCAAGGGAAAGAGGCAAAAAATGTTTTATGTTAGCGAGATTCAAACCACAGCGCCTGTGGTGTACAAAACACCGCTTCAAAAATCTGTTTATGAGACGCTGGAGCGGCTTCAGATTCCGTTTGAGCGCGTGGATACGGATGAGGCGGTCACCATGGAGGATTGCGCCAGTATCAACCGAAAGCTGCAAATGGATATGGTGAAAACCCTGTTCCTCTGCAACCGGCAGCAGACGTCGTTTTATTTGTTTGTCACGAAAGGGGATAAGGCGTTCCGGTCCGGAGCCTTCAGCAAAGCGTTGGAGATTGCGCGTGTTTCGTTTGCGCCTGCGGAGAGCCTTTTGGAGATGCTGGGGACAAAGGTCGGGGCTGCGACGGTATTCAGCGCTTTGCTGGACCGGCAGAACCATGTGCAGCTCGTCTTCGATCGGGAGGTGGCGGATGCGGCATGGTATGGGTGCAGTGATGGGACTACGACGGGCTATATGAAAATACAGACAGCGGATATTATGAAAAAATTTCTTCCGTTTGTCAACCATGCGGCAATCGTGATCGAGGTGTGAAAATGGGATTATATCAGAACCGGATTGTTATAAAGGTAGGGACATCGACGCTGACGAACGAATGGGGAAAAAGCGACTTCCGATCCTTTGACCGGCTGGCCTGCGTGCTTTCCGGCGTGCAGAATATGGGGTATGAGGTCATACTGGTTTCTTCCGGCGCGATTGCGGTAGGGAAAAATAAGCTCAACCTGCAGGCCGCAGAAAGTATGCGGCACAAGCAGGCCGCCGCAGCGGTAGGACAGTGCAGCATCATGTTCCTGTACGATAAATTTTTTGGGGATTACGATAAAACGATTGCCCAGATTTTGCTGAATGCGGACGATATGGAGCAGGAGGAGAAAAAGGAAAACCTGATCCATACCTTTGATACCCTGCTTGAGCTGGGAATCATTCCGGTCGTCAATGAAAATGATTCGGTCAGCTATACGGAAATAGAGTCGGACGAAAAGCTGTTCGGAGACAACGATATGCTTTCCGCCATTGTCGCAGTCCTATGTCGGGCTGGAAAGCTGATTATCCTCTCGGATATCGACGGATTGTACGACAGCGATCCCCGTCTCCATCCAAACGCAAAGCTGCTCAGCCGGGTAGAATGCATAGACGAAAGCAAATATGCACTAGCAGGCGGCGCAGGCTCGCGGCGGGGGACAGGAGGGATGCGCACCAAATTAAAGGCCGCGGAGCTGGCAGTCTCCCAGGGGATCGATACAATCATTGCCAATGGCAGGCATCCGGACGCGATCTATGAAATCATCAGAGGAGGCGTTTCGGGAACACTGTTCCCGGGAAAGCTGTGAATCGGCGCCAAGACGGGAATCTCTTAAAATAAAGTAAATTTTGCGGCAATAGTCTTGACTTCATCAAAGGATAGTGCTTATATAGAGATACTTATATTGTGCAAGAGGGGTTCAAGGCGTTGAATTTGAATAGAGACAATATCCTGAAAATCATGGGGCTGATCCTATTTACGGTGCTCCTCTATGCCGGACTGCAGAACACAAAGCTGTTTGCCGATGCGTTGCGCTATCTGTTCGGACTTATGGCGCCGTTTGTGATCGGCGGCTGTATTGCGTTTGTGCTGAATGTGCCGATGCGCTTTTTTGAAACCAAGCTGTTTTCCCGCCTTAAACGGGCGAAAGGGAAAAGGGCCGGCAAGGCGAAGCGCATTTTCAGCCTGATCCTTACGCTTGTTGTGGTTGGCGGCGTGATTGCCATTATGCTGTTCCTGATCGTGCCGGAGCTGTATCAGTCCTTTTCTGCGATCGGCAGAGAAATGTCCTATGCCCGCGTGCGCATCCCGCAGCTTTTGGACGAAGCAACCGCGCTTTTGCCGATGTTTGAAAGCGAAATTGCTTCAATTAAGGACAGCTTCCTTAATGTGGACTGGAAGGCAATCGGTTCCATGCTGATGGAATTTTTCCGGAACGGGAATATCCTGAGCAATACAGTCAGCATTGCGACCTCGGTGGTCAGCGGCTTTGCCAACGCCATCATCGGCATTGTTTTCGCCATATATATTTTGCTGCAGAAGGAAAATCTTGGGCGGCAGTTCCGACGCCTGTTTTATGCGTTCCTGCCAGAAAAACAGGTTGACCGTTTCCTCATGGTCTGCGGTCTGACCTCATCTTCCTTTAACAGCTTCCTGTCCGGCCAGTGCCTGGAAGCCTTCATCTTGGGAATGATGTTTTTCGTCAGCATGTCGGTTTTCCAGATGCCTTATGCTTTGGTTATCGCGGTCCTGATCGGCATTACGGCGTTAATTCCGATTTTCGGCGCGTTTATTGGCTGTATTGTCGGCGCTTTTCTGATTTTGATTGTCAGCCCGATAAAGGCGCTGTGGTTTATCGTTCTGTTTTTGGTGCTGCAGCAGATCGAGGGGAACGTAATTTATCCCCGTGTGGTGGGCAGCTCGGTGGGCCTTCCCTCCATCTGGGTGCTGGCGGCGGTAACGCTGGGCGCGAGTCTGGGCGGTGTGCTGGGCATTTTGTTTGCCATTCCGGTATTCTCCGTCATATATACTCTGCTGCGGACGGATGTCCGCGCCCGTATCAGGGAACGCGGGATTGCGGAGGGTAAAATCAAATAGTGTTGAAAAGGAGTCAAAAAGGGTCCGTATCGCTTTGATACGGACCCTTTCGAATTTCTTTGTACAATTAGTAGGGATTTTTTTTACCAGATCGCCACGCGGTCCTCGGGCGCAATCCACATACCGTCGCCCTCGGTGATACCGAAAGTGGTGTAGAATGCGTCAAGCGTTTGCAGCACGCGGTTGGCGCGCAGCTTATCCGGTGCGTGTACGTCGACTGTCGTATAATACGCAGCGGTTTCGCGCGGCATGGTAGAGCACCAGGTGTTCGCCATGGCGCGGAACATAGCTTTCAGATCGGGATTGGTTTCGCGCTGGACGGCTTCCAGTATGCACTGCGCCGCGCCGAGATCGGCGATGTTCTCCGAAAGGGTGAGCGCGCCGTTACAGGTGATGCCGGGCGCGGCTTCCACGCCGTCATAGAAAGCGGTCACTTCATCGCAGAGCTGTTGGAAAGCGGCGTAGTCCTCCGCCGTCCACCAGTCGGCGGCGTTGCCGTTCTTGTCGTACTTGGCTCCATTGTTGTCAAAGGCGTGCGTAATCTCGTGCGCGATGATGTAGCCGATGCCGCCGAGGTTCTCCTCACGCGAGGCGTTCACGTCATACAGCGGAGCTTGCAGGATGCCCGCAGGAAATACGATTTCATTGCTGGAGGGTACATAGCAGGCGTTGACCGTATAAGCCGCCATCGGCCACAGGCCCTTGTTGACCGGCTGGCCCTGCCACTTGATCAGCATCTGCTGCTGCGCTTTCAGCAGGGTGATGATATTGTCAAAGTAGCTGCCGCCCTCGTCCGCGGTTTTGAGCGTCACGCCCTTGAAATAGTCATTCCACTTGCCTTCATCCGGATAGCCGACCTTGACGCCCAGCGCGTCCAGCTTTTCGATTGCTTTCGCCTTGGTCGCGTCGCTCATCCAGTCGAGCGAGCGGATGCGGCTCTCGTAGATGTCAATGAAGTCGTATACCATATCCTCCACATCGGCCTTGGCTTCCTCGGAGAAGTATTCCGCAGCGTACAGGCGGCCCAGCTCGTCGGACAAATACTGCTGGACAAGCTGGGTGGCCAGGGCTTCGTCGCTCAGCGTGCCGGAGATGCCGAGGAAAGCTTCCTGATAGGCGTCGGAGGCATCCTGGAAATCCTGGCTGAGCATGCCGCCGTAGCCTGCAAGGATGGTCAGGCGCAGATAGGCTTTCAGGTCGGTCAGGTGCTCCTCGGTGAAATATTTGGGCGAGGCTTCAAGCAGGCCGATGTCGGAAACGACGATCTGGTCGTCCGAGCGGGCCAGGCCGGATTGCGCGTAGATATCGTCTAGGTCGAGCGTGGGATAGAGCGACTTCAGTTCATCCATGGTGTAGACGTTGTAGGTCTTGTCCACATTGCCGTAGTCCTGCCGGTCGAGCGCGTGTGTGGACAGTTCCTTTTCCATTTCCCAAATGCGCTGCGCGTCCGCCGCAGCGCTCGCTTCGTCTGCGCCGCCGATTTCAAACAGCGTTTGGATATAGGTCAGGTACGCGTCCTTCTGGCTCCCACCATTGGCATATGTGTCCTTGCTCAGCGAGGGGGAGAAGGCGGAAAAGCCGACCGTATAGCGGGTGGAGTCCTTCGCGTCCGCCGAAAGCGTGAAGCCGACCAGCGCGTTGCCCGCCAGCTCCTCTGCGAGCTGCTTTTTGACCTCCATCACCTCGTCTACGCTCTGCGCGGCTTCGGCTGCTTCCAGATAGGGACGGATCGGCTCGATACCCGCCATATTGCGCGCGTTCCAATCGAGGATATTGGTATACAGCGCGGCGATGCGCTGCGCGTCCTCGCCCACGGGGTTCGCAACCGTGCGCTCGATCAGATTGTTGAGCGGCTCGGTGTCGTACATCTTTTCATACAGCGTGCCCGTGGAGGACTGGCCTGCCGGAATGACCGAGCTGTCCAGCCAATCCTTGTTGACCGAAGCATAGAAATCGTCCTTCAGGTTGGAGCCGAACAGGGTATAGGTACGGTGGATGAACTTGTCGAGTTGTTCCATGGTGACGTTCTCATCCGGCGAAAAGGTTGTGGACGAGGTGCCGGCAACAATACCGGCGGCGAACACGTCCGCCAGCTCCTCCTTCGCCCAGGCGGGGACGTCGGTGAAGTTGGACGCCGGATAACCCTTGCGGGCGTTGTCGCCCTGCGGGGCGGGCAGGCCGCCGAACGCGCGCTGCAGCATGACGAGCGCCTCGGCGCGGGTGACGGGGGCGTTTTCCCGCAGGTTTCCGTCTGGGTCGCCGTGCATCACATCCGCAGCGGTCACGCCGGGGTTGTAGTCGTCCGCCGCGGCGATGAGCGCGGCGCAGACTTCACCACGGGCAGCGGGAATCTCGCTGTCTGCCGCGAGCGCGGCGGGAAGCGAGGCCAGCAGAGCGGCGGCTGCCAGGGCGGATGCAAGGATTTGTTTTGCTTTCATAAGCGGTCCTCTCCTAACTATATTATTGAAATGATACAATTGTACAATGAGGCATTTGCCTTGTCAAGTGCCATATTGTACATATATTATATATACAAAATAGCATGGAAGATGAACCCTGTCAAGCAACTTTTCCATAAAAGCAGGAGGTACATATTAAGATTGCGTAAATGCGAAAAAAAGAAATAGAAAATTGTTTACATTATCTAAATGTAATGGTAAAATAAATCAAACAGCAGTCAAGCTGCTGTAGTAAAAGGAGGCAGAAAGATGAAAACAAAATTAAGGATTGTGCTGGCATCCGTGCTGGTAGCGGCGGGCCTTGCGGTAACCGCAGGTGCTGCAAGCTATGATAATTGCGCTGATCAGCTCAAGGATTTGGGACTGTTTCAGGGTACGGAGGACGGGTATGAGCTTGACCGCGCACCGACCCGCGGCGAGGCTGCAACCATGCTGGTACGTCTGCTCGGTAAGGAAGCGGAAGCGAAAGAGCTTACTTATGAGGCTCCGTTTACCGATCTGGATGACTGGCAGAAGCCGTACGTCCAGTATCTGTATGATAATAAGCTGACCAATGGCGCGACCGAAACGACCTTTGAGCCGGAAGAGGCCTGCTCCGCGCAGATGTACACGACGTTCCTGCTCCGCGCGCTCGGTTACAGCGATGCGGCAGAGGGCGATTTCACCTATGACGCGGCGATTGATTTCGGCGAGACCATCGGCCTGGTCGACTATGCCAACTGCAATGAGAGCGCGTTCCTGCGCGACCATGTGGCGGCGATGAGCCTGACTGCGCTGAACACCGACGTGAAGGGCGAGACCGAGACCAAACTGCTGGAGAAGCTGGTGGCGGATGGCGCCGTAGACGAAGCCAAGGCGGAAAGCCTGCTGGCGTTCTTTGACAATTATGATGCCTATGTGGAAGCGACCGCCGCTATGGGCGACGCGACCAAGATGGACGTTTCCGCTGATGTTTCCGCCAGCGTTGCGCTGGGCGATCAGCAGGTCATGAGCCTGTCCATGCCGATGGAAATTAAGGCGGACATGGATATGGAGAGCCTGGATCAGTCCAAGATGGCCGTTACGGGTACGATAGAAGTGACAATCGATGAATCCCTAGTGGAAGAGGGTGCGGATACATCGTTTGAAATGCCGATGGAGTACTACTACACGGATGGCGTTTACTACATGAATATGGGCGATCAGAAGGTTAAGATGGAGATGTCCATGGAGGATGCGATGTCCCAGATGGGCGATCTGACGGACCTTCAGAACAGCGAGCCGATCTGCCTGATCGAGTCGATCACGAAGTCCGGCAGCACAATGACGGTGACCTATTCTTCGGCTGGCATGAGTGGCCTGGTGAATTCTGTTCTGGATTCCATGAATATTGACACTGCGGCAGAAGGCGTAGCGATCGATATCGGCGAGGTCATCTCCAAGGCGACAGTTTCCAATGGTAAGATCAGCGGCATGGATATGAACATGAAGATGACCATGACGGTTGAGGGTCAGACCATGACCATGGATATGAACATGAAGTGCGACATCAACTCGATTGGAAATGTAACGATCACGCTTCCGAGCGATCTGGACAGCTACACTGACCTGATCGGTGGCGCGGATGAGGCTGCTGCATAACAGAAACAGTGTGAAATAAAAGGCGGAACGGCTTTTGCCGTTCCGCTTTTTTAATCGCCCAGCTCGTCGATCAGCTCTTTCATTTTTTGCGCGGAGGACTGGAGCTGGAACAGTTCATCCTGCGACAACGGGATGTCGAGCACGGATTCTGCGCCGTTCCTGCCCACAACGGCGGGTAGGCCGAGGCAAATGCCATCCACACCGTAATGGCCGGAAATCATGGAGGATACAGGGAGAACCGAGTGTTCGTCTCGTACAATTGCCTCCGCGATGCGCCGGACCGCCATACCGATGCCGTAGTAAGTCGCGCCCTTGCCCTCGATAATAGAATAGGCGGCGTCACGTACATTTTCGTAGATGCGCTGCATCGCCCCGAATGAATCGTCCTTTCCGGTGATGCGGCAGTAATCCGCGAGATCGACGCCCGAGATATTTGCGCTTGACCAAACGGCAAGCTCGCTGTCGCCGTGCTCGCCGATGATAAAGGCATGGACGTTGCGGCTGTCCACATTGAGGTGCTGGCCGACCAGGTATTTGAGCCGCGCGGTATCAAGAACGGTTCCTGAACCGATGACCTGACCGGCGGGCAGGCCGGACATCTTCTGTGCCATATAGGTCAGCACATCGACCGGATTGGACACGATCAGCAGTACGGCGGACTGGTTGACCGCCATCAGATGTTCGATGATCGAGGACATGATGACACGGTTCCGGCCGAGCAGCTCGATACGCGTCTCGCCCGGCTTCTGGTTTGCGCCCGCGGCGATGACGACAAGCCCGCACTCCGCAAGGTCGCCGTAGTCGCCGGCACGGACAAAGCACGGCTTTGCAAAGGAAATGCCGTGGTTGATATCCGCAGCCTCGCCTTCCGCCTTTTTGCGGTTCATATCGACAAGTACGACTTCAGAGAAAAGGCCGGAGGTGGACAATGTAAACGCGCTGGTCGCACCGACAAAACCGACGCCGATCACGCCACATTTTTGTATACTAGTCATTGAAGAGCACTTCCTTTCCGTTTCCCGCATAGTATGCCCGCTTTCCCTTGGAAAACATACGAAGCTGTGCTATAATTAAAAAACAAATCATCACAAATTTGGAATATTGAAACGATGGGAGACAATGCGAATGAATAAATGGACGCGTATGCTTTGCGCGGGCGCGGCGTTGGCCGCAGCCCTGACGGTTTCGGCGTTTGCCGCGGATTTTACCGAATGTGCGGAGCATTTGGACGATATGGGCCTGTTCAGAGGAACCGAGCAGGGATATGAACTGGACCGCGCGCCGACCCGCGCTGAAGCGGCCGCGATGCTGGTTCGGCTGCTGGGGAAAGAGGAAGAAGCCGGCCGGCTGGCGTATGACGCGCCGTTTACCGACCTGCAGGAGTGGGAAAAGCCCTATGTGCAGTATCTGTATGAAAACGGTCTGACGACCGGCGCGACCGAAACGACATTCGAACCAGAGGAACAATGTACCGCGCAAATGTACGCGGCGTTTTTGCTGCGCGCGCTGGGCTATACAGAAGCAGATGGGGATTTTGTTTACGCGGATTCATCCCGCTTTGCCAGTCGGATCGGGCTGTACGATCCGGCAACTGTAAATGAAGCGGATTTCCTGCGCGACCATGTTGTGGCGGCAAGCTATACGGCGCTTTCGATATCTCCGAAGGGTACGGATGACACGCTGCTGGCGCGGCTGGCAGCAGCCGGCGCGGTAGAGGAGCCGGCTGCTGCGCCGTATCAGGAATTATTCCAGGCCTATAACCGTTATCTGGATGCGACCAGTAAAATGGATGGATTGACGGCGTTGTCCGTCGGTCAGGAGCTGCGCGTGGATGCGGGTACCTTTGTAATGACCTGCGAGGAGCAGACAGCGATCGATTTGGGCGCGCCGGCGATGCTTACAGACCGCACAGTCACCCTGTCTGCGGAGCAGGCCGGAGAAAAAACATTTACTGCCGAAAGTTATACGGCAAATGGCTTTCGCTATTTGCGGCAGGACGGGACAAAATCGCGGCGCGCTTTGACCAATGGGCAGATGCAGCTCGCGTTTGAAGGTTATGCGCGCGTCCCTGTGGCATTGATCGATTCGGTTTCGGTATCCGGCCAAAGTTATACCATTGGATATAATCAGGCGGGGCTGGCGCGGTTGGACAGTGTGCTGGAAGCTGCGCAGTCGGCAGTGGGGGCGCTGGGCGATCTGGAAATCGAAGGGTTTACTGTCGTGCAGGAAGCCTCGGATGGTTTGATTCAGGCGCAGGAGGTCCGGTTTGGCTTTGCGGCAGACGGCATATCCGGCCAGGTGGAGAGTCGCATGACGCTGCAGGGAGTTGACAATCAGGTCACGGTTTCCGCGCCGGCAAACTTGGAGCAATACCCCTTGGTAAAATAACAGGGCGGCCGTGTAAAGGGAACAAAAGAGAACGGGGCGTCGTCCAAATAGAAAAGGAGGGATATGCATGAAAAGGAAGTTTTTGTCCAGTATGCTGGCGGCCGCGCTGCTGTATGTCGGCTCGTTTTCAGCAGGGGCTATGGGTGTGGAGGAGGTGAGCGTGCCAAACAAGCAGCTGCCTGCGCTGCAGCAATCGCCGGCAGGAGAGTATGCGACCGTTCTTGAAATGCAGGTCAAATCCGGCATGGAGTCGGTCATGACGGTCAAAACCGATATGTATGACCGGTTGGTGATGCGCTTTTCCAACACCTTGCTCATGGACACCCAAACAGGTACTCCGGTTTCGGAAACCGATATCGCAGCGGGCGACAAGGTATTCGTCTATTATGCGGACTATGTGATGGAAACTGAACCGCCGCAGACCGACGCGGCGGCGGTTCTGGTCAACCTGGAGGATGGACATGCGCCGGCGCGCCTGCTCACTGCGGAAGCCATCCAGCATCCCGCGGAGGAGGATGGGAGCGTTACCATCCTGACGGATAATGGAGAGTTGCTGCTTACCGTGCAGAAAGATACGGATATTCGGCCGTTAGGCACAAAAAATATCGCTTCAGCAGATGATATCCATATGGGGACACGGTTTTTCGCTTGGTACGATCAGGTGGCGTTGTCCGAGCCGGGGCAGGCGGTTGCAACGCGTATTGTCATCCCCGCGCAGCAGGGTAGCCGTTTTGCGATCGTCGTGGAAGGGGACATGGTACTTCCACTCGATGGGCGCGTGGAGCAAGGTATCTTGATGGTACCCGTGCGTACGGCGGCAGAGGCGTTAGGCTATACGGTGGTCTGGAATGGCGAAAACGAAAGCATATCTCTGAAAAAAGGGGAGCGGGAAACGCTGTTGGTATTGGGAAAGGACCAATATGCCGCGGATATCCGCATGGGCGTGGCCATGGCGCTTGGCGCAGCGCCCTACGAGGTGGATGGCGTTAGCTGGGCGCCTGCGGAATTCTTTTCCCTGTTGGGCGAGTCGGTCACTCTGCGTGCGGGAGAACTGCATCTGGGGATCGTGAGAAATAACCAGTTGCCCGCGCCAAACTGAAGCAGTGGAGAAAACCGGTGAGGAAAAACAAAAGGACCTGCATGTATGCAGGTCCTTTTTCAATAGGCAGTTATTTTTTGTTTTTAATGTATTCATCCATCGCAGCAGCGGCGCGCTTGCCCGCGCCCATAGCGAGGATAACGGTGGCTGCGCCGGTGACGGCATCGCCGCCAGCAAAAACTCCGTCCTTGGAGGTGATGCCGTGTTCCTCATCCGCTACGATGCAACCCTTGCGGTTTGTGTCCAGTCCAGGGGTGGTCGTACGGATGAGCGGGTTGGGGCTTGTGCCGATTGCCGCAATCACGCAGTCCAGATCGAGGGTGAATTCGCTGCCCGGCACCGGCACCGGACGGCGCCGGCCGGATTCATCCGGCTCGCCCAACTCCATCTGCTGGCACTTCATGCCGGTTACATTGTAATTCTCGTCCGCGGTGATTTCCAGCGGCGCGGTCAGGAACTTGAAGATAATGCCCTCTTCCTTGGCGTGATGGATCTCCTCCAGACGGGCGGGGAGTTCCTTTTCCGAACGGCGGTAAACAATGTAGACCTCCTCCGCGCCCATGCGCTTGGCGCAGCGCGCCGCGTCCATCGCCACGTTTCCGCCGCCGACAACCGCTACCTTGTGCGCGTGCAGAATCGGCGTATCCGCACCGTCGCGGTAGGCCTTCATCAGATTGATACGGGTCAGGTATTCGTTTGCCGAGTACACGCCGTTTGCGTTTTCACCCGGCACGCCGATAAAGGTTGGCAGGCCCGCACCCGAGCCAACGAAAATCGCCTCATAACCGTCCGCAAACAGTTCGTCAATGGTTTCCGAACGGCCGACGACAAAATTAAGTACAAATTCGACGCCAAGGTCTTTCAGCGTGTCGATCTCCTTCTGGACGATCGCCTTGGGGAGACGGAATTCCGGTATACCGTACATCAGCACGCCGCCGGCGGTATGCAGCGCTTCAAAAACAGTTACTTGGTAGCCCATGCGCGCCAAATCACCCGCGCAGGTCAGACCGGCAGGGCCGGCGCCCACAATCGCACACTTGTGGCCATTCGCCGCAGGCTGGACGGGTTTTTCTTCACCGTGCTCGCGCGCATAATCCGCGACAAAGCGCTCCAGGCGGCCGATCGCGACCGGCTCACCCTTAATGCCGCGTACGCATTTCTGCTCGCACTGTGTTTCCTGCGGGCACACGCGGCCGCAGACAGCGGGCAGCGCAGAGGTTTCCTTGATTTTGGCCGCAGCTTCGAGGAATTTGCTCTCGGCGACAAGCGCGATAAATTCAGGGATCTTTACCTGCACTGGACAGCCCGAGATACAGGGCTTATGCTTGCAGTTCAGGCAACGCTGCGCTTCCTCGACCGCCATTTCCGGTGTGTAGCCGAGTGTGACCTCATCAAAGTTCTTGTTGCGGACGTTGGGGTCCTGCTCCGGCATGGGCATTTTTTTCGGATTCATGTTCGGCATCTCACTTGACCTCCTGCTTCATCAGATTGCACTCGTGACGCTCGACAGACGCCTTTTCCTGCGCCTTGTACATCGCGCTGCGGCGCATCGAACCATCGAAGTCAACCAGATGCCCGTCAAAATCCGGTCCATCCACGCAGGCGAACTTGGTCTCTCCGCCAACCGTCAGGCGGCAGCCGCCGCACATGCCCGTGCCGTCCACCATGATCGTGTTCATAGAAACAATGGTCTTGATGCCATAGGGGCGGGTGGTTTCCGCTACGAACTTCATCATGATCATCGGCCCGATGGCGATGACCGCGTCGTACTGGTTGCCCGCCTCGATCAACTCTTTCAAAACTTCGGTGACAAGCGCCTTGCGGCCGTTCGAGCCGTCGTCCGTGACAACATAAAGGTTGGTGGATGCGGCTTTCATCTCGTCCTCGAGGATAATGATATCCTTGTTGCGGAAGCCGGCGATCAGGTCGACCTCGCAGCCCATCTCATGCAGCTTTTTCGCCTGCGGGTAGGCAATGGCGCAGCCCAGACCGCCGCCGACAACGGCGACTTTTTTCAAGCCCTCAAGCTCGCTCGCTTTGCCCAGGGGACCGACGAAATCGTGCAGGCAGTCGCCCACGTTCAACTGGCCGAGTGCCATTGTCGTCGCGCCGACCTCCTGGAAAATAATCGTGATCGTACCCTTTTCGCGGTCATATTCCGCGATTGTCAGCGGGATCCTCTCTCCGTCCTCAGTCACACGCAGGATGATGAACTGACCAGGTTCCGCCTTGCGCGCGACATGAGGCGCTTCTATTACCATCAGCTTTGTGTTGGCATTCAGCGTCTTTTTTTCTAAGATCTGATACACTCTTTAAGTACCTCCTTGCGTTAAATCGCATCGAACAGTATTATTATACTGTTTATGCGGTGGGAACGCAAGTATAAATAAGGACACATAATCGGTTGTTTTGACCAAATTATACAATCCGATTCAGTAATTGAGTACAATATAGTCGCCGGATACATACCCTTCGTATTGATCGTAGCGCACAACGTACCACCCGTCATATTGCCCAAGCACAAAAACCTGCGCGCCGTTGGGCGCCTTGCCGATAACAGGCGCGGAAAGGGAGGGAGCGGAACGGATGTTCAGGTTGCCGGAAGATACCTCCACAGTGGCGGTTTGGATCGGTTGCGGTTCGACAAAGGGGATTTTAAAGTACTCTGTCAGGGAAAGGACGACGTTTCGGGCGATTTCATCGATATGATTGCGGATCCATTCCGCGTCCATGGGATTGTCGTGGTAGGCGAATTCGATCAGGACGGAGGGGGCGCGGGTGCGCGTGACCTCGCCGAGCGAGGTGGTCGGCCGGACGGTAACATCGTCGGGGTTGGGATAGAGGGCTTTCAGGCCGGAAACAATGGTCTGAGCAATCTCTTCGCTGCGCAGGGAATCGGGATAATAATAAACATCCGTGCCGCGAAGCTGACCAGACAGATTGACGGGCGCAGCGTTGGAATGTAGGGCGATATGCGCGTCGTAATTGCCCTCGTTGGACGCGCGGATGGAGGAGGCGGCTGTCATTTCCGGAGTGTTGCGCGTGAATTCAATGCCGGAAGCGGTCAGGTAGGGTGCCATTGCATCCGCGATCTGGTTCATATAATACTCTTCGCTGCCATGTCCATCATAATAAAGGTTGTATTCTTGGGTTGAGGGAGATAAGTAGATACTCGGCATAACTAGGACCTCCAAACAGGATTTTGTCGCTGTCAGACTATGCCGCGGTACGGAGATTGGTCACCATGAACGATATAATAAAAAAGAGCGGGTGTTTTTCGGCGGTTTTCCCTGTTTTTTGTGTTGCATTTTTAAACGCGGCACTGTATAATATATCTTGTCTGAAATGTTCGGCCGCCCAAACGGCCGAGATAAGGAGGAGAAAGAAGCAATGAAGAAATTTTCGATTGCAATGCTGAGCATGGTGCTGGCCGGCTCTCTGCTGTTGAGCGGCTGCGGCGGCAATACCGACACCCAGCAGAATGAGGATAGCAACACGGACGCGGCCGCGACCGACAGCACGGATACGGCGGATGGCGGCGTGCTGCGCATGGGTACCAACGCAACCTTCCCGCCGTATGAGTTTACCGATGAAAACGGCGAGGTTGCAGGCATTGACGCGGAAATCGCTGCGGCGGTTGCCGAGAAGCTCGGCATGGAGCTTGATATCACCGATATGGCGTTTGAATCGCTGATTCCGGCGTTGCAGGCTGGTACGATTGATATTGTTCTGGCTGGTATGACGGTGGATCCGGAGCGTGCGGATCAGGTGAACTTCACTGATTCTTATGCAACCGGCGTACAGGTAGTTATTGTTCCGGAAAATTCGGATATCGCACCGGTAGAGCAGGAGGATGGCTCGCTTGCGGTAGATCTGACCGGTAAGACCATCGGCGTGCAGACCGGCACGACCGGCGACCTGTACTGCACCGATGATTATGGTCAGGAGAACGTCAAGCAGTTTGATAACGGTCCGCTTGCGGTGGCCGCTTTGGTCAACGGCCAGATCGACTGTGTGGTTATTGACCAGGAGCCGGCAAAGAATTATGTAGCGGCTAACGAGGGCCTCAAGATTTTGGATACCGCATACGCAAACGAGGATTACGCGGCGGCGATCAGCAAGGACAACACAGAGTTGCTGGAGCAGGTAAACGCGGCGATGCAGGAGCTGAAAGACGACGGTACGCTTCAGTCCATCATCGACAAATACATCACGGCAGATGGCGAGTAATTGATTTGGTTATGAACGAAAGGGGACGGCGCGCGCCGCCCCTTTTCGCTCGATTATGAGAAATAGAAAGGGGATAGGCTGTGGTAACGCTCACATTGTCAAACTGGCTGGAAACCGCGCCTGACTGGATTCTCTCGCTTCCGGAAAATCTGCAAAGGCTGCTGTTCCAGCTCTACCAGACCTTTATTTACCAAGACCGTTGGACTTGGTTTGCCCAAGGCCTGCGTATCACATTTATCGTAACGATCGGCGCGCTTATTTTGGGTATCATCATCGGCCTGCTGGTCGCCATGGTCCGCACGGCGCACGACTCCCAGCGGATGGGCAAGCACAATCCGGTGCTAGGCGTGCTGAATGTATTGTGCAAGGTATATCTGGCCGTGATCCGTGGTACTCCAATGATGGTTCAACTTTTAATCAGTTGTTTTGTCATCATGGTGCCGAAGGATGACTTCGGCAGCCTGATATGCGGTATTGTGACGCTGGGCATCAACTCGGGCGCCTATGTTGCGGAGATCGCGCGAAGCGGCCTGATGTCGATCAGCGCCGGCCAAATGGAGGCGGGGCGCTCGCTTGGCCTGAACTACGGCAAAACGATGCGCTACATCATCATCCCGCAGGCCATTAAAAATATCCTGCCTGCGCTGGGCAACGAGATGATTACCCTGCTCAAGGATACCTCGCTGGTTTCGGTCATTATGCTGCGCGACGTGACCAAGCAGGCGCAGAATATCGTTGCCAATACTTATCAGCCCTTTGTGCCGTATGTCAGCTTGGCGGTCATTTATCTTGTGATCGTCCTGATTTTGACCAAGCTGCTCGGTATTTTGGAAAGGAGGCTGCGTGCAAGTGATCGACGTTAAAAACCTGTGCAAGTCCTTTGGGGATCATCAGGTGCTCAAGGGCGTCAACGAGCATATCGAAAAGGGAGAAAAGGTCGTTATTATCGGACCGTCGGGGTCCGGCAAATCCACTTTTCTGCGCTGCCTCAACCTGCTGGAGGAGCCTACCAGCGGCGATATCATTTTTGAAGGGCAGAATATCACCAGCAAGGTGACCGATATCAATTTGATCCGCCGCAAGATGGGCATGGTGTTCCAGCAGTTCAACCTGTTTCCTCATCTGACCGTGCGTGAGAATATTAAGCTGGCACCTGTCAAGCTCAAGATCATGACAGAGGATGAGGCGGACAAGCGTGCGATACAACTGTTGGAGCGCGTCGGTCTGCCGGATAAGGCGGACAGCTATCCGGTTCAGCTGTCCGGCGGGCAGCAGCAGCGTATCGCAATCGCCCGCGCGCTGGCAATGAATCCGGATGTGATGCTGTTTGACGAGCCTACCTCCGCACTGGATCCCGAAATGGTCGGTGAAGTGCTGGAGATCATGAAAGAGCTTGCGGACGATGGCATGACCATGGTTGTGGTTACACACGAAATGGGATTCGCACGCGAGGTCGGCACCCGTGTACTGTTTATGGATGGGGGAAACATTGTGGAGCAGAACGAGCCGCACGCTTTTTTCACCAATCCGAAGCATCCTCGGCTGAAAGATTTCCTGTCCAAGGTATTATAAAAAACGGGGTACAGCTTTTGCTGTACCCCGTTTTCCGTTTATTTGGCCTGCTTCATGGAAAGGGCGATGCGGTGGCTTTTGGGATCAGCCGACAGGACGACCACATCCACGATATCACCGACGGTGACCGCTTCGGAGGGGTGCTTGATATAACGGCTGCAGATTTGCGAGATATGCACCAAACCGTCCTGATGGACGCCGATATCCACGAACGCGCCGAAATCCGCCACATTGCGTACCGTTCCTTTGAGCTTCATACCAGGCTTCAGGTCCTTGAAATCGAGGACATCCGCGCGGAGCAGCGGCGGCGGCAGCTCATCGCGTGGATCGCGCCCGGGCTTCTGAAGCTCGGAAATAATATCCATCAGGGTCGGCACACCAACCCCGCAGCGCTGTGCGGCATCGGTTCGGCCCAGTTTCTCTATGCGTGCAGAAAGCTCTCCCAGCTTGCCGGAAGCAGCGTCCTGAACGGAGTATCCGCACAGGGTAAGCAGCGTTTCAGCCGCGGCGTAGGATTCGGGATGGACCGCGGTCCGGTCGAGCAGGTTGTCACTTTCCGGTACGCGCAGAAAGCCCGCACATTGCTCATAAGCCTTGGGGCCAAGCCCTTTTACCTTCAATAGCTGCCTGCGGCTGTCAAAACAGCCGTGTTCCTCACGATAGGCAGTAATATTTTTCGCCACGGTACCGGAAATGCCGGCAACGCGCGACAGCAAAGCGGAAGAAGCAGTGTTGAGATCCACGCCGACAGCGTTGACGCAGTCCTCAACCACGCCATCCAGCGCCTCGGATAGGCGTGCCTGCGGCATATCGTGCTGGTATTGCCCGACACCGATTGCTTTGGGGTCGATTTTGACCAGTTCGGCCAGCGGATCCTGCAGACGACGGGCAATCGATACGGCGGAACGCAGGTTGACGTCATAATCCGGAAACTCCTCGGCCGCAAGCCTGCTCGCGGAATAAACCGAGGCACCGGCTTCAGAGACGACCATGTACTCGATGCCGCCGCCGTATTCCCGAATAAAGTCGGCAATCAATAGCTCGCTTTCCTTGGAGGCTGTGCCGTTGCCGATCGCGATGCAGGTAACATGGTGCGCGTCGCACAAACGGCGCAGCGTTTTTTTCGCTTCGTCCACTTTTTGATAGGGCGGCGTGGGGTATATGACAGCGGTATCCAGCACCTTGCCGGTGCCATCCACCACGGCGAGCTTGCAGCCGTTCCGGTAGCCGGGGTCGAAACCGAGCGTCACACGGTTTTTCACAGGCGGCTGCATAAGCAGGGGGCGCAGGTTGAGCGCAAAGGTATGGATCGCCTGTTCGTTTGCCGTATCGGTCAGTTCGCTGCGCAGCTCGCGCTCCAAGGAGGGGAACAGCAGCCGTTTCCAGCTATCCTCACAGGTGGTGCGCAGCATGGCGCAGAACGGATTTTTGGGATGCAGGACAGCGCGGTTCAGCTCGACCAGCGCCTGGCTGTCGTCCACGGTCAGGGCCACCTTGAGCTTACCCTCCTTTTCCCCGCGGTTGATTGCAAGGACACGGTGGCTTTGCAGCCGGCGGACCGGCTCGGAAAATTCGTGATACATCGCATAGACGGTATCCTCCGCGTCGGTTCCGGCGGTTTGTATCACACCGGTCTGGCGGATCAGGCGGCGCAGGCGGCCGCGGATATCCGCATCGTCCGAGATATCCTCCGCAATGATGTCCGAGGCGCCTGACAAGGCTTCCACAGCGGTTTCGATGCCTTTGGCGGGAGCGACGAAAGGCGCGGCAAGCGCGTCCAGATCGGGGGAAGGCGTGCGCGCGGCAAGAAGCTGTGCAGCCAAAGGCTCCAGACCCTTTTCGCGGGCAACAGAGGCGCGGGTGCGGCGCTTGGGGCGGTAGGGGCGGTAGAGGTCGTCGAGCGCGGCCAGGGTCTGTGCCTCTGCGATTGCGTGGTCAAGCGTCTCGGTCAGCTTGCCCTGCGACTCGATCGATGCGCGGATTTCCGCACGCTTTTCATCCAGGCTGCGCAGATAACCGAGCCGGTCAGCAAGCGTGCGGATCATCTGGTCGTCCATCGCGCCGTGCAGCTCTTTCCGGTAGCGGGCGATAAAGGGGACGGTATTCCCCTCGTCAAGCAGTTTGACGACATTGGAAACGTATGATTCCGGCTGCCGCAGCTCATGCGCCAGCATATTAATAATAGTCTGCATAAAATAACTCCTTTTTCAGCTTGCTTTATTGTACCACAAAATTCTTGGTCGGGAAATAAAAAACCGCATTGGAAAACCAATGCGGTCAGGGATAGACAGGGCATCAGACAAATATACCCTGCACCAAAAACATATACAGGATGGTGCCGATGCCGATCGATAACAGGTTGTTCCGTTTCCAGACGTGCAGCAGCGCAACGACAGCGATACAAAGCAGCTCCGGCGCACCGTGCGGCACAGCAAGCCAGTCCACGCTTTTGACGCAATAGATGACCAACAGAGCGATCACAGCGGGTGGGAGCGTCTCGCCGAGATAGCGCACGATCGGGGGGATGGGCTTTTTTCCATTAAAAAGCAGGAACGGCGCGACGCGTGTCGCAAAGGTGCAGAGCGCGGCGACGGCAATCATGGCAAACGCTTTTTGCGGGGTCATTCCGACACCTCCCCTGCAAGCTTCCCGCGTAGCGCGACCAGCATGACGCAGATGGCCATCATGGCGGGCAGGATAAAGTTATCCGGACCGAGCAAGGTAAGCGATACAGCGGCCGCGCCAAGCCCGAGAAAGGCAGGGATATGGCATTTGCTGCTTTTCCACTGCTCGACAAAAATCACAGTAAAGAGCGCGGTCATCGCGAAATCAATGCCTGTGGTATCGAACGGCAGCACGCCGCCGATGATTGCGCCAATAACCGAGCCGATGATCCAGTAGCTTTGGTCAAGCACGGAGATCAAAAAGCGCATCGCAGCAGGGTCGACACCGTCCGGCGTTTTCAGCGAACAGAGCAGGGAATAGGTTTCATCGGTCAGGGAAAAGATCATGTACCACTTGGCGCGCCCCATCTGGTAGAAGGTATCGAGAAAAGAAAGACCGTAAAAGATATGGCGGCAGTTGAGCAGAAGCGTCATCACCGCGACGGTGACAAGGGACGAGTTTGCTGCAAGGAGCGAAACCAGAAGATATTGTCCGGATCCGGCGTAGATCGTCAGGCTGGACAGAAACGCCCAGGGAGCGGTAAAGCCGGCATCGCGCAACATCACGCCAAATGCGAAACCGATAAAAAGATAGCCGCACAGCACTGGGATTGTGACCGTAAACGCGGGGCGGAGCGCCTTTTTCATGGGAATCACCTACCGTTAAGGGTACTGAGGAAAGGGATATGCAATAGAAAAGCGCCCTGCAAGCAGAGCGCCTCAACATGCTTTCAACGTATCGCGCGGGAAACTCAGATCGCGCGGGTTACCTTGCCGGAGCGGAGGCACCGAGTACATACGTTGATATGGCGGGGAGTACCATCGACCAGAGCCTTCACACGACGAACATTCGGTTTCCAAGTTCTGTTGGAACGACGATGAGAGTGAGAGACCTGAATACCAAAGGTCACGCCCTTGCCGCAAATATCGCACTTTGCCATTTTCCTGCACCTCCTTCTCTTGTGCATTGCGTAACGGATATTATAATACCATAATGCCTGTAAAAATGCAAGCGGTTTTTTCATAAAAAGTCCTATTTTTCAAGTTTTGCCGCAGAAGAGCGGGAAAACGTTGAAAAAGGTGGAAAATCAGGGTATAATACAAGCATCGACATACCTGCCGCTGCGGAGGGGAGTATTTTTATGCAGTTAAAAGAATTTGGCGTCAGCTTAGGCGATCTGATACAGGAGTTTGATTTTGAGGTCGTCTACGGACCGGAGGGCTTTGAGAAAATCGAGATCACAAAAGATGATGTCAACCGCCCGGGACTGCAGCTCGCCGGTTTTTTTGATTATTTCGATCCCAATCGTATTCAGATTGTGGGCAAGGTGGAATCAAGCTATGTAGAGCAGATGACGCCGGAAGCGCGGCTGGCATGCTTTGAGCGGCTGTTTTCCACCGGCATTCCGGTATTGATTGTCTCGCGGAATATCGATGTGTTCCCCGAGTGCCGGGCGGCGGCGGAAATGTATAAGGTGCCGATCCTGCGCACCAACGAATTTACCTCAACGATCATGAGCGCGGTGATCGCTTCCCTTAAGGTCAACCTCGCGCCGCGGGTGACGCTGCACGGCGTCCTTATCGAAATTTACGGTGAGGGCGTCCTGTTGCTGGGCGATTCCGGCGTCGGTAAATCCGAGACTGCAATCGAGCTGGTCAAGCGCGGCCACCGGCTAATCGCGGACGACGCGGTTGAGATCAAGCGCGTGTCGGACAAGACGCTGGTCGGCACGGCGCCCGAGGTCATCCGGCATTTTATCGAGCTGCGCGGCATCGGCATTGTCGATGTGCGCCGGATCTTTGGCATCGGCGCGATCAAGATGACTGAAAAGGTCGAGTTGGTTATCAACCTGGAGCCGTGGGAGGATGGAAAGCAGTACGACCGCCTAGGCCTGGATGGACAGACGACCAGCATTCTGGATATCGCGGTTCCGTCGCTGACGATTCCGGTCAAGCCCGGCCGCAATCTTGCGGTCATTATTGAAGTCGCCGCCATGAACGACCGCCAAAAGAAGATGGGCTTTAACGCGGCACGCGAGCTGCAGGAGCGCATGCTCAAGCAGTACGGAAACTGATGCGCAGAGGTACGGCCGGCCACCTCGCAGCGCTATGACTTGCCTGCGCGCCGGACGTTTTTGAAAACAGGCGTCAAACGCCTGTTTTCTGTTTGGATAGACACTTTACGCGAAATGGATTTCACCACAAAAAGGAGCAATTGTTTTCTATGCACATCGTAGCAGACCTGCATACCCACACGATCGCCAGCACACACGCGTACTCCACGGTATATGAGATGGTTCGCGGCGCAAAAGCAAAGGGACTGATCGCGATTGGCATTACTGACCACGGTCCGGATATGACAGACGGCCCGCATGAGTGGCATTTTTCCAACCTGAATATTATTCCGCGAGAGATAGACGGCGTGGCCGTGATTCGGGGAATAGAATTCAATATCTGTCCCGGCGGGGCGCTGGACCGGATGAGTGAAAAAAGCCTGGAGCCTGTGGAGTTTGCGCTGGCCTCTTTCCATGACTGCTGCTTTGCCCCCTCCACGCGGGCGGCGCATACAGAGGCGCTCGAAGCAGTGCTGCATGATAAACGGGTGCAGGCGTTTGGGCATCCGGGTAACCCCAAATTTGATTTTGATATGGAGCATATTATTTCACAGTGCAACCAGTACGGCAAGTTGGTGGAGATCAACAGCAATTCCTTTGCCATCCGGAAAGGAAGCAGGGAGAACTGCACGGAAATCGCGCGCCTGTGCAAAAAATATCAGGTGCCGATCGTTGTGGACAGTGATTCGCATATTGAATATACAGTCGGCTGTGTAGACAACGCATTGGAGATGCTGGAAGAGATCGGGTTTCCGGAGGAGTTGGTGGTCAACAGTAGCGGGGAGCGTCTGGATGAATATTTTCGTGGACGCGGTTTGACGCTGTTCGGATGAAAAGGAGGAAACATGATGCGGATCGGTATTGATTTAGGTGGAACAACGGTAAAAGCGGCGCTTTGTCGGGAGGAGGGCACGCTGCTGCATAAAATGAACGCGCCCACCCGTTTGGGAGACGCGGATGGGCTGCGGGCGGATATGAAAGCGCTCGCGCTCGCGCTTTGCGAAAAAGAGGCAATAACGCCGGAGCAGGTACAGAGTATAGGTATCGGCGTACCTGGCTCGTTCGACAAGGAAACCTGCACGCTGCGGTTCGGAACCAATTTGGATATGAGCGACGTGTGCTTCGCGCAAGCGTTCGAGCCGGAATTCCAGTGCGCGGTCCAACTGGATAACGACGCAAATTGCGCAGCGCTGGGAGAAGCGATTGCGGGCGCGGCAAAAGATACCAGAAATATGCTGATGATTACCCTGGGAACCGGCGTCGGAGGCGGGATTGTGGTAGACGGAAAACTTTATACCGGCTGCAACGGCATCGCGGGAGAATTGGGACACATCGTGATACGACAGGGCGGCGAGTCGTGCAACTGTGGACGAAAGGGCTGCCTGGAGGCCTATACCTCCGCTTCGGCTTTTGTCCGCTTTGCGGAGCGTGCCTTGGAGGCAGGAAGAAAGAGCGTTCTGGAAGAAAATCGGGGGGCGCTGAACGCCAAAATGATATGTGATGCCGTAGACGCGGGTGACACCCTGGCGCGGGAGCTGTTTGAGGAATACTGCGTCAACCTCTCCTGTGGGCTGGCGAACCTGGTCAATATTTTTCAGCCGGAGTGCATTGTCATCGGGGGTGGCCTTGCGGGCTATGGGGAGAAACTGATCGAGCCGCTGCGCCGCTTAACAGAAGCGGAAACCTTCCAGGGCGCGTCATGCAATGCAAGGATCATTGCGGCCGCGCTGGGAAATGACGCGGGGCTGATTGGCGCGGCGATGCTTTAACGCAAAACTGTAATATAGAGCGGCGCATTTGTAATATTACAAATGCGCCGCTCTACCCTTCAAAGCATTGAAATTCGGGCTTTTTCGTGATAAAATACGTTCCGTATTATGAGAAAACCAGCTTGTTCAACCCGGAGGTCTATCATGCGTTTGAAACGAATGATTGCCCTGCTGTGCGCATCGCTGTATATTTTAACTGGCACAGCCGCAGCGGGTGAAATAACAAAAGAGGAAACCGAACAGCAAATCGTTCTGGAAGCCGGCGTGCCGGCGGCAGAAGAGGGCCGCGCTGTTTCGCAAAACGCGGCCCCGCAAATGCCGTCCGCACGCGCGGCGCTCAAGACGGTTCCATCGACGCACAAGGTCACGGTCAATGGGCAGGCCGTCAGCCCGCAGGCCTATAATATTGACGGATACAACTATTTTAAGCTACGGGATATTGCGTTTCTGCTCAGCGGCACCACGGCGTCGTTTGATGTGCAGTGGAATGGGGAGAAAAACGCGATCGACCTGATATCCGGCGCGGTCTACACCGCGGTGGGCGGGGAGATGAGCGTTGCATCCTCCTCTACGCTCCGTGTACAGGAATCGACCGCCAAGCTGCTGCTGGATGGCAGCGGCGTATCCATCAAGGGCTATAATATCAATGGGAACAATTATTATAAGATAGCGGACGTATCGACTGCAATGGGGTTTACTGCGGCATTTGAAAGCGCGACGCAGACGGTGCAGATCAAAACGCCGTCTGCGCCCGATCCGGAAATGCAGCCGGAGCCTGATCCGGAAGGGCCGCAGGAACCTGCGGAACCGGAAGAGCCTTTCGTGACAGGGGTCTATCAGGTTAAGGTCAGCGACTACCTTTCGGTACGGACGGGTCCCGGGCTTACTTATGCGGCGGTCGGCAAGCTCACAAACGGTACAGAAATCGTCGTGGATTCGATAACGGATAATTGGGCGCATATCATGGTTGGAGACGACGGGAGCGACCGCTATTGCAGTGCGGACTATCTTGTACGGGTGAAGGACTATGATACGTCCGAGGGAGAGCCGGAGCCGGTTATCAAGCCGGTGCGGCCGGAACGCACCTCGAATATTGATGGAAAAATGACCGTGATCGTTGACCCCGGCCATGGCGGCAGCGATGTTGGCGCACATAACGAGGACGGTTCTCTGGATGAAAAGCATATCAACTTGTATGTTTCGCAATATCTGGAAGAATATCTGGAGGAAGCGGGCGTTCGGGTGATCATGGTACGCGATACACTGGAGGAGGGGAGCTCGCTCTCCCTGCGCGGTCAGATCATGGAAGAATATGTGGACACGGTTGATCTGTTTTTCAGTGTCCATCATAATGCGGCCAATACGACGGCACGCGGTGCGGAAGCGCTGGCGCAAATCGTGGATAAGGACGGAGGGCCGACCAGGATTCTGGCGGAGGCACTGCTGGAGGAGTATGAGAAGCTGGGCGTCCCGATCCGGCAGGTCGTATTCCGAGAAGGAAGCAACGGAGATTATTATTATACGAATCGCGTGGCATCCGCGCTGGGTATTCCTGCCCTGACCAGTGAATTTTGCTTTATCGATAACGAGGAGGATCAAAAGCTTATCGATAGCGAGGAGGATTGGCAGGCGGAAGCGCTGGCGCAGTTCCATGCGATCATGCGCTATTTCGAGCAGGTTGAATATTAACGGACAGGAGAGATTGAACGTGACAGAAAGAGAAGAGCGGGCGCAACGTTTGCATGACAGCGGCTATAACTGCGCGCAGGCGGTTGTGTGTGCTTATTGCGACCGGTTTGGGTTGGATGAAAACACGGCGTTTAAAATGGCCGAGGGCTTTGGCCTGGGCATGGGGCTTATGGAGGTTTGCGGCGCGCTGACCGGCGCGTTCATGCTGGCGGGCTGCAAGCAGAGCAAGGGCTGCAGCCACCCGGGGGAAACAAAGGCGCAGACCTATAAGTTGACAAAAGCTCTAGCGGCCGCGTTTGAGGAGAAGAACGGCACCTACCTTTGCAGAACGCTAAAAGGCGTGCCGGATGGAACGGTAAGGCGGTCCTGCCCAGGGTGCATTAGTGATGCTTGCCAACTTATCGAAGAATATTTGTTGAAATAGCCTATTTGCCGCAGATGTCAACCCATCTGCGGCAACTTTTTTTGCTATCGTTCGCCTGCTTTCGACAGACGGCACCTGTGCAGGGGCGTAAAATGAGGGTTATGAATTGCAAACAAAGGGGGCGATAGCTGTGGTTCGCTATATTGTTACTGAACAAGCCCGTGCTGAACGGACGCAGTATGGTATAGCCGCCATAACGGAGCGGAAGCGCGTGGACCAAATTGATGATGTTGCGCTGACGCTCGAAGAAACCATGCGGCTGGTTTCGTTGTTGCAAGATAATGGCGTGGCACCGGAACATTTTCGAGATGTTGTGGAAGATTATCTTTCGGGTTTGATGATGGTCGAATAAAAAACGGCGGAAACGATAGGGTTTCCGCCGTTTTTTATTAAAACTGAAAGAGGATGCCTCCGATGGCCCCTGCAAAAATGAATAGAATGGGATGGAGCCTGGGGAATTTCCAAATACACAGCGATAGCGCCAGGAAAAAGGCGATCGCAGGGAAATTTAATAACGCAAGCAGGTTGCCGACGCCCTTCCAAAGCTCGGTATGAAAAAGCGAGGCGGCAAATACCTCCAGCATAGCGCCGAAAATCAATCCGGCGGAGGCAGGGCGCAGGCCGTAAAAGGCATCCCTGACAAGCGCGGAATCGCGAAACCTGGTCAGGGCGCGCGAGATCAGGATGATGATGACCACGGAAGGGAAAACGAGCGAGCAGGTTGCGATGACAGAGCCCCCCAGCCCCGCGGCATGGAAACCGGCGTAGGTCGCGGTATTGATGCCGATCGGCCCAGGCGTCGATTCGGAAACCGCGATCATGTCCAACAGGTCGTTTGGTGTAAACCAGGGGTATTTGAGCGAAATGGCCTTGAGAAAGGGCAGCGTCGCCAGACCGCCGCCGACCGAAAAAAGGCCGGTTTTGAAAAATTCCCAGATTAGCTGTAAATAGATCATGTGCGCCGCCTCCGGAAGAAACCGATCGCAATGCCTGCCGCGCCAGCCAGAAGCACCATCACTACGGGAGAAACCTCAAAAAATGCAACGGCGGCAAATGTAATAAGCAGTATCAAGGTGGTAGGCAGGTCAACAACACCTTTCCTCGCCATTTTCAAAACCGACTGCAACACAAGCGCGCAGACCGCGATGCGGATGCCGGAAAAAGCGTGCTGCACCACGGCAAGATGCGCAAACTGCTGGATACAGGCAGCGATGATAACAATGATTATCAGAGACGGCGCGACCATGCCGGCCGTAGCGCAGATCGCGCCAGGCACTCCGTGGGTCTTATAGCCGACAAAGGTGGAGGTATTGACTGCGATTACACCGGGCGTGCATTGGCCGATGGCATAATAATCCATCAGCTCGTCCTCAGTAGTCCAGCCGCGGTTTTCAACGATCTCCCGCTGGAGCAGGGGCAACATGGCATAGCCACCGCCAAACGTGCATACACCGATGCGGGCAAAGGTGAGAAACAGGTCAAGATAAGGGTTCAAAAACAGCCAGCTCCTTTCCGTATACGGTATCAGTATATCATATTTTGATGGATATGGATGGAAAATATCCGTAAAATTGCGAATGGGGACAAAAAAGGCTGCCAGAATCTGTGCTGACAGCCTGCGGATCGGTAAATCAACGGGAGGGGATGACCTCGAGCCAGTATCCATCCGGATCGGAAATAAAGTATATGCCCATCGCGGGGTTTTCAAAGCAGATACAGCCCATCTGCTCATGCTTGTGATGAGCGGCTGCAAAGTCGTCCACCTGAAACGCAAGATGGAATTCGTTATCGCCAAGGTTATAGGCATGGTCCCAATCCCGCAGCCAGGTCAGCTCCAGTTGGTGGGCGCTTTTGCCATCGCTCAGATAGACGATGATAAAGCTCCCATCGTCAGGGCTGATGCGGCGGACTTCGGACAGGCCGAGCGCCTCTTGGTAGAATGCGAGCGACCGGTCCAGATCACGCACATTGAAATTATTGTGTGCAAACGTAAATTGCATAAAGGTTTCCTCCTTTTCGGGTATGGGATTACTTTACCACGTTTTTCCGCAAAACACAATCGGCATAGACGATTTTTGTTTACATTACGGCCGTGCGATGATATAATTAATATGCGTATTTGCGTCCGAAAGGGGGACGGAAATTGAAAAAGAAATTTCAAAAAGCGCTGCAGCCTGGGCAAACATGGTTTTACCTGCTGTTTTTGCTGTTTGCGGCGGGCGGATTATATTTTTCGTTGTGGTATGGCGCCGCGGGCATAGCGGTCTGCGGCATACTCCGGCTTGCTTCGCTGCGTCAGGAATCCGAGCGAAAACGTCAGGTGCAGGACCTGATGGAGAATATTGAGGTCAGCGGTGGTGAAATAAAGCCCGCGGTAACCCACTCTCCGCTGCCGACGGTTGTTGCGCTGGCAACGACCGGCGAGATCGTTTGGGCAAACGAAGCGTTTGCGGAAATCAGCGGCCAGTTTAGCGGCGCCCGCCATATGCGAATGACCGAACTCGCGCCAACGTTTGAAACACGGTGGCTGATCGAGGGGAAGGAAGAATTCCCGGGAGAGCTTCGTATGGGGCGTCGGGCATACCATGTATTCGGCAGTATGATTCCAAGCGGCGCCGGACAGATGATGATGCTCTATTTCATTGACTGTACGGAATACGTCCGGCTGCGGGACGCGGCGGAAACGCGCCATCCGGCGCTTGCCATCATCGCGATCGACAACTACGAAGAATTGATGAAGAACGCGACGGACTCAGAAAAATCCGCGATCCTTGCTGATATTGACCGCCGCCTGTCCGAATGGACGCGCGACAGCAGCGCGGTCCTGCGGAAATACGACCGCGATAAATACATTTTTATCATCGAAAACGCTGAGCTTGACAAGCTTGCGGCGCGGAAATTCGCCGTGCTGCAGGAGGTGCGCGATATCCGCAACCACGAGGGCGTCCTCGCTACACTGTCGATCGGTATCGGCAGGGACGGGGAAACGCTTGCGGAAAGCTATCAGTACGCTGGGCTGGCAATCGACATGGCGCTGTCACGCGGCGGTGACCAGGCGGTCATTAAAAACCGGTACACCTTTGAGTTTTACGGCGGCCTGAGCGAGGAAGTGGAAAAGCGCACCAAGGTCAAAAGCCGCGTTGTGGCAAACGCACTGAGTCAGCTCATCCGAGACTCCTCGCAAGTGCTGGTCATGGGCCATAAGAACAGCGATATGGATGCGATCGGAGCGGCGGCGGGCATGGTATGCGCGGCGCGCGTCAAGGGCAAGCCCGTGCATATCGTTGTGGACCAGCAGCACACCATGGCGTCGGATCTGATCGAACGACTCGAGTCCCTGCCCGAATACAAGGACGTTTTTATCAGCGCAGAAGACGCCATGATTATGTGCGATTTTAATACGCTTCTGATCGTGGTGGATGTGAACCGTCCCGGCTATGTAGAAAGCGAAGCGCTGCTTCAGTCGATCAATAAAGTGGCGGTCATTGACCATCACCGCCGCGCTGCGGATTATATAGAGAACGCGGTCGTTTCGTTGCATGAGCCATACGCTTCCTCCGCATCCGAGCTGGTCAGCGAGCTGCTGCAATATCTGGTGCCGAACAACGATATCCTCACCGGCGAGGCGGAGGCGATGCTCGCGGGCATCTATCTGGATACCAAGGGTTATTCGACTCGCACCGGCGTGCGCACGTTCGAGGCCGCAGCCTATCTGCGCCGTGCGGGCGCGGAGGTGAGCGATGTCAAGCGCCTGTTCCAGTCAAGCTTTGATCAGTATATGGAGCGGCAAAAAATCATCTCTTCCGCGCGCAATTGTGGGCAAGGCGTGATTTTCGCTCTCACAGATCAGGAGATCGACCGCATTGCGGCTGCACAGGCGGCGGACGAGCTTTTGTCGATCATTGGGACAAGGGCCAGCGTTGTCGCGTTCCGCAGCGGGGTGGATATGGCGGTTTCCGCCCGTGCCTCCGGACAGGTCAATGTACAATTGCTGATGGAGCGTCTTGGAGGCGGCGGCAACCATTCCGCCGCGGGGGCGCAGCTGAAGAATACGACGCCGGAGGAGGCGGACCGTATGATTACCGAGGCGATTCACGGCTACTTTGCCGATCAGGAAAGTGAAGCGCAGTAGACAGATAATGTAAGTGTATCCCGTTGAAAAGGAGAAAGATATCATGAAAGTAATTCTTACAGCAGACGTAAAAGGAAAAGGAAAGAAAGGCGACCTGATCGAGGTCAGCGAGGGCTATGGCCGCAATTTCCTGCTGCCGCGCGGTCTGGCTGAGCCGGCCACCGCGGATAATCTGAACGTGAAGAAAGCACAGGACGAGGCGCATGCCCGCAAGGTGGCGCTGGAACAGCAGGCCGCACGGGAAGCGGCGGAAAAGCTGAAGGTCAGTCCGGTCAAGGTGCCGGCGAAAGGCGGGGCAGGCGGACGCCTGTTCGGCGCGGTGACCTCGAAAGAAATCGCGGAGGAGTTGAAAAAGCAGTACGGCCTAAATGTGCCGAAGCAGAAAATCGTGCTGGAGGAGCCGATCAAGACCTTTGGCGTCCATCGGGTGAAGGCCAAGCTGTATCAGGATATCGCGGGAGAGATTCTGGTGCAGGTCGTAGAAGCATAGTCAGGTAAGGGACAAATAGGGCGGAAAGCAACCGCCCTGGCGAAGCGGTATATTTTTATTGGAAAGGCGGTGTGCAGCTTTGGATGAGCTTCTTATGCGGCAGGTGCCGCAGGACCTGACTGCGGAGCAGTCTTTGCTGGGCGCCATGCTTGTCGATCCAAACTGCATACCGGAAGTGATCGAGCAGGTGCGCGCGGATGATTTCTATGCGGATGAGAACAAACGCATTTTTGAAACCATCTATTCCATGTTCAACGGCGCGCAGAAGATCGATCCGGTCACCGTGCTGGATATGCTGACCCGTCTCGGCTATTACGATGAGGCAGGGGGCAGGGCATATCTCTTTCAGTTGATGGAGGTAACGCCTGGAACGCGCAACGTTTCGGAATATGTCCGCATTGTGCGCGACAAGAGCCTGCTGCGGCAGCTTGCCGACGCGGGCGCCGAAATTCAGCAGCATGCGCTGGAAGCGCATGGAGAAGCGTCCAGCATCGCGGAGTTGGCGGAGCAGCGCATCTATAGCATCCGTCAGGGACGGGAGATCAAAGGCCTGTCCAAGCTGAGCGAGGTCATCGCGGACCTGTATACGGAACTCGATGAGCGTGCCAGGTCGGACAGCGATATCCCAGGCATGTCAACCGGATTTCACGCGCTGGACACGGCGTTGACAGGCCTGAACAAATCCGACCTGATACTGATTGCGGCGCGTCCCGGCATGGGTAAGACCGCGTTTGCGCTCAACATTGCGCTCAACGCGGCAAAGGCGAGTGTAAAGGGCAAGCCGAAGGGCTATAAAAAAGGGACGGGCGTGTGTGTGTTCCAGTTGGAAATGGGCAAGGAACAGCTTGCGAGCCGCTTTTTGTCCAGCGAAGCGTTGATCGAGTCGCAAAAGCTCAAGACTGGTAACCTGGATGGGGACGATTGGGTCAAGATCGCCCGCGCGTCCGGCGTGCTGGCTGGCCTGAATATCTATGTGGACGATAATCCGGCGATTACTGCGGCTGAAATCAAGGCGAAATGCCGGCGGCTGGGGGACGAGTTGGGCCTTATCGTGATCGACTACCTGCAACTGATGCACGCAGGCGGCCGGCATTCGGATAACCGCGTGCAGGAGGTCGCAGAGATCTCGCGTTCCCTCAAAATCATGGCGAAAGAGCTCAATGTGCCGGTCGTCTGTCTGTCCCAGTTGTCACGCGCGTCCGAACAGCGCGCGGATAAGCGGCCGATGCTGTCCGATCTGCGCGAATCCGGTGCGATCGAGCAGGACGCGGATATCGTCATGTTTATTTATCGTGACGATTATTATGATGACGAATCGGAGCAGAAGAACATAGCGGAAATTATTATTGCCAAAAACCGACACGGCGCCACCAACACGGTGGAGCTGCAATGGGTCGGTCAATATACAACGTTTTCCAATCCAGACAGAATCCACGGGGAGTAGGCCATGCTGGAAATCGTAAAACACACGATCGAGGCGCACCAGATGCTGACACCCGGCGAAGCTGTCCTGGTGGCGCTTTCCGGCGGGGCGGATTCCACAGCCCTTCTGCGGGCGCTGCTGCTTCTGGGATACCCTGTGCGGGCGTTCCATCTGAATCATTGCCTGCGCGGAGCGGAAGCGGAACGGGATGAAGCGTTCTGCCGGTCGCTGTGTGCGCGCCTGCAGGTGCCGCTGACCGTTTCGCGCGCGGATATCCGCGCGGAGTCCGTCCAGCGCGGGGAAAGCATTGAAACAGCGGCGCGTCATATCCGGTATGAGCGGCTTTTCGCCGCTGCGGGAGCGGATAGGATCGCGACCGCCCATACGGCGGACGACTCAGCGGAAACCGTGCTGTTTCATTTGGCACGGGGTACCGGACCGGAGGGGCTGACGGGGATACCGCCGGTACGCGGCCAGCTTGTGCGACCGCTGATTGAAACAACAAGAGCGGATGTGGAAGACTTTTTGCGGCAGTTAGGGCAGGACTATGTGACCGACAGCACAAATGCGGATGACCGCTATACGCGCAACCGCATCCGGCATGCGGTAATACCGGTGCTTCGTGAGATCAATCCGGCGCTGCCGGATGCAGTAACGCGTCTGAGCGGGCTTCTGCGGCAGGACAACGCGTATCTGGACGGGGAAGCCGAACGTCTTCTTTGCGCGGCGCGGCGCGCTTCCGGCAAATGGCAGGTTGATACGCTCCGGTCGGCGCATCCGGCGCTGCGTTCGCGGGCGGTAAAAATGCTTGTGAAGCATTCGGGCGTGACGATGCGGGATATCGCCGCAACGCATATTCAAGCGCTGGAACGCCTTCTGGAAACAGACGATCCATCCGCAGCGCTCAGTCTGCCGCATGGGTTTACGGCGCGGCGGGAATATGATACAGTATATATAACAGCCGCAGCCGCACCAGCGCTTCGGCGGGAACCGGTTTTGCTTACCGTTCCGTTTGACAGGCCGGTTTGGGGCGGCACGCTGCATTTGTCGGTTCGTCGTTTAGAAAAAAAGCAATCTTTTTACAAATCATTCAATACTTTTCTCGTGGATTGTGGTACAATATGTTTTGATACGTTCTGTGTCCGCGCCCGCATGCCGGGAGACAGGCTGCGCCTATCGAAAAAGGGCGGCAGCCGCACGCTGAAAAAGCTGATGATCGACCGGAAAATCCCGCGCTTACAAAGAGATGAGTTAGCGGTTCTGGCGGATAAAAACGGCGTGATCGCGGTGCAGAATTTGGGGATGGATATTTCGCGTGCTCCCAAAGGGGGCGCGCTGATAGAAATAACGATAGAGGGGTAACTGACAAATGGCATTTGACATGCGAGACGACATCAAGGAAGTTTACTTCACGGAACAGCAACTCGCGGAAAAAGTGGCGGAGCTGGGCGCGCGTATTACGGAGGATTATCGGGATAGGAATCCCCTGATCGTCAGCGTACTCAAGGGATCCTATGTTTTTATGGCAGATCTGACCCGCAGGATCCAAACGCCGTGCAATATTGATTTCATGGTGGTATCCAGTTATGGAAAGGGGACCAAAACCTCTGGCGAGGTGCAGATCATCAAGGATATCGAGCAGCCGATCGACGGGCGCGACCTGTTGATTGTAGAGGATATCCTCGATTCAGGCGTCACGTTGAATTATTTGATGCAGGTGCTGATGGCGCGCGGAGCAAATTCGATTCGGCTGTGTACGCTGCTGTCCAAGCCTGCGCGGCATAAGGTACATGTGCCGATCGATTATCTCGGCTTTGAAATACCGGATGAATTTGTGGTCGGCTATGGCCTGGATTATGCTGAAAAATACCGTAATTTGCCGTATATCGGCATTCTCAAACCGTCTGTTTACGGCGGCGAGTAAATACACGAACGAGGAAGAGGTGTCATACCGATTTGAAAGGAAAAATGAAAGGCTTTGGCCTTTATCTTCTGATACTGGTGTTTTTGCTGGCCGGTGTCAGCTATGTTGTGAGCCAGACGTCGCGCACCGAGCCGATCACCTATCTGGATGTATACAAATACTTCCAGGAGGAGAAAGTTGATCAGTTCAAGGTGGATGGCGGGACGCTGACCATGCATCTGAAGGACGACGGACGCGTTGTCAGCTATGACTTGGGGAATTACTTCAGCGTATTTTACGAAGAACTGGGTGAAACGATCCAGGAGCAGGAGCAGAACGGCACGCTGACAGAGGTAAATTATATCACTACGGAAATACCGTGGTGGGCGAATTTGGTGCCATACCTCATCCTGATTGTTCTGCTGGGCGCGTTCTGGTATTTTATGATGAACAAGCAATCCGGCGGCGGCGCAGGTCCGATGCAGTTCGGCAAAGCACGTGCAAAGCTGGCGCAGGACGATAAAAGGAAAGTCACTTTCAATGATGTGGCCGGTGCGGATGAGGAAAAGGCCGAGTTACAGGAGATCGTGGAGTTTCTGAAAAACCCGCAGAAATTTGTGCAGATCGGCGCGCGCATTCCCAAGGGCGTACTCCTGGTAGGCCCTCCGGGTACTGGTAAAACATTGATCGCGCGTGCGGTTGCGGGCGAGGCCGGCGTGCCGTTCCTATCGATTTCCGGCTCGGATTTTGTCGAGCTGTATGTCGGCGTTGGCGCTTCGCGCGTACGCGATCTGTTCGAGCAGGCGAAAAAGAACGCACCGGCGATTGTGTTCATCGACGAGATCGACGCGGTAGGCCGCCAGCGCGGCGCGGGACTCGGCGGCGGGCATGATGAGCGCGAGCAGACGCTGAATCAACTGCTTGTAGAGATGGACGGTTTCGGCGCCAATGAGGGCGTTATCGTGATTGCGGCGACCAACCGTAAGGATATCCTCGACAACGCATTGCTCCGCCCGGGCCGTTTTGACCGCCAGGTCTATGTTGGCGCACCTGACGTTAAGGGGCGCGAGGCAATCCTGAAAGTGCATGCCCGCAACAAGCAGTTCGATCCGGATGTCAAGTTCTCGGATATCGCTAAAACCACGGCCGGATTTACCGGCGCGGATCTGGAGAATCTGCTCAACGAGGCAGCACTGCTGGCAGCGCGCCGCAATAAAAAGCTGATTTCCCAAGATGAGATCGAGGAGTCCCTGCTCAAAGTCGTGATGGGTGTGGAAAAAAAGAGCCATATCATTACCGAGCAGGATAAGCGCCTGACAGCATATCACGAAGCAGGTCATGCAATTTGTTTCCATGTCCTGCCGACGCAGGATCCGGTGCATCATGTAACGATCATTCCGCGTTCCTCCGGTGCAGGCGGCTTTACCATGCCGCTACCGGAAGAGGATCAGGCGTACCGCACCCGAAAGTATATGGAGGAGTATATCATCGTTTGCTTGGGCGGTCGTGTCGCGGAACAGCTTACGATGCCGGATATCTCCACCGGCGCCTACGGCGATATTAAGCAGGCGACGCAGATGGCGCGGGCGATGGTGACCAGTTACGGTATGAGCGAGAGGATCGGGCCGATTGATTACGGCGCGGACAACGGCGAAATATTCCTGGGCCGTGATTTTGCGGCAGGGAAGGGCTACTCCGAGGTCAAGGCAGCGGAGATCGACGATGAGATCCACCGTATTATCGAGGAGGCGCACCACGCCTGTGAGAAGCTCCTGACCGAGCATATGGAGGAGATGTCCCGTGTCGCGGAGTATTTGATCCGTAATGAAACAATGGACGGGGAAACCTTCCTTAAGGTCTATAACAATGAGATCGTTCCGGACAAGGTACTCGGCGAGGATTTGATGCCTGAGCTTCAAAAGGAGCTGGATGAACAGGCACAGAAAAAAGACGACGGCCAGGAAACAGAATAAAAAGAAATCCCACGGGAACCCGTGGGATTTCTTTTGTGGAGAAAAGTCAAAAACTCTTGACATTTTTAAAAGTGTGAGGTATGCTGAAAATGTAAAATAAGTTTGACACTATGCAAAGGGGAGGGAGAGCTTGATATGGGTGCAAAGAGCTATATTTTGATGGCGCTGCCAATAGTGTTTCTGGTTGGCTTTCTTGCGCTGTTTATATGGATTGGGAGGAGGCGGCCGCTGCGTTTCACCGCATTGGCCAATAAGCTTGGTTTGCAGCCCGGGATGCAGCGAGCGGACGAGATGGAGCGGCTGATCCAATACAAAGCAATCTCTATTGCATACACGGTTATGCTGTTTGGTTTGCTGGGATGTACATTTTACAGCGTATTTGTTAAAAATGAAAGCATACCGCTTTCCAACGGCGTTCTGCTTCTGGGCGTGCTGACACAATCGATCGCCACACTTGCGCTGCGGCATCGGTATACGGAGGGAGACGAGGAATATAAGCCCTATCCGCTGTGGAAGACTCTGATGATTGTGCTGGTATTCAGCCTTGCAGTCGGTACGCTGGGAGCGATGCTTGCTATTGGGATTATGATGATATAAGTGAAAATATATGAAGAACGGCATCAAAGCGCTGCGGAAAGCTCACGGCCTGCGGCAGGAGGATATGGCAAAGCTGCTCGGTGTTTCGCGCCAGACCGTAGTTGCAATGGAAAATAACAAATATGACCCGACCCTGGAATTGGCGATGAAGGTTGCCCGCTTATTGGAGCAGCCGGTAGAAAGTATTTTCTTTCTGGAAGAATAAAAGAGCTTCCCCTTAAGGGGAAGCTCTTTTATTGTCCAATATGGTCCCCGCAATAAACGTCAGCCAATGCCACCGGGGATCAGGAAGCTGAATACGACGACGAGCGCTGCCAGGAAAACATAAACATATTTTGCGAGAGGATCAAATACACGGCTGAGCGTTTTTTCCCGACCAAGCATAAGCTCTTTTTTGATTTCCTTGACGCCCAGCACCCAATAAATCATGACCGCGCCGAGAATCGCGCCGATCGGGACCACATAGATCGTAATAATATCCATCCATCTGCCCATAAGCGCCTCCTGCTCGATCAGAAGGCCGACAGCAAGCGTTGCAACGCCGGAAAGCACAACAGCGGTTTTCCTCTTGAGCTTGAGACGGGTCTGCGCCGCTTCGGAAACCGCCTCGAGCATGTTGGCAAGCGACGTGATGCCGGCAAAAAGGACGGAAAGGAAAAACAGGAAAGCAAACAGCCGCCCCATCGGCATTTGCTGAAAGACGCGGGGCAGAGTGATAAACAACAGTTTGGGACCGGATGCAGGATCAAGCCCAAATGCAAAGACCGATGGGATAACGGCAAAGCCGGCGAGCATAGCTGCGCAGGTATCGAGCAACGCGGTCATTGTGGAGGAGTGGACGATATCCTCTTTTTTGCTCAGATAGCTGCCGTAGATGATCATACCGGAGCCCGTGACGGAAAGGGAAAAGAATGCCTGCCCCATCGCCATGACCCAAGTTTTGGGATTCAAAAGGAACTCCCATTGGGGGACAAACAGATACCGGTAACCATCCAACGCGCCGGGCAGGAAAGCGACGCGCACCGCGATAATCAAAAACAGGATAAAAAATGCGGGCATCATAACTTTATTGATTTTTTCGATGCCGCCCGACACACCGTAAATCAGTATGGCGACCGTCATCAGTACAACGATCGTGTGCCAGGGGACGCTGGACAAATGCGCGCTGCTCATTTGGGAAAAGAATACTTCCGGCTCCGTGCGCATCAAGGTGCCGGTCAGTGCGCCAAACGCGCTGCGGACCACCCAACCGACAATAATGGCGTAGCCGATCGCAATGCCGAGCGACCCGAACAACGGGATCGCACCGAGAAAAGCGCCGCCTTTTTTGCCGCGGCTTTTCATCGCGTACTCATATGAGCCGATCGGTCCGGTGCCGGTCAGACGGCCGAACGCAAATTCGCCCGACAGGCCGACGTATCCAAACAGAGCGACAAACAGCAGGTAAGGAATCAGGAACGCCGCGCCGCCGTACTGCCCTGTGCGGTATGGAAACATCCAGATGTTTCCCATGCCGACTGCGGAGCCGACTGCGGCAAGAACAAAGCCTACTTTCGAGGTAAAGGTTCCATTTTCGTTTTTTTGTTTCATAGTACGATTCTCCGTCTCTAATTTCACATGTTTTTTTAGTATATCATAGTTTAGGAAATTAAGCCATATTGGATTTGCCAATAAATCGGATACAGCTTTGTCGAATCATACAAAAGGATTTTGTGAAAAACAAGAATTTTATCACATATTCCCTTGCTTTGCAGGGGTTCATATGGTATGATAGGAAAGCGTGAAAAAGACATCTGTCTTTTTAGGGAGGACAACGCATGATTAAGCCAAAATATTATCTGGTCGAGCGGACATTACTGCCCGAGGTGTTTCAGCGCGTGATCGAAGCAAACGAAGCGATTGCCTCCGGAAAAGCGGCTACCGCAAGCGAGGCGGCGAAAATAGCAGGACTGTCCCGTAGCGCCTATTACAAATATAAGGATGGCGTCCGGCCATTTTTTGAGGCGACGACCGACCGGATCGTAACATTCCATTTCATGTTGCATGATCAGCCTGGGATGCTGTCGAGTATCCTGGGGCTTATGGCGCGGTCCGGCGCCAACCTGCTGACGGTGAACCAATCCATCCCCATGCGGGGGCAGGCCTCGGTCACGATAGCCGCGCGCACCGGTGAAATGAAATATTCCGTCGAAGAACTGGTGCATCGGGCAGAAGCGCTGGAGGGCGTAAATAAGGTGGAAATTTTAGCATCCGAATAAGAGAACAGCCGAAAGGAAGAGAATGACGTATGGTGAAAGCAGCTATCATGGGCCATGGCACGGTTGGCTCTGGCGTATATGAGGTATTTGAAATGAACGCGGAAAAAATCACCCGCGTGCTGGGGGTGCCGGTTGAGGTGAAATATGTACTCGACCTGCGCGATTTTTCCGCATTGCCGTATGGGAATAAATTTGTAACGGATTTTTCTGTTATAGAAAACGATCCGGAGATTTCGGTCGTAGCTGAGGTCATGGGTGGCGTCGGCGCAGCGTATGAGTTCACCAAGCGTTGTCTGCAGGCCGGCAAGAGCGTTTGCACCTCCAACAAGGAGCTGGTCGCGACCCGAGGGGAGGAATTGCTCCGGATTGCGCAGGCGCACGGTGTAAATTATATGTTCGAGGCATCGGTCGGCGGCGGTATCCCAATCATCCGCCCCATGCTGCAGTGTCTCGCGGCAAATGAGTTCGACGAGATCTGTGGTATTCTCAACGGAACGACAAATTATATCCTGACCCAGATGATCCATAACGGCGTCACTTTTGAGGACGCGTTGAAGCAGGCGCAGCTCAACGGCTACGCGGAAAAGGACCCCACAGCGGATATTGAAGGGCATGACGCCTGCCGCAAGATCTGCATTCTTTCCGACCTGGCTTTTGGAGATAAGTTTGATCCGGATGCGGTTTCCTGCGAGGGCATCACGAAAATAACGCTTGAGGATGTGGCTAACGCGGATAAGCTGGGCTGTGTGATCAAGCTGCTGGGCCGTTCCGTACGCTGCGAGGATGGAACCGCGTATGCGTATGTTGCGCCGCACCTGATCCACAAAGAAAGTCCGCTGGCTGCGGTGGAGGATGTGTTCAACGCAATCATGATTAACGGCAATGCCACGGGGGAGGTTATGTTCTACGGAAAAGGAGCCGGCAAGCTGGCGACAGCCTCCGCAGTCGTGGCGGATATGATGGACTGCATGGAACACCGTGACCATCGCCGCCGTATTATGTGGGGGGATGGCTCGCGCTGTTTGCTTCGGCCGTTGGATACGCTGCAAAGCGCATGGTATGTCCGGTTCAAGGGCAGCCAGAAAGATATGGAGGCGGTTTTGCCGGTCGAAAGCGTGACAGAACCGGTTGACGGCGTGGTTGTTGTGAAAACCAGCAAGCTGGCGACCGCCGATATGCAGAAAAAAATCCAGCAGCTCAACGCCTGCGGCAAGGTCTGCGCAGCGATGCGCATGCTCTAAGGGGGGAAACACATGGTAAGGGTAACGGTACCCGCGACAAGCGCGAATATGGGGTCGGGCTATGACAGCATCGGCATTGCGCTTGAGCTTTATAATATTATCGAGATGGAAGAATGCGACCACATTGATATTTCGGATAAAAACGGTCAGTTAATTCCTAAGGATTCGCGGAATTTGATTTACCAATGCGCGAAAAAGGTGTATGATGAATGTGGCTACAACCTGAACGGGCTGCGCATCGTCGAAGACTGTGCGATCCCGCAGACAAGAGGGCTCGGTTCTTCCTCTGCCTGCACAGTGGCGGGGATTATGGGAGCGAATGAGATGCTGGGCGAGCCGCTTGACCGGCAGGCTGTGATCGATCTGGCCGCAACGATCGAAGGGCATCCGGATAATTCCACACCGGCGATTCTCGGCGGCTTCTGCGTCGCGCTGCTGGAAAACGGGCATGTACACCATGTGCGTGTGCCGGTACACAGCGCCATTGACTTTATTGTGTTTATCCCTGACTTTAAGCTGTCAACGGAAAAAGCGCGCGCCGCGCTGCCCAAGACGATCGCGCATCATGACGCGGTCTATAATTTAGCGCGTGCCGCCCTTCTTGCAGGCTCGCTGACGACCGGAAAGCTGGATAATCTGGATGTTGCGACAGGGGACTGCCTGCACCAGCCGTACCGGTTCGGCCTGATCGAAAACGGGGAGGACATCATACAGGAGGCAAAGGAACTGGGGGCGTTAGGCGCATTTATCTCGGGCGCCGGCCCGTCTATTATCGCAATGGTCTATAAGGGGGACCGTGACTACGCCGCGCGAGCGCAGGCCTTGTGTGCGGAAAAATATCCACATTGGCATGCGATGCAGCTTCGCTGTGACGAGGTCGGCGCGACAGTCAAGCGTATTTGAAGCAGGACCGTTTTTGACGGTAGGCGATATAAGGAGGAAACGTAACAAGTATGAGTCTTATTGTGCAGAAATTTGGCGGAACCTCGGTAGCAAATACCGAACGTCTGAAAAACGTGGCGGACATTGTGACGAAAACGGCACAGGCGGGCAACCAGGTTGTTGTCGTCGTATCCGCGCAGGGCGACACAACGGATGACCTGATCGCAAAGGCGGCGGAGCTGAACGACCATCCCTCCAAACGGGAGATGGATGTGCTGCTCAACACAGGGGAAATGATTTCCATGTCCCTGCTCGCGATGGCGATTCAGAAGCTCGGTTTTTCCGTGGTTTCGCTGACCGGCTGGCAGATCGGGCTGGAAACCAACAGCAATTATTCAGACGCGCGCATCAAGCGCATTTCGGGCGACCGGCTGAAGGCGGAATTGGATAACGGGAAAATTTGCATCGTTGCAGGCTTCCAGGGCTTGAACAAAATGGGCGACCTGACAACGCTCGGCCGCGGCGGATCGGATACGACTGCGGTTGCGATCGCAGCGACGCTGGGCGCGGACCTGTGCCAGATTTATACGGATGTGGACGGTGTGTACACGACCGATCCGCGTATCGTACCCGGCGCGCGCAAGCTGGAAGCGATCACCTATGATGAGATGCTGGAGCTGGCCTCGCTCGGCGCGCAGGTCCTGCACAACCGAAGCGTTGAGATGGCAAAGAAGTATAACGTCGACCTGGAGGTCATTTCGAGTTTTACCCGCAATCCGGGTACAAAAGTCAAGGAGGGTTCTCACATGGAAAAAATGAACGTTTCGGGGGTTGCCCGTGACAATAACTGCGCCCGTGTTGCGATTATCAATGTTTCCGATACACCCGGCACCGCGTTCAAGGTGTTTTCGCTGATGGCTAAGCATAATGTAAATATCGATATTATCCTGCAGTCCGTCGGTCGCGATAATAAAAAATCCATTTCGTTTACCATACGGCAGGATGATGCGGACCGTGTGGGAAAAATCCTGCGGGACAATGCCGAAATGCTGGGATATGAGGACGTGTCGATCAGCACCAAAGTGGCGAAGGTTTCCATTGTTGGCGCAGGCATGGCGTCTTCCGCAGGCGTGGCCTCCAAAATGTTTGAAGCGCTGGCCATGGCTGGAATCAATATCCGTATGATCTCCACTTCGGAGATCAAGATATCCGTCCTGATTAACGAAGAAGACAGCGAAAAGGCAGTCAAAGCCATTCATGAGGAATTTTTTGGCGAATAACCGCTATTGATATTTATTTGTCAATCTCGTTGACAATCGGTTGGACGCACGCTATAATTAAACCAGAGTTTGACGACAAGAAAGGGAGAATTACAAATGAAGAAGCTTTGGTGCCTGTTCCGCCGCCGCTTTGCAACGGGGACGGAAAAGCTTTGTGTAGCGTTTTCCGAAACAGAGGGCCGCGTCCGTGCCTGTCCTTACGCGACAGAGGAAGAAGCGAAAGAAAAGTGCGCGGAATATGCTTTCAACAACCGCTCCGAAGGGGAAAATGAGGGCATAGAATAAACCGGTTTACATAAGGCTGAAAAAAGCTCCGGAAGAGACGTCTTTCGGGGCTTTATTTGTCCCTTTCGCGCATGTCAACCGTTGGTTGACAAAAAGAAACGACCGGTTGGTGGCATTTTCAGAGGAAAAGCGGTAGCCTGAAATAAAGAAAAGGCGGTGATCAAATGACTACGGGTGAAAAAATAGCAGCCCTGCGCCGGAAGGCAGGCATGAGCCAGGAGGCGCTGGCGGACCAACTGGGGATATCGCGCCAGGCGGTATCCAAATGGGAAGCGGATCAGGCAGTGCCGGGTATGGATAATCTGGTGGAGCTGGGGCGGATATTTGGCGTGCCGGTCGATGCGATTCTGCGTCCGGACAGCAGACTGCCGGAAAGTGAATCCGCAGAACCGGAAAACGCAGCATCCCCAGGCGTCCCTCTGAAGCGGCCGGTGCTGACAGGGAAAATCAGGTGGTTTGCCATCGCGGCTGTGCTGCTTGCTCTGGCAGGGGCTTTGTGCAATCTTGTGTCCCTCATATGGATTGGACGCCTGCAGGAGCGCGTGGAGGCGCTGCAGGCGCAGGTCAATGCCATACCGGAACGGACGGATACCGTTTATATCCCGCAGTCCGGCGCGCAGGAGGAAAGCGCGCTGGCAGATTTCGATGTATCCTATGATTTGCAGTATGACCCGAACGCACAGACAGCGGAGATGCTGCATGTGTCAATTTATGCCCGGCCGAAAGAACTGCATCCGGAAAATGAAACCGCGAAGTTCTCCATCCAAAGCGGTTCATCAAGCTGGACCTGCAGTGCGCTGTTGGGCCAGGACAACGCTTATTCCGGCGATACGGAAATCCCCATGCGGGATGCGTTTTCGGTTTATCTGGTGCTAACAGATGAAGAAAGCGGCATGGTCCGTAATATTTTGGTGGATCATTTGACAGGCGTGGAGGACGCATATACGCTGCAATTCAGTTCGAGATGGCAAACCGGAGGTATTGCATCCGATTGGGGCGGGACACATGTGTCGGGGTATTTGGAAATTCAAGTGTATTCCCTTGCTCCGTCCATGCGTGTTGCACCCCAGAGCGCGGCGCTCGTTCTGCGCAAAGGGGATGAGGAACTCGAACGCATGGGCGTAATGGTTAACGCAACGGAGGAGGAGTTAGCGCTCCATATGCTACATGAAATCTACCTGTATGCGAAGCCGGACTGGACGGTCAGGGAACCGTTGGAGACGCTGACGGTAGAACTGGAAATTGTGGACGACTACGGCCGTATCACTGTATGGGAGATCGATTAAAGGGAAAAGAGGGACCGCCTAAACGGTCCCTCTTTTCAGCGGTTGATTACGGTCATTTGCAGCCCCTGCATCACATCGAGCGCCTTTTCATGCAGGACAGGGTCAAAGCTGCGGCACAGGGAAGCGTCCACGATAATCTGGGCTTCCGGCCATTGCGCCTGCAGGAGCGCGGCATTGGAAATGACGCACATGTTCGTCACAACACCTACGACCATGATCTCCTTCAAATCGGGAAGCTCACTTCCCAGCTTGGTAAGCTCTGCCGGCGGCATGCCAAAGGTGTGCTTGCAGATGTTGTGAATTTGATGATTGGCACAGGTCTCACAGCATAACTCCTGCGTTTTCCCGTAAAGGCGCCAGCCCTGTTCTTTTGGATTGCAGTGGGGAATGGGCAGCGCGCGTCCTTCCCGCGTCTCCAAATACAGGTCGTCATGGGTGTCATAGGTGAATAAGACGTGATCCCCCTGCGCCAGATAAGCCTGGGCCTGGTGGGCGATCCCACCATCGATCGCGGCGGCCCCGTCAAAGCCGAGCGAGCCGGTCACAAAGTCATTTTGATAATCGATCACTGCAAGAAGCTTGTTCATAACCCATATCCCTCCATTTTTATAATTTTATCATAGCATGATTTTGTGCCGGCAACAACGATTTTATTGCACCGTGCTATGAAGTGGATTATAATAAAAGCACGTCGCGCATATGTTTGGAGCACGGAGGTGCGCGCGATGCAGATCAAGATGGGAAAAAGAATGGTGCTTTGCGTAATGGTTGGATTGCTGGCCGGCCTGACCGCAGTTCACAGCAGCGGTATTGTGCAGACAATAGCGGAAAGCCGCGCCTCCCGCACACTGGTGATCGATGCGGGACACGGCGGTTTTGACGGCGGTGCGGTTGGGTCGAACGGCACCGCCGAACAGGACATCAATTTAAGCATTGCGCAACGGCTGTATGGCTTGGCCGGTTTTTTCGGTGTGCAGGCAGTGATGACACGGCCGGATACGAACGCCTTGGATTACGACCCCTCCCGACCGGTGAGGGAAAATAAAATTTCGGATATCAAGGCGCGGGAGCAGATCGTGCAGCAGGCGGCAAATCCGATCTTTCTCAGCATCCATCTGAACAAGTTCAGCGACCCGCAATACCATGGGGCGCAGGTGTTTTATTCCGCCAACCATGCGGGCGGCCGCGTTCTGGCGGAATATCTGCAGAATAGCCTGATTTATGGCTGCGATCCGGAAAACCGGCGTCAGGCCAAGCAGGCGGAAAGCTCGATCTATTTGATGAAAAAACTCACCTGTCCGGCGGTAATCGTCGAATGCGGGTTTTTATCCAATGCGGAAGAGGAAATGAAGCTGAACGATCCGGACTACCATAAAAAACTTGCCGCCTGCATATTGCGCGGATACCTACAATATGCAAATGGCGACTGACGGAGGAATTATGAAGCAAAAATCGGTTTATTTGTGCAGCGATTGTGGCTATGAAAGCCCGAAATGGTTCGGGAAATGCCCTTCGTGCGGCGCCTGGAACACAATGAGCGAGTTCAAAATACAGCCGGAATCAGCGGCCCGCGGGACCAACAGCTTCCCGCGCGGCGCATCGCGGCCGGTGCCGCTCAGCGAGATTGAAAGCGGGGATGAGGCGCGGTTCCATTCCGGTATCGGGGAGCTCGACCGCGTTTTGGGCGGCGGCGCGGTACATGGCTCCTTTGTTTTGGTCGGCGGCGAACCGGGGATCGGCAAATCCACGCTTTTGCTGCAGATGTGCCAGGAGATGTGCCGGAACGCCAAGGTGTTGTATGTATCGGGTGAGGAATCCCTTCGGCAGATCAAGCTGCGCGCGGCGCGACTACAGATTTCTTCGCCGGAGCTATACATTCTGTCCGAAACGGATATGGAGCAGATCATCCAGGAAACTGAGCAGATGGAACCGGATATCCTGATCGTGGACTCGATCCAGACCGTTTATAAACGGGATCTGACCGCCGCGCCGGGTGGTACAACGCAGATCAAGGAATGTGCGATGAGCCTGATGCAGTACGCCAAAAATAAAAATGTGACTATTTTTATCGTCGGCCATGTCAACAAAGAGGGAACACTGGCGGGGCCAAAAATTTTAGAGCATATGGTGGACTGCGTGCTGTATTTTGAGGGAGAAACGACAGGGCCGTTTCGCTGTCTGCGCGCGGCAAAGAACCGTTACGGCTCCACCAACGAAATCGGTGTATTTGAGATGAGCGACCATGGCCTGCTGGAGGTTAACAATCCTTCGGCGGCCATGCTGGCCGGACACCCACAGGGTGCCTCCGGTAACTGTATCGCCTGTGTGATGGAGGGCAGCCGTCCTCTGCTTGCCGAGGTGCAGGCGCTCGCGGCAAAAACACAGTTCGGCGTGCCGCGGCGCACGGCGGCTGGGGTGGACTATAACCGGATGGTTCTGCTGCTGGCGATTCTAGAAAAGCGCTGCGGCTTTTTCCTTTCGTCCTCGGATGTATATGTCAATGTGGTCGGCGGCATGCGCCTGGACGAGCCTGCGGTTGACCTGCCCATGGTTCTGGCGATTGCGTCCAGCTTTCGGGACAAGCCCCTGCCGGAAGGGGTAATGGGCTTTGGGGAGATCGGGCTTACCGGCGAGCTGCGCGCGGTGTCGGGCGCGGCGCAGCGGATCAACGAAGCGTACCGGCTTGGCTTCCATACCTGCATCATGCCGATGCAGGACATCGACGAGACGTTGACGAAAAAAATGAATATCGTGCGGGTGCGCACGGCCGCCGATGCGATTCGCGCGGTATTATAAAACTGCAAATTACTACAAAAAATACGAGAGTAAATCCGACCTTTTTGCCGCAGACTATCAGTAGTCTGCGGCGGGAGGTCGGTTATTTTATGGAAAAACAAGCGCGTATTGTTTTAGCTATGACTGCGGTGGTGCTATCGGTAATGCTGGGGGTGGCCTGCTTTTTCCGCGCGCCGAAGCCGGCAGCCGTACAGACGGCGGTCGCTTCCGCACAGGATATTTACAACAGCATCACCGTACAGGGTATTGTGGAAGCGGCCGACAGTGTTGCGGTATGTCCCTATGAAAACGCGGTGATAACAGCGGTATACGCTGCGGTAGGTGATTCCGTAGAGGCTGGAGACATCCTTTGTTCGCTTGTGCCGAGGGAAGGCAAGGAGCTGGAGGCATCAAGCCTCCAGAGCGTTTGGAAATCTTTTTCCGAATCATCCGATCAGACGGTGGCCGCGGAGGAGCGGGATGCGATACGGGCGCCTGTTTCAGGGACGGTTCTTACGCTTCCGATGGAGAATGAACAGGTGTGGTCGGAGGTACCCTGCGTGCAGATCGCGGACCTGAACAATATGCAGGTTCGGGTGCGCACCCCCGAGGTCTATGCAGGCAATCTGCAGCGCGGCCAGATGGCGAACATTACAGCGTCCGCTGCCGGGGAACGGGTGTACAGCGCATCGGTCGCTTCAATATCACCGGTTGCGGTCCGCACGGTTAGCTTGACAGGAGAGAGCGGGGAGGCCACGGTGGAAGCGGTGCTGCCGTTGCGGGGAAGCACCGAAGGACTGCGGCCCGGCTACTCCGTTACGGCTAAAATATTTACCGACTATCATCCACAGGCGGTTGCCGTACCCTATGAAGCGGTATGCCAACGCGGCAAACAGGAATATGTATTCTGTGTGCAGGATGGCAGGGCAGTGCAAAAAGCGGTCACGACAGGTTATCTGTTGGAGGAAGTCACGGAGATCACCGAGGGGCTAACGGCCGGAGAGCTTGTGATCCTCTCGCCGTCGGACGACCTGACGGACGGTACACCGGTCGAGGTGGCGGCATGAGGCTTGTCGATTTATTTCGGCTGGCCCTTGGAAATCTGCGGGAAAACCCCTTGCGCACCGGACTATGCGCCTTATCGGTTGCGGTTGGCACCGGCGCCTTGCTCCTGATCGCCTCGATCGGGCTGTTTGGCAAAACGCAGGTAGATGTGACGCTACAGACGCTTGGCGTGAGCGGGCTGACCGTTTATCTGGACAACCACGGTTCCGGCAATCCGCTGTCCGCCGAGCTGGCCGATCAGATGGGACAGGCGGTGGAGGAGATTGAGCAGGTAATGCCGATCAAGGCCAAAACAGGAACGATCCGCGCGGGATATGTGAGCGAGAACGCTGTGTTTCTCGGCGCGGATGAGCGCCTCGGGGATGTGATGCGGCTGGAGGTGCTTTTCGGCAGCTTGCTTACGGAGCGTCAGGCCGCGTCCGGCCAGCCGGTGGCAGTCGTTGGGGACGATCTGGCGCAGGCGCTTTATGGGCGCGCCAACATTGTAGGGCGCACCGTGCGAGTCCGTTTGGACGGAGTGGAGCAATATTTTACGGTCTGCGGCGTTGTTCGGGCACAGACAAGCGCGCTGGGCGGCGCGCTTTCCTCCTTTGCGCCGCACCTGATCTACATTCCTTATGCGTATCTGGCATCACGACAGGAGAATGCGGATCAAGTGTTTGTCCAATGCGCTGCGGAAGCGGACCTGTCCCATGTCAGTAGCCGGATATCCGGCTACCTGACCGATCGGGGAAAGGTGGACGGGACCGTGCGGGTACAAAATATGTCGGGCATGGTGGACGCGGTGGAGCAAATGGCCAACCTGTGCATCCTGCTGTTCCTTGTTGTGGGTGGGATCACATTATGTGTGGCATTGATCGGCGTATTATGCAGCATGCTGGCCGCGACGCACGAAAAAACAGGGGAGATCGGTGTGTTTTTGGCGCTGGGGGCGCAGCCGCGTGATATCCGGCGTCTGTTTTTGCTGCAATCCGCTCTGCTGTGCGCTTTTGGCGGCGTCTGCGGCTGGGGATCGGTTTGCCTGCTGCTGTTGTTCGGTGGTACTGTTTTACTGCCGGGCTGGATGCTGTCTGCGGCGATCCTGCTCCTTTCCCTCGTCTGCGGAGCGGTGGCAGGCCTGCTGCCAGCCATTCGGGCGGCACGGCTCGACCCGATCGACGCAATCCTGAAATAGGCCTTTCCTTTCAAATCCCCCTGTGTTAAAATGGATAGGGAAAACAGACATGAGGAAAGGTTGAAAACCATGCGCCATATCATTGATCTTAGCGATTTAACAGAAAAAGAGTTCGCTGATCTGTATAAACTGACAACAAATATAATCGATCGTCCGGAAGGCTATACGGATGCCTGCCGCGGCAAGGTGCTGGGCAGCCTGTTTTACGAACCGTCGACACGGACAAACCTGTCGTTTTCAACAGCGATGATGCGGTTGGGCGGCAGTGTGGTTGGCTTTTCCGATCCTGGCTCCTCCTCCACGGCAAAGGGGGAGACGCTGAAAGACACGATCAGCATGGTATCCAGCTATGCGGACCTGATTGTCATGCGCAACCCGCGCGAAGGTGCGGCGAAAGCGGCTTCGATGTACTCTTCGGTTCCCGTGATCAATGCCGGCGACGGGGGACATCTGCATCCCACACAGACTTTGACCGACATGGTGACGATCCTGCGTCTGCGCGGCTCGGCGGATGATATGAAAATCGGCCTGTGCGGGGACCTGAAATATGGGCGCACGGTCCATTCGCTGCTGCATTTTCTGGAGCGCTACCATAATGTGCAGGTTTATCTGATTGCACCGGAAGCGCTTAAGCTGCCCGACTATATGATTCGCTTCCTGAACGATCACAGCATGCCGTATTGTGAAGTGAACAGTATTGACGAAGTCCTGCCGGAACTCGACGTGCTTTATATGACCCGTATCCAGCGCGAGCGCTTTGTGACTGCGCAGGAATATAAAAACCTGGAAGGCAGCTACCAATTGACTGCGGAAAAAATGAAGCGCGCCAAAAAGGACATGCTGGTGCTCCACCCGCTGCCACGTGTGGACGAGATCGCGCAGGACGTGGACGAGGATCCGCGTGCGGTTTATTTTCGTCAGGCGAGGTTTGGGATGTTCGGCCGTATGGCGTTGTTGCTGACGCTTTCCAAATTGCCATTCATCCGTGCAGGACATCAGGAGATCGGCGCGCACGGCGTCCGTTGCTCCAACCACAAATGTATCACCAAGACCGAACCATACCTGCCGCTGGAAGGTACACCCGGCAGCCGTTGTCCCTATTGCGACGCGCCGTTGGAGATGCTGCTGTAAAATCAAAAGCCCTGACCCGAACGGGTCAGGGCTTATTCTATTTGTCCCAATCCACCTTGTGCTGCAGTGGACCGGAGCCATGCCCCAGCGCCAGGCCATAGCGGATACAGGCGGTCAGATAGCGTTTGGCGCGTTTAACGCTGTCGGCCAGGGGGATTCCCTGCGCCAGCCCGCAGGCAATTGCGGAGGAGAGCGTGCAGCCGGTGCCGTGGGTATTGGGATTATCGATGCGGGGCGCAGACAGCCAGTGGAGCTGGCCGTCCGCAAACAGAAGGTCGTCGGCACAGTCCCGCAGATGCCCGCCCTTGACCATCACAGAGCCTTGGGTCAAGGGGGCGATCGCCTGCGCGGCCTGTTCCATGTCCGCACGGCTGCGGATGGTATGGCCGCATATCGCGGCCGCTTCCTGCAGATTGGGAGTAACGAGCGCGCACAGGGGGAACAACTCGTCCAAAAGCGTTTTGGCGGCGTCAGGGCGCAGCAGCGCGCTTCCGCTGGAAGAAAGCATCACAGGGTCGAGCACGATGTTTTCAGCATGGTAGGCGCGCAGCCGCTCCGCCACCGTGCGGATGATATTGGTATCATACAACATACCCAGCTTTACGGAGTCCGGACGGATATCCTCAAAAACGCAGTCGATCTGTTTGGCGACAAGCGCTGCGGAAACAGGCTGCATATCAAAAACGCCTGTTGTATTCTGTGCGATCACGACCGTGATAACGGCCATACCATACAGGCCGTACGCCTCGATTGTTTTCAAATCGGTCTGGATACCGGCGCCGCCGGTGGGATCGGTGCCGGCGATGGCGAGTACGGTTTTCATTTTTCTTCCTCCAATCCACTTCCGTCAAACGCAGGAATAAAGCTCTCTCCAACTGCTTGCTCCTGCTGAAAAAAGCCGCTCAGCCCGAGCGAGCGGAACAGCGTGCAGGCATCCTCATACTCTTGGTCCGTGACCGTGCGGTTCAGTTCGGGCCAACACTCCATGTCAAACGGCGTATACTGCCGCATCAGGCTCACCAGCACAGTATCGCTGAATCGGACCGCGATATCACGAAGCACCTGGGCGGTATCGCCGGCAAGCCCCGGCAGCATCAAATGCCGGATAATTGTTCCGCGAAGGAGCAGACCGTTGGCATCATACTGGGGCGGCCCGCTCTGCCGTACCATTTCCGCAATCGCGTCAACAGCGGTTTCACGGTAGTCCTCTGCATGGGAATAGCGCGCAGCATAATAGCTGCTGTAATATTTATAATCCGGCAAGTAAATATCGATCCATCCGTCGAGCAGGGCGAGCGTATCCTCGCTTTCATAGCCGCTGGAATTGTAAACAATAGGGATATTCAGCCCCAGCAGCCTGGCCTGTGCCAGCGCCTCGATGACCTGTGGCGCATAGTGCGCGCCGGTGACCAGGTTGATGTTGTGCGCGCCTTTGTTCTGAAGCGAAAGAAAGGTTTTTGCCAGCTCGGCTATAGAAACGGTCGTGCCGCTCGCCGCGCGGCGGCTGATCTGGCGGTTTTGGCAGAACACACAGCCCAGGGAACAATGGGTAAAAAATACCGTGCCGGAGCCGTGCGTGCCGGAGATCGGCGGTTCCTCCCACAGGTGCAGCGAAGCGCGGGAGGCCTCCACCTGCGCGCCGGCGCCGCACAGGCCGCGTGTGCGTGTCCGGTCGGCACCGCAGGCGCGCGGGCATAATGTACAGTGTTTGAGCAGACCTGTCAAATTTACCCCTCCAATGAAGTATATTATAGCGTATTTTGGTCTGGAAATAAAGACGGGATTTATGCTATACTAAATGAAAAGCAAAACTGTAGGAGATAACCGACATGAAAATATCTGACATCTTAAAGCAGGACAAGGTGACGCTGTCCTTTGAAGTGTTTCCTCCAAAGAACGGCAGCAGCTATGAATCGGTTGCGCAGGCCACGCAGGAGATCGCGGCACTGCGGCCGGACTTTATGAGTGTGACCTATGGCGCGGGCGGCGGTACGAGCGAGCATACAGTACATATCGCATCTGATTTGCATAAAAAATACGGCGTTACCGTATTGACGCATCTGACCTGCGTATCCTCGACGAAAGCGCATGTATCCTCTATGCTGGAAGCGTTCAAGGCGCATGGCCTTGAAAATGTGCTTGCGCTGCGCGGCGATATTCCGGCAGGCGGCGCCCCTGCAAACGATTACCGTTTCGCGGCCGAACTGGTGTGCGATATCAAGGAGCAGGGAGATTTTTGCGTGGGCGGCGCGTGCTATCCGGAAGGGCATGTCGAGGCGTCCAACAAAACCGAGGATATTCTCCGACTCAAGGAAAAGGTGGAGGCGGGCTGCGAATTTTTGACGACCCAGATGTTTTTTGATAACAATATCCTGTATAATTTCCTGTACCGGATCCGCGAAAAGGGGATCACCGTACCGGTGGTCGCGGGCATCATGCCGGTAACGAATGTAAAACAGATCAAGCGTATCACCGCAATGTCTGGTACTTATCTGCCCGAACGCTTTAAGGCGATCGTCGACCGCTTTGGCGACAATCCAGCGGCGATGAAGCAGGCGGGTGTGATTTATGCCACCGAACAAATCATTGACCTGATCGCCAATGGAGTAAACCATATCCATGTTTACTCGATGAACAAGCCAGAGATCGCTGCGGAGATCCAGGCAAGCCTGTCGGAGATCCTCAAGTGATTACGTTCGACCGCAGCGAAGCGCTTCGATATTTGGGCTACCGCGGAACCGAACCGGATGCGGCGGTGGAGGAAAGCCTTGTCCGCTGCGCGGAGGGATTGCAGGACGTCATCCAGCCCCAATCTGTCTTCCGGCGGTTCCCGCTGCGCCATCCGGCTGAGAATATGCTGGATGTGGCGGGCGTTGCAATTCACAGCAATCACCTGGCGCGCAACCTGAAAGACTGCACAGACGTTTACCTGATGGCGGCAACGCTGGGGATAGGGGCGGACCGGCTGATTGCCCGTGCATCTGCCGTGCGCATGAGCGACGCGGTGATTTATCAAGCTGTCGCCGCCGCGATGATTGAGGCTTATTGCGAGGAAGTGAACGATATGCTGCGTCGGGAAGCCGGCAACTACGGCCTGTACTGCCGGCCGCGCTTCAGCCCCGGGTACGGCGATTTTGACATCGGTCACCAGCGGGATTTGAGCCGTCTGCTGGATACGCCGCGAAAGATCGGGCTGACGGTAACCGAAAGCTGCCTGCTAGCGCCGATCAAATCGGTGACCGCGGTGATCGGGCTGTCCGCCACGCCGCAGCCCTGCCACCGAAAGGGTTGCGAGGAATGCGGAAAAACAGACTGCGCTTTTAGGAGATAAGGAATAATGGAACTGAAAGAACGCTTAGGGAAAGAATGGTTGTTTTTTGACGGCGGCACAGGCACGATCCTCCAGGAACGCGGCCTTGCGGCAGGGGAACTACCGGAAACCTGGAACCTGACGCATCCGGAAGAAATCATATCGCTGCATTGCGGCTATTTCGAGGCGGGCAGCGATATCGTCAACACCAATACCTTCGGTGCGAATGCTCTTAAATATCCGCATAACCTGCGTCGGATTGTGCAGGCGGCAGTAGCGCATGCCAAAGAAGCAAGGCGGCGCACCGGACGGGAGGACGCCTATATCGCGCTTGATATCGGACCAACCGGCCGGCTACTGCAGCCGATGGGCGACCTGCCGTTCGAGCGCGCAGTTGAATTGTTTGGGGAAGTCGTGCGTATCGGCGCTGCCGCCGGCGCCGATCTTGTTTTGATTGAAACAATGAGCGACAGCTATGAGGCCAAGGCCGCCGTGCTTGCGGCAAAGGAAAACTGTCGGCTGCCAGTGCTTGCAACAATGATTTTTGACGAGAAAGGCAAGCTGCTCACCGGCGGTACGGTGGATTCCACAGCGGCCATGCTGGAGGGCCTGGGAGTGGATGCGCTCGGCGTTAACTGCGGGCTTGGACCAAAGCAAATGCAGCCGATTATAAAGCGGCTGACCGAGGTCAGTTCACTTCCCATTATTGTCAACCCCAATGCAGGCCTGCCGCGCAGCGAAAACGGCAGGACTGTATTTGACATCAACGCGGATGAATTCGCCCGCCTGATGGGGGAAATCGCAGAGATGGGGGTACACCTGCTCGGCGGTTGCTGCGGCACCACGCCGGAGCATATCCGAAAAATGATCGCCGCCTGCAGGACAAAAAGCTTTGCCCCCGCGGTCAGGAAGCACCGCACAGTCGTTTCCTCCTTCTCCCAGGCGGTCGAGATTGGCGGTAAACCGGTCATTATCGGAGAGCGGATCAACCCGACCGGAAAAAGCAAATTCAAGGCAGCGCTGCGGGAAAATAACATTGAATATATCCTTTCTGAAGGGATGGCGCAGGAGGACAGAGGCGCGCATATTCTGGATGTCAACGTCGGCCTGCCGGAGATCGACGAGCCGGCTATGATGGCACAGGTGGTGACCCGACTGCAGAGCGTAATCGCGCTGCCGCTGCAGATCGATACCTCAAGCGTTGAGGCGATGGAGCGCGGCATGCGGCTGTATAACGGCAAGCCAATGATTAATTCGGTCAGCGGAAAACGGGAGAGCATGGAGGCAGTGTTTCCGCTGGTGAAAAAATACGGCGGCGTGGTGGTCGGTCTTGCGCTCGATGAAAACGGCATTCCCTATACCGCAGAAGGGCGCGTGCAGATAGCCAAAAAGATATATGAGACAGCCGCGTTCTACGGGATTGCAAAGGAAGACATTGTGATCGACGGTCTGGCGATGACAATTTCCTCTGACAGCGGCTCAGCGCTTGTTACATTGGAAACGCTGCGCCGGATTCGCGACGAACTGGGTGGGCATACGATACTTGGTGTGTCCAATATCTCGTTCGGACTGCCGCAGCGGGAAATTATCAATGCTAATTTCTTTACCATGGCGCTGCAGAACGGGTTATCTTGCGCGATCATCAATCCAAACGCCGAATCGATGATGTGTTCCTACCGGTCTTTCCTTGCCTTGAGCGGGCAGGACGAACAGTGCGCGGGCTTTATCACAGCGTATGGAAATCAGCAGGCGGCCTTGCCGGCTTCAGCCGGGGCGGTCATGGCGCTGGGCGAGAGTGTGGAACGCGGCCTTCGTGAGCGCGCTGCGGAAGCGGCGCGGGACCTGCTGCGGACCGTGCCGCCGTTGGAGTTGGTGAACAACGAGCTGATTCCGGCGCTTGACCGCGTGGGAAAGGGCTTTGAAAAGGGGACGGTATTCCTCCCGCAGCTCCTGATGAGTGCGGAGGCGGCAAAAGCCGCGTTCGAGGTCGTCAAGGACGCGATGCGCGGCGCACCGCAGGAAGTGAAAGGCAGAATCATCCTGGCGACCGTAAAAGGGGATATCCATGATATTGGGAAAAATATCGTCAAGGTACTCCTCGAAAACTACGGTTATCAGGTCATCGACCTTGGAAAAGATGTGCCGCCGGAAACGATTGCCGACACAGCGGTCAGGGAAAACGTGCCGCTGGTGGGTTTGAGCGCGTTGATGACCACCACGGTCGTCAGTATGGAGCAAACAATCCGGCTGCTGCGCGAACGCAAGCCCGACGCAAGGATCGTGGTTGGCGGCGCGGTGCTGACACAGGAATATGCGGATTCCATCGGCGCGGACTGCTATGCGCGTGACGCAATGGCGACCGTGCATTACGCCGACCATATTTTTGAAAGCTGATAAACAGGGCTGCGGAAATATTCCGCAGCCCTGTTTTCGGGTATATTGTAGTTAAGCGGCTCCTGCCAGCTCTTCCAGCGCTTCCTGCTTGGTATCGGCGGAAAACAGAAACGCGCCGGTATCGTCGTATACCTCGATGTGTCCGTTTACATATTCGATCGAGTAGCTCATATTCGGTTCTCCTTTCTTTGTTGTACTTATTGTACCAAGAAAAGAGTCCGATAATCAGGACTTACTCAAGCATGGCTTGTAATTGGTGTTGAAAAGCGGCGCGTACCTCCTCGGGCTCGACGATCTGTACCGCACCGCCTAGGCCAAACACCCAAGAAAAAAACTGCGGACTGACCGCAACATCCACACGGATGAAAAAATGCGCTTCATCCGCTTTTTGTACCATCAGTTCTGCGCCGAAACGGTCGCGGAGCACGCCGATAAACCGGTTTTCACATCGCAGGCGCACCGTTTTTTCCTCGCCGGAAAACATGCCGAACACTTTGCGCGAATAGGCGGCGATGTTGAAGCGGTCCTGAAACAGACGGCGCCCTTCGCGCAGCTTGTCAGTCAAAGAAATATGCTCCATTTTATCCACGCGATAGTGGCGGATAGAGTCCGATAGGTGATCGTATGCCACCAGATAATAATTTTCATCATCCCAAGTCAATGCCCATGGGCTGACCTGGTAAAGCGCCCCATCCTTGCGATAGCGCTTGCGGATACGCTGCGTGGAGGAAAAGTCAAGCGCCCACTCAAAATATTGGAACGTAATCTGCACCCCTGCGGAAACTGCGGTGTGCAAGGTGTCAATATTGTAATAGATGCTCTCGTTCATGGTTTTCACACGGTCGGAAACATAGACCTGCCGCTGCAGCGCGCGGGCTTGCGGTTCGCTGGCAAGAGCCTCTATTTTTTTGATCAGCTCATTGGATTTCTTTTCCGTAATAAATCGGGAGCATTGGATCGCGTCCACCAGCAACTTGAGTTCGGGCAGTTCAAAATCACGGGACGCAATATAGTACCCGCCGTTGGGACCGCGTTGGAGCATGACATCCAGACCGAAGTCCTGCAGGGCGGCAATATCGGAGTAGATGCTTTTCCGTTCCGCTTCAATCCCGCAGCGGGAAAGCGCGGAGAGAAGCTCATCCATGCTGAGCTTATGCCCCTCGTCCGTCTTTTGCAACAAGATTTTACAGAGATACAGCAGCTTCAGCTTTTGATTTGGATTTTTAGCCATCTGCCTGTCCCGCTTCTGCCAATGCGTCCTGATAGACGGCAAGCGTCGCGCGGTCAAAGCAGACCATGGTGACGCGTTCGATCTCCGGATGGGAGGCGAGGAAGTCTCCAATAGCAGCGATTGCGATGCGGGCCGCGCGTTCGACCGGAAAATGATAGACGCCGGTGCTGATGGAGGGAAAGGCAACAGTCTTGCAGCCCAGTCCGGCTGCGGCGGCCAAGGAATTGCGGTAGCAGGAAGCAAGCAGCGCATCCTCTCCGGATTTTCCGCCATTCCAGATCGGCCCCGGGGTATGGATGATATAGCGGCAGGGCAGGCGGTAGGCCTTGGTTGGCTTTGCCTCTCCGGTTTTGCAGCCGCCGAGCGTGCGGCATTCCGCGAGCAGCTCCGGTCCGGCCGCACGGTGGATCGCGCCATCCACACCGCCGCCGCCAAGCAGGGCGGTGTTGGCCGCATTGACGATCGCGTCCGTTTGGCATTTGGTGATATCGCCCTGAACGATTTGCAGGCGTTTCATATGCAATCCTTCTTTCTGGGAGTCTTATTGGACATATTATACGGCGAACCGAACCAAATTGCAAGTTTGACGCAAGGCATGCGAAAGGATATAATAATAACAGAATGACACAGCAGGGAGAGTGGAACAATGGAAAAGCCCATGTCGCAATACGCTGCGGATGCGCCGCGCGTGCTGCGAGATTTTCTCACCTATATTTCGACGATACAGGGAAAATCATCGAAAACCGCGCATGAATACTACCTCGATCTGCGGCTTTTTTTTAGGGTGTTAAAGCACAACAAAGGGTTGGTCCCGAAAGACCTGCCGCTGGATCAGATCCCGATCGAGGACATTGATATTGATTTCCTGCGGGATGTTACGCTTTCCGATGCCTATGATTATCTGGAATATATGTCAGGGGAGCGGCCGACGCAGCAAAACAGTACCGCGACGGATTTTGGTCTGAGCGGCACCTCCCGCGCGCGTAAGGTTTCGGCGATTCGCGCGTTTTTCCGATACCTGACGGATAAGCGGCATTTACTGGACAGCAATCCGGTCAGCAATCTGGAATCCCCAACCATTCGGAAAACATTGCCTGTTTATCTGACAACGGATGACAGCGTCCGCCTGCTCGAAGCCGTGCAGGGTGAGTATGCGGAACGGGATTATTGCATCCTGACATTTTTTCTAAACTGCGGGCTGCGCGTTTCAGAACTGGTGGGCCTGAACCTGACGGACTTCCAGGGGGATACAGTGCGTGTGCTGGGTAAAGGAAACAAGGAGCGCACGGTATATCTCAACCAGGCGTGCAAGGCCGCGCTCGAACAATACCTGCCCAAGCGTATCACACCGCACGAAAAGGATAAAAACGCGCTGTTTATCAGCCGCAACCGCAACCGTATCAATGTGCAAACCGTTAAATGGCTGGTTAAAAAGCATTTAGGGCAGGCGGGGCTGGATACACAGAAGTACTCGGCGCATAAGCTGCGCCATACGGCGGCGACGCTGATGTACCAAAACGGGGTGGATATCCGTACGTTGCAGAATATCTTAGGCCATACCAGCGTCAATACCACAATGATCTATACGCATATTGAGGACAGCAGCCTGCGGGAAGCGGCGGCAAAAAATCCGCTTGCCTCGGTAAAGCCAAGCCGAAAGCAGGAAACAGACAAGGAAGAGGGAAGCACCGGATAGTGCTTCCCCTTTTATTCTTATTGGAGTGCGCCATAGCCGGCGTTTCGAACACAGCGCTGGCCGTTTTCGGAGAGCATGAACGAAGCGAGCCGTCGGGCAAGCATATCCGCCGGAGTGTCCTTGCGCAGGACGACATAGGCAGAGGGTAGCTGCCATCCGCGATAGTTTCTTCCGTGGGTGCGATACCGTCCCCAGAAAGCAGCTTGATGTATTGCTCCGTATCCAGAACTGCATTGGAAGCGCAATAGTAGTAAAAAATACTGTAGCCGAGTCCATATCCCAGAGGAGCTTCGGTTCCGGCGCTCACGACATCAGTCAGGATGCTTTGCATCGCATAGGAGGTCGTCATGGCGGATGGTTTCGTTGACCTCGTTGCCATGCGCAATGGCGCTCCATCTGGACATGGCTGCCGCTTTCATTGTTGCGGCATAGGCCAAGCAACCTATGTGTACAGAAGACAAGCTACAAACCGGGAAAATGAACCAAAAAAACAGGGAGATATGCGGAAAGCATACCTCCCTGTTGTATAGGCAACGGAATTATTTGCGCTTGATGGTCTCCTTGGCGGCTGCGACGATATCCTCCACCGTCATGCCAAAAATCCCCTTCAAATAATCGATGGAACCGACTTCGCCAAAGCGGTCCTGCACGCCGATGCGCTTCATCGGAACCGGGCAATGCTCGCCAACCACCTCAGCCACAGCAGAACCAAGGCCGTTGATGACATTATGGTTCTCTACTGTCACGATCGCGCCGGTCTTCTGTGCGGCGGCAACAATCGCCTCAACGTCGAGCGGCTTCCAGGTGAACATATTCAGAACCTTGGCGGAAATGCCTTCCTTTGCCAGGATCTCGGCAGCCTTGATGGTATCCGTGGTGCAGTAGCCGGAAGTGATCAGCGTGACATCACTGCCATCTCGCAGCTCGACCGCCTTGCCAATTTCAAAGGTAGAGCCATCCTCGAAAACCTTGTCCACAACCTTACGGGTGATGCGGATATAGAATACGCCGTACATATCCTTAGTCTGACGCATCAAATCGGCCAGCATGACCGAATCGGTAGGCTCAAGCAGAGTGACCTCCGGAATTGTGCGCATCAGGCCCATGTCCTCAATCGGCATATGGGTGCCGCCATTGTAGGAAGCGGTGACGCCGGCGTCCGAACCGATCATGCGCACATTGAGCTTTGCGTAGGCAGCGGAGATGTAAACCTGGTCAATGACACGGCGTGCGGCGAACGGACCGAAAGTATGTGTGAACGGCTTGAGGCCGACCGCAGACGCGCCCGCGGCGACGCCGATCATATTTGCTTCCTGGATGCCGCAGTCAATGCAGCGGTCCGGATACTTTTCTCCGAAACCGACCATGCCAATGGAGTTGATAACGTCGCAGTCAAAGTATACGACGGCATCGTCCTTTGCGGCCATCTCTTCCATGGTGTCCGCAAAGGTCTTTTTCATCTCGACCTCTTCGGGACGAATCTCTTTAACAACTTTGTACATGCGATTAACCCTCACTTTCCAGCTTTGCGATCTTAGCGTCCAGTTCCTTGATGGCAGCCTCGTAATCCTCTTCCGGGAAACGGACGAAATGGTTGTAGAAAGTATCGGCAAAGCAGCAATCCTTGCCCTTGATCGTATTGAGAACGATCATCGAGGGCTTGTCAGCAACCTTTTTTGCTTCCTCGATCGCGGCGACGATAGCGGGGATATCGTGGCCGTCAACCTCCTGGGAATGCCAGCCGAAGTCCTCAAACTTCTGACGGAGGTCGCCCAGATCGCAGATGTCCTTGGTATATCCATCAAGCTGCTTTTTGTTGTAATCAACAAAGCCGATCAAGTGGCCGAGCTTCTTGGTCGCTGCGAACAGCGCCGCCTCCCAAACCTGGCCTTCGTCGCACTCGCCGTCGCCGAGTATGGTATAAACATAGTTCGGCTTTTTCTGATACTGCATGCCCCAGGCAATGCCGACTGCGGCGGATACGCCCTGGCCAAGCGAGCCGGTCGTCATATCAATACCGGGCGTGCGGTTGCGGTCGCAGTGGGAGGGGAGGCGGGTGCCTTCCTTATTCAGCGTATCCAGCTCGTCCTCGGGGAAATAGCCCATCAGTGCCAGCGTGCCGTAAACTGCGGGACCGCAATGGCCTTTGGATACGACCAGCCAGTCGCGCTCTTCCCACTGGGGGTTTTTCGGGTCTACCTTCATGACTTCACCATACAGCGCCGCCATCAGATCGGACATGGACATCGAGCCGCCGACATGGCCGCCGTGGAACGCGTTCATCGCGCGCAGGGCAGCTTTGCGGATCTGAGCGGCGAAGATGTTCATTTCTTTGAGACTTTTTTTCATTTTGCCCTCACTTCGCTTTCTTTGTTATTAATATACCGACTTATAGATCTCAACCATATCTTCAATGGTGAGCGGTACATAGTTGTTATTCAGCAGACGGGTCTGGCCAGCCATGACGCCCTCTGCAAAGCCCTGGAATTCCGCATCCGAAATGCCGAATTCCTTCAGCGGCTTGCGCGGCTGAACCTGGTCGAATAACTGGAACGCTGCCTCCAGCGCCTGATCAGCCGGAACGCCGAGCAGGTCGCCCCACATCTTTTCGAGATCGTTGATCTTGCCCACCGGCTGCTTTTCCTTGTACTTGCGGAACGTTGCCGCGAAAACAAGCTGGTTGGCTTCGCCGTGCGGGATGTGATAGCCGCCGCCGAGCGGATAGCTCAAAGCATGCACTGCGGCACAGCCCGCCGAGCAGAACGCAAGGCCTGCGAAGTTGGAAGCGTTGATAAACTCCTGCGCACGGTCCGTCCACTTGTCCAGGCCGTTTTTCACGATGTACTGATAGCCTTCGAAGATCAGGCGAATCGCTTCCTTGGAGAACAGCTCGGAAACCGGACTGGCCTTGGGGGAGAGGTAGGACTCAGTCGCATGGATAAGCGCATCGATCGACGAAGTAGCAAAGAACTTATACGGCAGGCCGGAAATCAGCTCCGGAATCAGCACAGATTTTGCGGGGAACATCAGAGGGCTGTTCAGGCCGCGCTTGGTGTGCAGGCTGGACAACTCGACGGCACAGGCGTTCGTCACTTCGGAACCGGTGCCACAGGTAGTCGGGATTGCATATACCTCATAGATGCGGGTGGGCTTCTCTGCGTCCGGACTCAGGTCGAACAGATCCTCGGTCTTGTTGGAGGAAACATGCAGGGAGCACATCTTCGCAATATCGATGACCGAGCCGCCGCCGACCGCAATCAGGCGCTTGACACCAGCCGGAATTGCCTTTTTAATTTCATCAACCATCTCGGTGGTCGGCTCGCCCTTGCCATACGCCTCGATGAAAAGGGAGCCGCAGTTGGGGTTGAGCGGCTTGACATACTGGTTGTACAGGAATTCATTTGTTAAAATAAAATCCTCTGCACCGACATTTTCTCCTTCCATAAATTCCTGAAAGGAATCATGGTAGACGATGTCGGCATACATCTTGAATTCTTTCATGGGGTATCCCTCCTATAAAATTTGCAGTACATGCGTGTGTAAGCGCAAAATCGCTCGCGGGAACGGTGCCGGACGCGGCAAAAAGAAAAGCTGCTCTAATGCGCTCGGTGCAGTGGCAGCCGCTGAAATAACATTTTGTGCTTTACATGGTCACTATACCACATTCCATGGCAAAGTCAATCCTAAAAAATAAAATTTAATGAAATTCGGTATTATGTCCAGAGCGGGGGATTGTAAATTTGACAGTCTGCACAAAAAACAAAGACAAAAAATGACGCATACCAGTCCAATATGGCTTCGGGAACGGTTTTATACGAAATAAACGAAAGAATTTCAAGGAAAATATACAATTCCCACAAAAACAAAACCGGCGACGAAAAGTTTTGAAAATTCTATTGACATTCCGGTCTGTTGCGTTTATAGTTTGTCACGGTAACCGAACCAAATTAGTACGCGGTCACGGTACCAAATGCGGCAAAATACCGTAATTACTAAAATTTTGCCACAAAAAAACCCTCTTACTTTCTCTCTTAAAAACAGAAAAGCCCAAAGGACAGAATTGTGCCTTTGGGCTTTTCTGTTTTACTTTTGCAGGGAAATTAGGGAAATTCAATATTGCGGGCTGCAATCACATCGTTCATATCGTATATCCCAGGCTTTTGGCAACCGACCATAAAGGCGGCTGCATCAACAGCGCCAACCGCAAAAACCTCGCGGGAGAGGGCGGTATGCTTGATCTCGATGATTTCGTCCCGTCCGCAGAACAAAACGGTATGTTCGCCAACAATCGTACCGCCGCGGATCGCAGATATACCGATTTCATGCGCAGGACGCTTTTCGCGGCGTTGGTGGCGGTCGTACACATAGGTGGCGTTATAGGGAAGCGCTCCTGCCACGGCATCGGCAAGCATCAGAGCCGTGCCGGAGGGCGCGTCAAGCTTCTGGTTATGATGCTTTTCGATGATCTCCACATCATATTGATCGCCTAAAATAGAGGCGGCTTCGCGAAGGAGAGCGGTCATCAGGTTGATACCGATCGACATATTGCCGGAGCGGAACACGGGGATTTTAGCCGCCGCGCTGCGGATCCGGTCGAGTTGCTCTCCGGTATGGCCGGTGGTGCAGATTACAACCGGAAGATGGTGCTTTTCACAATACGCCAGCAGATGTTCCGTGCTGGAAGCATTGGAGAAATCGATGATTACATCACAGTCAAGCGTACACTCAAAGGGGTCGGAAAAAACCGGAAAATCCGCATATTTTGCCGTATTGACATCAAAACCGGCAACAATCTGCATCGTATTACGGCTGGCGACAATATCGGCGATCACACGGCCCATCCGGCCGCTGCAGCCGGAAAGCGCGATTTTTAACATCTTTTCAAAACTCCTTTAATTTATAACTCGATCCGGCAGCCCACAGCCGCAAGCTCGCGCTGAATATAAGCGGTGTGCTCTTCACTAGGCTCGACAAGCGGAAGGCGCAGCGGCCCAGGATTCCAGCCCAACAGCTCCATAGCCTTCTTGACGGGGATCGGGTTGACTTCACAGAACAATGCGTCGATCAGGTTGTGGTACTTGAGCTGCATGGCAGCGGCTTCCGGATAGCGGTTTTCAAAGCACAGCTGCGTCAGGTCATGCGTTTCCTGCGGGGCAACGTTGGAAAGGACCGAGATGACGCCCTTGCCTCCCAGCGCCATCATGGGGACAATTTGGTCGTCGTTACCCGACCAGACGTTAAGGTCACCCCCGCATTTTGCCATGGTTTCGGCAAGAAGCGTGAAATTGCCGGATGCGGCTTTGATGCCGTTGATGTTCGGATGCTTGGAAAGCTCAAGCAGCGTGTCTGCCGTAAAGCATACGCCGGTCCGGCTGGGAACGTTGTAGAGAATGATCGGCAGGTCGCAGCTGTCGGCAATCGCAGTGTAGTGGGCGAGAAGGCCCCGCTGCGTCGTCTTGTTATAATAAGGGGTAACAGAAAGGCCGCCTTCGGCGCCACACTCCTTGGCAAACCTGGTCAGTTCGACTGCATAATCCGTGTGGTTCGAACCGACGCCGGCAATAACGGGAACCCTGTGGTTGACATACTCGCAGCACCAGGCGAGAACCTCGCGATGCTCCTTGTCGTGCAGGGCGGATGATTCGCCCGTTGTGCCGCAGACAATGATGGCGTCCGTGCCATGCGCGATCTGATAGTCGATGATGCGTCCGAATTCGTCATAATTTACCGCACCATTCGCCTTGAACGGTGTAATGATCGCAACACCGGCACCGGTAAAAACAGGCTTTTTCATAATTGTCATACTCCTCCTTATCGGTCCATATAGCCTTCGGCGCACAATAACTCGGCCATTAATACGGCACCGCCCGCTGCGCCGCGCAGGGTATTATGTGACAGGCTCACAAATTTATAGTCGTACAGGGCGTCCTCGCGCAGCCGGCCGATCGAAACGCCCATGCCGTTCTCCAGGTCGCGGTCGAGCCTGGTCTGGGGCCGGTCGTCCTCTTCGAAATAGGTCAGGAAATGCGCGGGGGCAGAGGGAAGCGCGAGCTCCTGCGCACGGCCCTGATAGCCACGCCAGCGCGCAATCATTTCTTCCTTGGCGGGTTTGTTTTTGAATTTGACGAACGCTGCCGCCATATGACCGTCCGAGCATGCCACGCGCAGGCATTGTGCGGTGATAACAGGGGAGGAGGCAGGCTCGATATGGTCACCTGCGACGCGGCCCCACACCTTCATCGGCTCTTTTTCACTTTTTTCTTCCTCGCCGCCGATGTAGGGGATAACGTTATCAACCATTTCGCGCCAGCTCTCGAAGGTTTTGCCGGCGCCGGAAATTGCCTGATAGGTGCAGACGGCAACCTCGGTCGGCTCAAAATCCAGCAGGGCGGAAAGGGCGGGTACATAGCTCTGAATCGAACAATTGGACTTGACTGCGATAAAGCCGCGCTTTGTCCCCAAGCGCTTGCGCTGCGCCGGAATGATCGCCGCATGCGCCGCGTTGATTTCCGGAATGATCATCGGCACATCGGGCGTCATGCGGTGAGCCGAATTGTTCGAGCAGACCGGACACTCCAGCTTTGCGTATTTTTCCTCCAGCGCACGGATCTCATCCTTTTTCATGTCCACAGCGCAGAAAATAAAATCCACCTTGGCGGCGATCTCCTCCGCGTCTTCCGTTGCGTCGTACATCACCATGTCCTTGAACTTTTCCGGCATCGGCGCGGTCATCTTCCAGCGGCCCGCGCAGGCTTCCTCATAAGTTTTGCCGCGGTTTCGGCCGGACGCCGCAAGCGCGGCGACCTCAAACCAAGGATGGTTTTCCAGCAGCAGGGAAAAACGCTGCCCGACCATGCCGGTCGCACCGACGATGCCAACTTTGTAATGCTTCATTTCCACATTGTCCTCCCCAAAATTACAAATCGTTGGATAATTTCCGCCAACACGGCAATAAAGAAAAAAACCGGTTGAAAAACCGGTATGATCTATACTATAATAGAAAAAGCGGACAATCCGTATTCTTCTAAAAAGGATAGCTCTCCACCGGCATTGCTGCTGATGACAGACGCAGGGATGTTTTCCTCGACGTCCAGCCCGCCCTGCCGTAACAAGGAGAAGGCTTCGGCGGCAGACCCTTTCTCGTCTGATCAAACGGGGTTACGGCCCCTTCCAGACGATACTGATGAAAACCGCGCCTCTATCGTAGTGACGGAATATACATATCGACTTTATTTTAGAATATGGTCTGTTATTTGTCAATAGAAGCCAGAAGAAATTAATAGGAGGACTTTAATGAAATGAACCGTATGAAAAAAATCCTATCCTTGCTGCTTTGCGTCACAGTGGTGACCGCCTGCTTCACCGGCCTGCCCGCGTCAGCGGCCGATACCAATGTAACGCTGCGCGTCGGGCTTACCATCAGTGGGGAAAACGCCTTTGCTGACCCAAAGCTGGAAAATGTATCCGGCGAGGAGGCCGGCTACACGGTCGGCACGATGGACGGCACCACATTTTCCGGCGGCACGGCTTTATCGGATACCCAGCTTACCGTGAAGCTGGTGAACGATGCTTTCCAGGTGTCGAACACGGCGAACGGTAAGGTCCTGTATACCTCGGCGGCGGGCGCGGATCATTTGGCCATCCGTCCGAACAGCGAGCTGACCTGGTTCAGGGGCTATCAGTGGCGCGGGGATTTTGTGTACAGGCGTTCTTCCAGCGGAAACCTGACTGTTATAAATTATGTTGGATTAGAAGATTATGTGAAGGGCGTTCTTCCGTACGAGATCGATCCGGAATGGCCGGAGGAAGCGCAGAAAGCACAGGCGGTATGCGCACGGTCTTTCGCGCTGGGAACGCATAAGCATACAAGCGACGGGTACGACCTTTGCAATACCACAAACTGCCAGGTCTATCTGGGCGCCAATAAAGCGACCGCGGCTTCTGATGCGGCGGTGGACGCCACAAAGGGGGAATACCTGACCTATGAGGGGGAGCCGGTCATCGGGTATTTCTTTTCATCGGATGGCGGCGCGACCGAGGATGCCGCGAACGTCTGGGGTGGTGACTATCCTTACCTGAAAGGCAAGATCGATCCTTACGAGGAATACGACAGCTCGTGGAGCGTGACCCTCACTGCGGCAGAAGTGCAGAAAAAGCTGATAAGCGCCGGATACACGATCGGCACCGTGGCAAATGTGGAAGTCACCAAGCGGACCGCGACGGACAACGTCAATGAAGTGACTGTGACGGATACGGCTGGCAAACAGGTGATCATTGAGAAAGACGAGGTGCGCACAGTATTCGGACTGGACAGCATCCGGTATACGATCACGCCCAATACCTCTGGCGCCGCGGCCGTCCTGCCGCAGCGCGCAAGCTTGAAGATCAGCCCATCCACGCATAAGGTAACCGCGGATGGCAAGCCGGTCGAGCCGCAGGGCTATAATATCAATGACAACAACTACTATAAGCTGCGCGATATCGCCTACATATTGAATGGTACGGACAGCCAGTTCAATGTGGCATGGGACGGCAGGAACAACCGCATCGAGCTGACCAAAGGTGCGGCCTACCAAACGGTCGGCGGTGAAATGGCTGCGCCGGGTACGACTGCGGTCGAAAGCTGTACGCCCTCGGATTCCACGATCCTGCTGAACGGGAAGGGGATTTCCCTGACAGGCTACCGTGTCAATGGGAACAACTATTATAAGGTGCGTGACATAGGGGAGGCGTTAGGCTTCTCGGTGGGCTTTGAAAACGAAACGGTTCTGATCCGCACTACGGAGGACGCGGAAGAGCAGGTTCCCGTTACGAATGCCGCGAGCTATACGTTTCAGGGCTCCGGCTGGGGCCACAGCGTAGGCATGAGCCAGTGGGGCGCCTATGCGATGGCCAAGCAGGGCTTTGACTATGAAGAAATACTCAAATTCTATTTTACCGGCGTTTCCGTTGCCGGATAAACGCGGAACAGACAGTAAAGGAGGAAAGCAGCATGGGCGCTCCGCGCGGGCGTCCATGCTTTTATGATGAAAAAAAGCGATTTTTATTTTGATCTTCCAGAGCGGTTGATCGCGCAGCATCCGCTGGAACAGCGTGACGCGTCCCGTCTGTTGGTACTGGATCGGACGGACGGGTCGGTCTCGCACCGGCATTTTCGCGACCTGCTGGCCTATGTCGAGCCGGGGGACTGTATGGTGTTCAATAATTCCCGCGTGATTCCGGCGCGGCTGATGGGGCATGCGGTCGGGCATACGACACCGATCGAGGTACTACTGCTAACGGATAAGGGCGAAGGGCTGTGGGAGTGCCTGACGCGGCCGGGGCGTAAGACACGCACCGGCGTGGAGCTGACCTTTGGGGATGGTATGCTCACCGCCACGGTTGAGGCCGTTCAACCAGACGGGAACCGCCTGATCCGATTCCACCATGAAGGGATTTTCCTGGAAATACTGGATCAGCTCGGCACGATGCCGCTGCCGCCGTATATCAAGGAACAGCTGGATGATCCGGAGCGGTATCAAACGGTTTATTCCAAAACGCCCGGCTCGGCCGCTGCGCCCACGGCAGGCCTCCATTTTACGCCGGAACTGCTGGAGGCGTTGCGGAAAAAGGGGGTAAAGCTTGCCTTTGTCACGCTGCATGTTGGCTTGGGGACGTTCCGGCCTGTCAAGGAGGAGGAGATCACCGACCATGTGATGCACGCCGAATATTATATCATGGATGCGGAAACCGCTGGCCTGATCAACGGTACGCGGGCTGCGGGCGGTAAGATCTGGGCCGTCGGCACGACCGCCTGCCGGACACTGGAAACAATCGCGGATGAAAGCGGGCAGGTACGGCCCCAGTCGGGCTGGACGGATATTTTTATTTACCCGGGCTACCAGTTCAAGGCGGTCGATCACCTTGTGACAAACTTCCATTTGCCGGAGAGCACGCTGATGATGCTGATTTCCGCGTTCGCCACGCGGGAGATGGTGATGAATGCATACCGGCAGGCGATTGGCGAGGAATATCGATTTTTCTCGTTTGGCGATTCCATGCTTCTCTATTAAAATGGGTAAAGGAAAAGAAACAGCGCCGGCAGATGCCGGCGCTGTTTCTTTATATCAGGTCTTGAACCATGCGTGGCCAAACCGCTCGAGCAGCCGGTCGGCCTGCACGGGTCCGGAGGAACCCGTAGGATAGCTGACAAGAGGCAGCCCTGCTTCGCGGTATGCGGTGCGGAGCTGCTCGACGTATTCCCAGCCGGTTTCGATCTGGTCCCATTGGGAGAACCAAAAGTGTTCGCCGCGGATGCAGGCGCCGATCAGCCGTTCATATGCCTCCGGTGTGTTGATGCGGTTTTCCAGCAGGCAGCTTTGGCAAAAATCCATCTTTGCCTGGGTGATATCAGTGGTATCGCCCGGTTTTTGGATATTGAACTGCAGATAGACGCCCTCGGTCGGCTGTATGCGGATGACAAGAACGTTATGCGCAACATCCGGACGGGGGCGCCGGAATGTTACGACGACGTTCATCTCCCGCTCGCCCAGCTTTTTCCCTGTGCGGATATAGAAGGGTGCGCCGCGCCAACGGTCATTGTCAATAAACAGACGTAAAGCAGCGTAGGTATCTGTCTGGGAATGGGCGCCCACCAGCTTTTCCTGCCGGTAGCCCTCATATTGGCCAAGGACGAGCGTATCCTTGATCGGCTCCTGGCCGACCGGACGCAGGGCATGCAAAACCTTGAGCTGTTCCGCGTGCATATCCGAGCCGATATAATCGCTGGGCCTCTCCATCGCCACGATAGAGAGAATTTGGAACAAATGGTTTTGCACCATGTCTTTCATGGCGCCGGCTTCGTCATAATAGCCGCCGCGGGATTCGACGCCAACGTCCTCCAGCGCGGAGATCTGCACGGATTCAATGAAGCGCGCATCCCACAGGTTGGTAAAAATCGGATTGGAGAAGCGGATTGTTTCAATGTTGCGGACCATTTCCTTGCCGAGGTAGTGGTCGATACGGTAGATCTGGTCCGGAGAAAAAATCGTTTCCAGCCGGCGGTTTAAGTCCTTTGCCGCTTCGAGCGTTTCACCGAACGGCTTTTCCAGAATCACCTTGCCGCGGGAGGCGCCTGATACCGACGCCAGATTTTCGGCGATCAGACCGAAAAAGCGGGGCGCGACTGCAAGGTAAAAAATAAATTCCTCAATTCCGTGCGCGCTGAAATAGTCATTCAGCTCCTGATAGGCGGCAGGGTCGGAGAAATCCATGCGGTAGTATGCGATGCGGGAGGCAAATCGCCCGAACGCGCGATCCGAGTAGGGCAGGCGCGCAAACTTCTGCACCCATTCACGGGCAAGCGCACAGTACTGCTCAGTGGTATACTCCCGCCGCCCGATGATAATGATTTGATAATCCTCGGATTCCGCGCCGGAAATGCTTCCGTTGTAAAGCGCGGGCAGGAGTTTGCGGAAGGTCAGATCGCCAGTGCCGCCAAAAATAGTAAAGGCCTTGCTCATTCCGTTTTCCTCCATTCGTGATGAAATGCTCCGGTACGGTCGGTGCGCTCATAGGTGTGCGAGCCGAAGAAGTCGCGCTGTGCCTGGATGAGGTTCGCGCCTGTATGCGGGGAACGGAACGCATCCAGATAGGAGAGCGCGTTTGTCATGGCAGGCAGGGGCAGCCCTGTCCGGATGCCCGAAGCGGCCGCGCTGCGCAGGCTTTGATGGTTTGCGGCAATTTTTTCGTGGAAAAAGCGGTCGAGCAGGAGGTTCCCGAGCAGCGGATCGCGCCGGAATGCGGCGGTGATATCGTTCAGAAAGTCTGCCTGAATGATACAGCCGGCGCGGAAAATAGCGGCGATCGTTCCCAGGTCAAGTGACCAGTGATAGCGTTCGGAAGCGTCCCGCAGCAGCGAAAAGCCCTGGGCGTAAGCGACGATCTTCGCGGCATAAAGCGCGCGGCGGATCTGTTCGGCAAATGCTTTTCGGTCCTGCACCGGAGGAACTGCGTCCACCTCAAGCAGACCAGCCGCCTTTTCGCGGGTTTCCAGCGCATTGGACATGACGCGCGCGCCTGCCGCCGCTGTGATCATGGAAACATCCACGCCCTGGCGAAGCGATTCCATACTTGTCCAGCGTCCGGTGCCTTTTTGAGCCGCGCTGTCAAGAATGTGGTCGATCAGATCGCCGTCCGCAAGGTCGTCCCTCTCCCGAAAAATGTCTGCGGTGATACCGACCAGAAAGCTTTTCAGCTCTCCCTGATTCCAGTCCGCATACAGCTCTGCAAGCGCAGCGTTGGAAAAACCACCGCAATATTTGAGCAGCAGGTAGCTTTCCGCGATAAGCTGCATATCGGCATATTCGATACCGTTGTGGACCATTTTCACATAATGTCCGGCACCATCCGGTCCGATATAGGCACAGCATGGCATTTGCTCCGCGGTCGCCGCGATGGATTCGAGAATAGGCTGCACCGCGGGATACGCGTCCGCATCGCCGCCCGGCATGATGGAGGGGCCGCGGCGGGCGCCTTCCTCTCCGCCGGAAATGCCAACGCCAAAGTATTGGATGCCTTTTTCGGAAAGCATCCGGCTTCTCCGTCGGGTGTCTTCAAAAAAGGAATTTCCCCCATCCAGAAGAATATCACCTGTGGCCAGCAGAGGGAGGAGCTGATCGATCACAGCGTCGACCGGTGCGCCCGCCTGGATCATCAGCATGACGCGGCGCGGCCGCTTGAGGGCGGAGACGAACGACTCCAGTGTATAAAACGGCATAAGATTGGGATGCGGGTGCTCCAGCACCACCGCTTCCGTGACCGAACGGCTACGGTTATAGCCGGCAACGCAAAAACCGTGGTCAGCCATATTGAGCGCAAGGCTACGGCCCATAACGGAAAGTCCGATAATGCCGATATCACAAAGCTTCATTTTTCATGTTCCTTTCTTTCTTGGGCATCAAAAACAATACTGACGCCTTGGTGGATGATTGTATGGCCGCAGGCCGCGCCGAGGCGGCCGGTGGCAGAGTCGCGCGGGAAGCTGACCAGATCGCCGGAAAAGCGGTTTGCCGCGAGCAGCCAGCGTCCGTCCGGCGAGAGGGCGATATCACGCGGATGTTCGCCTCCGGAGGGAATGCGCTGAATGACCTGCAGTTTGCCGTTCCTTCGCTCCAAAACGACGATCTGGTCTGCGCCGCGCACCGAGATATACAGGAACCGGTGGTCCGGTGAAAGACGGATCGCGGCGGCTTCGTCTCGCGCGGGGTCGGGGGAGACCAGCAGCGGAACACGCTGAAATAGGCGGAATTCTCTGTTTCCGCAGATATGGAAGCAGTAAAGGGAATTATCCTTTTGGGCGGCTACATACAGGGCTTGGGATGTCTCATCCAAAACGGCGTGCCGCGGGCCGCTGCCCTGCGGAAAGGGGATCGTGCCGCAGGGGGTGTGATCGGGAATATGGAACATGCGAATCTCGTCCAGCTCCATGCAGGGGACCAGCAGCGTATCCGCGTGAAAAAGGACCTGATGGCAGCCCGCGCCGGGCGCTATGGGTATTGTGTACTGAAAAACCGGTGTCTTATCAGCAATCCGGTAAAAAGAAACCGTTCCGGCGTGAAAATTGGCGGTATACCCATACGTCTGATAGAACGCCGCATGGCAGCCTGCGCTTCCCTCGGTGAGGGCTTCCACCTGAAAGGGGTGGGAAGACTGGCGCAGATCCGCCACACAGAGTCCGGCCTTACCTGCACGCCCTACGACCGACGCCAGCAAACCGTCTTGGCGTATGGCGAGGTATTTGGAGTCAGGCACGTCTAAAACGCAGTTCTCTCCTGCCAATTTACCGGATTCGGCGTCCAGAAAAAAACGATAAATCCCCTGCGAGCGGCTGGAATGGTAGGTGCCGACATAGCCTGTAAAGCGATCCATAAGCATTCTCCTTTGGTAAGCCTGCAGTAACTCCTGTTACTGTAATTGTATGGGCTGCGGATGAAAAAAACAAGTCAAAACGCAAACAATACCTAACAAAAAGATGCCAATCAAATATCCTGGGAATTGCTATAGTATACAATTCTGATAGAATTTTGTCAAAGCGCCGCGTTTGAGGCGGCAAAGCAGCCATTTCAGAGAGAAAAAACGAATTATTTGCGGTGCAACATTGAAACGGCTGGCGGTTTGTGGTAAAATAGACCCACTGCTTGAAAAGTAACGAGGGAATTATGAAAATAGGAACTTTTAATCTGCTCAAAACAGAGGGATACGCCAGAAGAGGGGAATTTTGCACCGCCCACGGCGTTGTGCAGACACCGGTGTTCCAAAATGTCGGAACGGCCGGCGCGATCAAGGGCGCGGTTGATGCGTTTGACCTGAAAGCGCTCGGATGTCAAATCGAACTGTCCAACACCTATCATCTGCATGTGCGGCCGGGGGATCAGATCGTCAGGCAAATGGGCGGGCTGCACCGCTTTATGCGTTGGGACGGCCCCATGCTGACCGATTCCGGCGGCTTTCAGGTGTTCTCTCTGGCTACGTTACGCAAAATCAAGGAAGAGGGCGTGACGTTCCATTCACATGTCGATGGGCGCAGGATTTTTATGGGGCCGGAGGAAAGCATGCGGATCCAGTCGAACCTCGGCTCGGATATTGCAATGGCGTTTGACGAATGCATTGAAAATCCGGCACCGCGCGAATATGTTAAAGACTCGATCGACCGGACAACCCGCTGGCTGCGGCGCTGTAAGGCAGAGCTTACGCGGCTCAACAGCCTGCCGGATACGGTAAATCCGCAGCAGATGCTGTTCGGCATCAATCAGGGCGGCACCTATGACGACCTGCGCATCGAGCATATGCAGGCGATTGCAGAGCTTGACCTGCCCGGCTATGCGATCGGCGGCCTCGCGGTGGGCGAAAGCACCGAGGTCATGTATCACATCCTGGATGTGGTGCTGCCGCATGCGCCGGAAAACAAGCCGCGTTATTTGATGGGGGTTGGCACACCGTCCAACATTATCGAAGGCGTGGCGCGCGGCGTTGATTTCTTTGACTGCGTCATGCCGACCAGAAACGCAAGGCATGGACACCTGTTCACGCATAATGGTATTTTAAACATTATGAACGCAAAATATCAGACGGATGACCGGCCGATCGAGGAAGGCTGCGGGTGCCCGACCTGCCAGAGATTCAGCCGTGCTTATCTCCGCCATCTGCTCAAAAGCGGTGAAATGCTATCTCAGCGCCTGTTGGTCATGCATAACCTGTGGTTCTATAACCATTTGATGCAGGAGATCCGTGATGCACTCGAACAGGGCACATTTGCTGCGTTCCGCGCGGAATACAGCGAAAAAATGAGCAAAAGGATATAAGGGTATACCAGGCTTTCTCCTATGTGGAGAAGGCCTTTTTCTTTCATATCCGTGCATAACTCGGCATAGCCTTAAAGTGAAATGGGGTCATGCCGTGCGGATTCAGAAAAAAACGATTCTATATGCGGCCGGAATCCTTGCCTGCGGCAATTTGGCGCTGCAGGCGCTGGGATTCCTTTATCGCGTTATCCTCAGCCACTTTGCCGGCGCGGAGGGGCTTGGCGTTTACCGCCTGGTCAATTCCGCCTATCTGGTACTCAATGCCGGCTGCCTTTCCGGCGTGACCATGGCCTGCTCCCGTCTGAGCGCGGCCAGCGAGGCAAGGGGAGAGCGCGGAAAAATCGGTGCGATCCTCCGGCTGGCGTTCACAGTTTTTTTTACACTATGTACATTCTGCGCGGCGGTCATCCTGCTTTTCGGAAACAGGATCGCGGCCGGATGGCTGGGAGATATCCGGTGCGCCAAGGCGTTCCCGTTCGTTCTATTATGCCTCACGCTGACCGGTGTGGAGAATATCTTCAAGTCCCTGTTTATCGGCCTGGAACAAATGCAGTTTACCGCCTATTCCGAGGTAGGAGAACAACTGATCCGGATTTTATCAGTCGGTATCCTGTTATATGAATACCAGGGAGAGGATTACGGAACGATCGCTATGCTGATTTTTGCTGGCATGGTGGTGAGCGAAGTGTTCAGCGCTTTGTTCCTGACACGTCTGTTCCAGAAAAATATAGCGGCTGGTCAGCGCGCCGGAAGACTCGACGCAGAGACAAGCAAGCAGTTTTTCTTTATCGCGTTGCCGCTTTCCGCATCGGCTTTGGTCGGCAATATCATCAGCTCGGCCGGTTCGGTCCTGCTTCCGCAGCGGCTGATGGTGGCCGGACTGACCTATGAACAGGCACTCTCGGCACTCGGTGTAATCTCCGGTATGGCGATGCCTCTGCTTCTTCTTCCAGTGGCGCTGGTCAGCTCAGTCTGCACCGCTCTGCTTCCGGCAGTCACCGCAGCGCAGGCGGTCGGGAATATCAAGCGCGTGCAGGCGTTAATCGGCAGATCGGTTTCCACCGTCGGCCTGATTGCGCTGCCTGCTACAGCGGTGCTGATTCCGCTTGCGCCGCAGTTGAGCGAGTTCTTCTTTGGCCAGCCGTTGACGGCCGGTTATGTAGCCCTGCTGGGAGCGGTCGCAATCGTCAGTTACTACCAGATGTCGTCCGGCAGCCTGTTGAACGCGCTCGGGCTGCAGCATTTGAATGTGGTCACGGCAGTCAGCGCGGAGCTGGTCCAGCTCTGCCTGATGTATCGCTGGTGCGCACGGCCGACACTCGGCATTTACGGTTATCTGCTCGCCATGCTGCTGACCAGCGCGGGTGCGTTTCTAATCAATTTCTGCATTTTGCAGCGGCATACCGGCTTCGCGGTCCGGCCGCTGCGCCGCTTTGGCGTTCCGCTACTATGCGGCGCTACCCTTTTTTGCTGGACGCGGATTTTCTACTCTGTTCTGCAAGAGTACCTCATGAATGATATTGCTGCACTGGGGGCGACAGTGTGCGGCGCAGGGCTTCTATACGTCGTTGTGCTGCGGCTGTTGGGCATACGTCTGATCCGATATCTGTCCCGCAGAATCGAAAAGCCACAGATGCCAAACGTCTGTATGTGGTAGACCGTCTTGACAAAATACCCCTGAACGGATAAGATTAAGTACAACAGAACGGCTCCTGCCCGGCAGCGGCAGGGGCTTTTTTTCGGAAGAAAAGAGGGAATCGAATGGAACTGACCATGTGCTGCCCGACTCTGTTCGGGCTGGAAGGGATCGTCGCGGACGAACTTCGGTTCGGGGGAAAGCTGGAGGAAGTGCATGCCGAGAACGGCAGGGTTTTATTTGCGGGAGATGAAAATACGCTCGCATGGGCCAATCTGAACCTGCGCTGTGCGGAGCGCGTCCTGATCCGTCTCGGCGTGTTTTCCGCGAAAAGCTTCGACGCTCTGTTCGAGGGTGTGCGCGCGCTGCCTTGGGAGCAGTTTATTCCGAGGGACGGGTCCTTCCCCGTCAAGGGGTACAGCCTGGATTCGGCGCTCCACTCCATACCGGACTGCCAGCGGATCGTGAAAAAAGCGGTGGTGGAACGTTTGGGACATGCCTATGGTCTATCCTGGTTCGAGGAAACCGGCGCGAAATACCAGATACAGTTTTCCATTATGCGCGATACAGCGGAGGTATTTCTGGATACCTCCGGCCTGGGGCTGCATAAGCGCGGATATCGCGCAAACAGCAACGCCGCGCCGTTGCGGGAGACGCTCGCGGCAGCCATGGTCAAGCTGGCACGCTGGCGTGGACGAGAACCGCTGCTGGATCCATTCTGCGGTTCGGGAACGATTGCGATTGAAGCGGCGATGATCGCCCAGCGGCGCGCGCCCGGGCTGCTTCGGTCATTTGAGGCGGAGAAATGGGGTTGCCTTGACGCAGACGCCTGGCGGCTGGCTCGCGAAGCGGCCATCGACCTGACGGATGGCGGCGCGCGGTTTTCGATTGTTGGAAGCGATATCGATCCAGCATGCGTCCAGCTTTCCATGGAGAACGCACGGAAAGCGGGCGTTGCGGGTACGGTGTTTTTTGAGCAGGTAGATGCTGTGCAGCACGATTACAGCGGGGAAGGGGTGGTGTTTGCCAATCCCCCATATGGCGAACGGCTGCTCGATGTGCAGCAGGCGGAAGCGCTCTATCGTGCGTTCGGACGCGCAACAGGGAAATCACCGATGAAGCAGTATATTCTAAGCTCGGACCCGCTGTTTGAGCGCTGTTACAGCCGGCCAGCGGATAAAAGGCGGAAGCTGTATAACGGCATGATCAAATGCGAGCTTCATATGTACTATAAGCACTCAATGCATTCGTCTGCTAAAAAACGAGAAAACGGGTCAAAGTGATTCACAAAAAATTCATAAATTTTATGTCAGTTTTTCCAAAAAAACTCTTGCACAACGAAAAGAGTTGATGTAATATAATAATCGAGTTAGCACTCAGGACGAAAGAGTGCTAAACCCTGATTCAGTCAACTTTAATTTTTATAGGAGGAACCCGTTATGAAACTCAAGCCCCTTTCTGATCGTGTTGTTATCAAGATGATCGAGGCGGAGGAGACCACTGCCAGCGGCATCATCCTCACCGCGTCTGCGCAGGAAAAGCCGCAGGTCGCTGAAATCATCGAGGTCGGCCCGGGCGGCGTTGTCGATGGTAAGGAGATCAAAATGGAGGTCCAGAAGGGCCAGAAGGTCATTACCAGTAAGTACACCGGCACAGAGGTCAAGCTGGACGGCGAAACCTACATCATCGTTCGTCAGGGCGATATTCTTGCAATCGTAGAGTAATTTGAGGAGGTAATTTATCATGGCGAAACAGCTTATTTACGGCGAGGACGCGCGCAAGGCGCTGCAGCGCGGCATCGATCAGCTCGCCGATACCGTTAAAGTTACGATCGGTCCGAAGGGCCGCAATGTTGTTCTGGACAAGAAGTACGGCGCGCCGCTGATCACCAACGACGGCGTCACCATCGCCAAGGAGATCGAGCTTGACGATCCCTATGAGAACATGGGCGCGCAGCTTGTGAAGGAAGTTGCGACCAAGACTAACGACGTGGCGGGCGACGGCACCACCACCGCGACCGTGCTCGCGCAGGCGTTCGTGCGAGAGGGTCTGAAAAACGTGGCTGCGGGCGCAAACCCGATGGTCATGCGTCGCGGCATTTCCAAGGCGGTCAATGCGGCGGTAGAAGCGATCGCCAAGAATTCCAAGGCGGTTGACGGCTCCAATGATATCGCCCGTGTCGGTGCGATCTCTTCCAGCGATGACGAGATCGGCCAGCTGATCGCGGAGGCGATGGAAAAGGTTTCGACCGACGGCGTAATCACGGTGGAAGAGTCCAAAACTGCGGAAACCTATTCCGAGGTTGTCGAGGGCATGCAGTTTGACCGCGGCTATGTCACCCCCTATATGTGCACGGATACCGAGAAGATGGAAGCAAATCTGGACGATGCGCTGGTCCTGATTACGGACAAGAAGCTGTCTAACATCCAGGAGCTGCTGCCGATTCTGGAGCAGGTTGTTAAGTCCGGCAAGAAGCTGCTGCTTATTGCCGAGGATATCGAGGGCGAGGCGCTGTCCACCCTGATCGTTAACCGCCTGCGCGGCACGTTCACCTGTGTTGCGGTCAAGGCGCCGGGCTTCGGCGACCGCCGCAAGGATATGCTGCGTGATATCGCGATCTTGACCGGCGGCACGGTGATCTCCGAAGAGATCGGCATCGAGCTTAAGGACGCCACCATGGATATGCTGGGTTCTGCGCGTCAGATCAAGGTCACCAAGGAAACCACTACGATTGTGGATGGCGCGGGCGACAAGCAGGATATCGCCAACCGCGTAGCCGAGATCCGCGGCGCGATCGAGCGCACAACTTCCGACTTTGACCGTGAGAAGCTGCAGGAGCGCTTGGCGAAACTGGCGGGCGGCGTAGCGGTCATCAAGGTCGGCGCTGCTACCGAGACTGAGATGAAAGAGAAGAAGCTGCGCATCGAGGACGCCCTCAACGCGACCCGCGCGGCTGTTGAGGAAGGTATCGTAGCCGGCGGCGGCGTTGCGTATGTCAATGCGATCGCAGCAGTCGAGGCGCTGGCCGAGACCGCCGAGGGCGACGAAAAGACCGGCATGCAGATCGTTGCGCGCGGCCTTGAGGCGCCGATGGCACAGATTGCGATCAACGCGGGCATTGAAGGCGCAATCGTTGTCGATAAGGTCAAGAATTCCGGCAAGGTCGGCTATGGCTTTGACGCGGCGACCGAGACATATGGCGATATGATCACCAATGGTATCGTCGACCCGACCAAGGTTAACCGCTCCGCGCTGCAGAACGCGGCGTCCGTGGCTTCCATGGTGCTGACCACCGAGAGCCTGGTTGCGGATAAGAAGGAACCTGTGGCTCCGGCTCCGGCTGCACCGGATATGGGCGGCATGTATTAATCCAAATTCCCGTTCGGTTGAAAAAATACTCCGACAATTAAAGTCGGAGTATTTTTTTCATAGGCACGGACACAGCCCTCATTTGTTTTTGCTGTACTTTTACCGCCGGTCATGATATACTGGAGCAAAGGAGGGGATAGTAAATATGATTTTTGGCGTTGACAGTCTCTATATCTGGGTGGCTGTTATCATCATCGGCGTTGCGGTTGAAGCTTTTTCGCTGGACCTGTCGGCAATCTGGTTTGCGGTCGGCGGCGTTGCAGCGTTGATCGCCGCGAGTATTGGGCTGGAGATGTCCGCGCAGTTGGTCATCTTCGTTTTGTTCTCCGCGGTTTTGCTTCTGCTGGTCCGTCCGTTTTGCCGGCGCTTCCTCAAGACCAAAAAGGAAGCGACCAATGCAGACCGCATCATTGGTCAATCTGCTATCGTAACGGAGGGGATTGACAATATCCGCGAAACTGGCGCAGTCCGTATATCGGGAAATATATGGACTGCACGCAGCGCGGATGATTCCCTTGTCCCGCAGGGCGCAATGGTCGAAATTTTGGAAATCCGCGGCGTCAAGGTGATCGTAAAAAGGTTGGATAAAGATTCAGTTAAGTAAAGGAGAACACTATGCCTTATTTAGTTCCGATGATTTGGATTGTTTTGGCGATCCTGCTGATTGTTTTTCTGGGCAGCAATATTGTTATTGTACCGCAGGCGAAAGCCTTTATCGTGGAGCGGCTTGGCACATACCGCGGCACATGGAACACAGGCCTGCATTTTAAGGTGCCGCTTTTTGAGCGGATCGCCCGCAAGGTGACGCTCAAGGAGCAGGTCGTCGATTTTCCGCCACAGCCTGTGATCACGAAGGATAACGTAACCATGCAGATCGATACTGTTGTCTATTTCCAGATTACGGACCCGAAGATGTTCACATACGGTATCGAAAGCCCGATGGCAGCGATCGAAAACCTGACGGCAACGACGCTCCGCAATATTATCGGCGATTTGGAACTGGACCAGACGCTGACCAGCCGGGACATCATCAATACCAAAATGCGCGCGATTCTGGACGAGGCTACGGATGCGTGGGGCATCAAGGTCAACCGTGTGGAGCTGAAGAACATCATCCCGCCGGCGGCAATTCAGGAATCCATGGAAAAGCAGATGAAGGCCGAACGCGAGCGCCGCGAATCCATCCTGGTGGCAGAAGGCAAAAAGCAGTCCGCTATTCTGGTAGCGGAAGGCGAAAAGGAAGCGACCGTTCTGGCGGCAGAAGCCAACCGCCTGGCAAAAATCAAGGAAGCGGAAGGCGAGGCGGAAGCCCTGCTGACCGTGCAAAAAGCGCTGGCTGATTCGATTTCCCTCCTAAACAACGCTGCTCCAACCGAACAGGTCATCAAGCTGAAATCGCTGGAAGCGTTCAGCAACGCAGCGGACGGCAAGGCGACAAAAATCATTATTCCGAGCGAAATACAGAGCCTTGCAGGATTGGCAACTTCATTTAAGGAAGTTATGACTGATCCGAAAACCGAAAAGTAAGCCGTGGCGGCCAGCCTGCCGGATATGCTCCGGCGGGCTGGTTTTTTGCTGTATTCTTGACAGATTGGCTTTTGAATGATACTATACTTTAATAGGTACTTATGTGTCTCGGGAGGGGTTTCGTTGGCAGTCAGAAAGAATCAAACCGAGGTGGAATGCTGCGAGGAGCATATCGTCCATACGGATGCTGTACGGCAGGCGCGCAGCACGATGCCGGGAGATGAGATCACATCGGCCGCTTCAGATTTTTTTAAGGCGTTTTCCGATAAAACACGGCTGCGCATCCTGACCGCTCTGGCAATAGAGGAATTATGCGTTTGTGATATTGCGTCGCTGTTGGGGATGAGCCAGTCCGCGATTTCCCACCAGCTCCGCTTTTTGAAGCAGGCGCGTCTGGTAAAGAGCCGGAAAGATGGAAAAACCGTGTATTATGCGCTGTGCGATGACCACATTCAGACAATTTTGGCACAGGGCATTGCGCATGTACAGGAGGGATAGACGATGGACGAAAAGAAAAACCGGTCGGAGGATCAGCCGGCTGGAAATCGTGAAGAAGGGCAAACGCCGCAGAATATGGGCGCGCCGGAAGAGCTTCTGGCGCAGGTTTCCGCAGGGCCGATCGCTTTTCCCGACGATTTTGTGGAAAATATTTTGTCCGATCTTGAAGAAAGCGCTTCTGATTTTCCAGAGCTTCCGGTAGAGCCGCTGACAGCGACGCCGATTGCCGGTTCCGCGCCTGCACAGACTCCTCCGCAGGAGGCAGAGGAAAAAACAGATTCGGCGCCGCAGGAAGAACTGCCGCAGGACGAGGAGCAGCCGGAAGCGAAAGAGGACGTTCCTGAGGAGGGACAGCCGGAAGCCGCGGAAGAGGAGGAACTGCCCGAACCCGAGAGGGAGACGGCTGAAGAGGAGAATACCGAAGCGCTTCCTCCGCTGGATGAAAGCCTTGCTCTGGTGCAAAATGAACCTGAGCAGCCAGATGAGACAGAGGGCATGTCTCTGATCGAACGCGCGCGGTATCACGCCCGAATGCGGCGGCGGGAGCAGACCCGCCTGCGCAGGGAAAACGCGCGACGCGGCGGCGCGGAGCCTTATCAGCCCATGTCTATGATGGATGTTCGCTTTACTTCGGTCCGTTTGGCAGTGGCGGTGGTTTTCCTGCTGCTAGGGCTGCTTTTGCAGCGTACCAGCGACACGGTCGCGTTCATTCTGTATCTGATCGCCTATCTGATCACGGTTCTGCCGATCGCCGCGAATGTGGCGCGCAACTTTACCCACGGGAAATATTTTGACGAATACCTGCTGATTCTGGTTTCTTCGTTCGGTGCGTTCCTGCTTGGGCTGCACGCGGAAGCGAGCGTGGTCCTGATCCTGCATGGCGTAGGCAAAATGATCAGCGATCTGGTGCTCAGTTCCACGCACAAGTCGCTTTCCCAGCAGGTTGATTTCATCCCAGAACGGGCGTCGGTCGTCAATATGCAGGGAGAAGAACGGCAGGTCACACCCGCCGAGATCCGTGTGGACGACTTTGTTCTGGTCCGGACGGGCGAGCGCATCCCGATTGACGGCATTGTATTGCGCGGCGAAGGCATAGTGGATGATACGGTCTTGACTGGCGACAGCGAGCCGGCACCGGTGGTTAAAAACGCCAAGGTACTGGCCGGCAGCCTGTATACCGGTTCTTTGCTGCTGCTGCGGGCGACCGCAAAATTTGAGGACTGCGCGGTCAGCCAGATCATGCGTGTACAGGAGGAGGGGGCGGGCCGGAAAGCCTCTCTGGAGGACAGTGTGATGCATGGCGCGGCGCGCTTTATTCCGGTCATTGTCGTTTTGGCGATACTCCTTTCGGTCATCCCGCCTCTTTTCAATTCCAGTACCCCGATGCAGAATTGGGTCTACCGCGCGCTGACGATTCTTGTGGTATGCTGCCCGACCGCGCTGGTAATTTCGGTCCCGCTCAGTTTTATGGGAGGAAGCGGCCGCCTGTCGCAAAAGGGCATCCATGTCAAGGGCAGTGAAGCGGTAGAGAAAATGGCCGAGTTGCGTATGGTTGTTTTCGATAAAACCGGAACCTTGACCGAAGGGAACCTGCGTATCAAGGAGATCCACGGAACACAGGATTTTAATCAGGAAAGCATCCTTGCGCTGGCCGCCGCTGCGGAGCAGCTCTCCAAGCATCCGGTCGCCCGCGCGGTCGTTTCCGCTTATCAGAGCGTGCCGCAAAAGATCAGCGAATTTGAGGAGTTCCCGGGACGGGGCGTGCGCGCGCGCATCGGCAACCGGAACCTGCTTGTCGGCAACCGCCGGCTGATGGTATCGCGCGGCGTAAAGGGCGTGCCGGATATCCGCGGCACGGTCGTTTATGTCGCCTATGAAGGCGATTATGCCGGCGCGATCGTGCTTGAGGATACCGTCCGTCCGGAAGCGGCGGAGGCGGTTTCCGGCCTCAAGAGCCAAGGGGTCCTGCGCACGGTCATTTTGACCGGCGATACCGAATCGCCTACCCAGCAGACCGCGGACGCAGTCGGAATCGATACGGTCCACTATGGCCTGCTGCCCGAGGAAAAGGCATCGAAAATGGAATTCCTGCTCCGCACGATCCCAACGGACGGTACGGCGGCTTATGTGGGTGACGGCGTAAACGATATCGAGGAGCTTAAGCTGGCGGACGTCGGTGTGGCGATGGGTGTAGCCGGATCACAGGAATCCGCGGACGCCGCCAATGTGCTGATTATGACCAACAGCCTGACTCGCCTTTCCGACGCCATGCGGGTCTGCCGCAGAACGCACAATATCGCGCTGCAAAACATGGTGCTGGTGCTGGCGATCAAAGTGATCCTGGTCCTGCTCACCATCCTGGGCGTGACAAGCATGTGGCAGGCAATCGCGGCAGATGTTCTGCTTACTATCCTGACCGTACTCAACGCGGCCCGCATTTTAGGCATCAAATAAAGAAAAAGACCATGCCAGATTCAAGATGGTATGGTCTTTTTGCTCGATTTATGTTATACTGATTCTGTATCTTGTTTTGGAGGAAAACGACTTGCACAAAAAGATGGAAGCCATCCTGTCCCGCGTACAGAAGCCGGCGCGCTACGTCGGCGGCGAATGGGGATCAGTGATGAAAAATAAAAAGGACGTAGACCTCAGGTTCGCTTTCTGTTTTCCGGACACCTATGAAGTCGCCATGTCTCACTTGGGTTCCCGCATTCTGTACGGCCTGCTCAACGACCAGAAAGGAATCTGGTGCGAGCGCATCTGCGCGCCGTGGATCGACATGGAGGAGGAAATGCGGCAGGCGGACATCCCGCTTTACGGTCTGGAAAGCGGCGATCCGCTTTATGAATTTGATATCATCGCGTTCACCCTGCAATACGAGCTTTCCTTTACCAATATTTTGAATATGCTCGACCTCGGCGGTGTGCCGGTGCTGGCGAAAAACCGCACGGAGCTGAAACATATGGTCGCCTGCGGTGGGCCGTGTGCTTACAATCCAGAACCGCTCGCGGATTTTGTCGACCTGTTCATGATCGGCGACGGCGAGGAGATCATGCTCGAGTTCACCGACCTGTACCGCAGGGCCAAGCGCGAGGGCTGGACCAAGCAGACCTTCCTGATTCAGGCGGCACAGATCGAGGGCATGTACGTTCCTTCGCTATACGAGGTCGCTTACCACGAGGACGGCACCATCGACCGCGTTACGCCCACGCATGGCGCGCCCGCGCTGGTGCAAAAACGCATCGTCAGTGATCTGGACACCATGTACTATCCGGAATCCTTTGTTGTTCCTTCGACCGATATCGTGTTCGACCGCGCGATGATCGAGCTGTTCCGCGGCTGCCCGCGCGGCTGCCGCTTCTGCCAGGCAGGGCATACCTACCGGCCGCTGCGCACCAAGTCCAAGGAGGTGCTGCTGAAGCAGGCGGAGGCCGTGCTCAAAAACTCGGGCTATGAGGAGATTTCGCTTTCCTCGCTGTCCACCAGCGACTACGGCGACCTGTCCGGCCTGACCGAGTGCATGCTCGACTACTGTGAGCCGCGGCACATCAGCCTGTCGCTGCCCTCGCTGCGGGCGGACAGCTTCAGCGCCGAACTGATGCAGCGCGTGCAGAAAACGCGCAAAAGCGGCCTGACCTTTGCCTGCGAGGCAGGTACCCAGCGCCTGCGCGACGTGATCAACAAGAACATCCGCGAGGAGGACGTGCTGCACGCGTGTGAAATCGCGTTTCAGGGCGGCTGGAACAATGTAAAATTATACTTCATGATCGGCCTGCCGACCGAGACTTATGAGGATCTGGACGGTATCGCGGAAATCTGCAAAAAGGTGGCCTACTGCTGGCGCATGAATACCAATAACCGTGCGCGCGGCGTGCGCATCACAGCCTCGGCCTCCTGTTTTGTACCCAAACCGCAGACCCCGTTCCAGTGGGACGCGCAGGATACGCTCGAGCAGTTCCGCGAGAAGCAGGCACATATGAAGGTCATCATGAAGACCAAAAACGTCACCTACAACTGGCACGACGCCGAGACTTCAGTGCTTGAGGGCGTGATCGCCCGCGGCGACCGGCGGCAGGGAAAGGCGATTTACCTCGCTTGGCAGCGCGGCTGCAAGATGGACAGCTGGGATCAGTGCTTTGACTATGAAAAATGGATGCAGGCCTTTGCCGACTGCGGACTTGACCCTGCGTTCTACGCGTCCCGCCAGCGCCCGCTGGACGAGATATTCCCGTGGGACCACATCGGCTGCGGCACACGCAAGGAGCACCTCAAGCGCGAATGGGAGCTGTCCCGCGAAGCGGCGGTCACGCCCGACTGCATGCACAAATGCGCGGGCTGCGGCGCGAACGCCCTGCTGAAGGGAGGGAAGTGCTGTGTTTAAGGCCAGAATGAAATTTGCCAAGGAGGGGCGGGCAAAGTATATTTCCCACCTCGACCTGATGCACACTATGCAGCGAGCGATGGCGCGCTGTCAGATGCCGCTGTGGTTTACCGAGGGCTTCAACCAGCACGCCTATGTGTCGGTCGCCCTGCCGCTCTCAACCGGTTATTCGGGCGAGTGTGAATTCCTGGATTTCAATATCACCTCCGAAGTAGTGCCAGAAAACGCGGTGGAAGCGCTCAACGACGTGTTCCCCGCGGGATTGCGCGCGATTGAGATTTATCCCCTCGAGGATGGGGGAATGAAGGTCGGCGCGATTGCATGGTCGCAGTACCGCATCACCTGGGGCTTTGAGGATGCGGCTCCCGCAGGCTTTACCGGCGCAGTGCGCGCGCTGTTCTGTCGCCCGTCGGTCGAAATCATCAAGCGCTCCAAGCGCGGGGAAAAGACGGTCAATATGAAGGACCTGATGTGCGATTTAACCGTTTCCGAAAGCGGAGACGAGGTGACCGCCGTCGTCACCACCGCCGCGGGCAACAATAACATGAGTCCGGAATACCTGACAAGGGCGATCCGGCAGTATCTGCCGCAGTACGATATCCCGTTCAGCGCGTATCACCGCATGAACGTATTTACGGCTGACGGCACCCCATTCCGATAAGAGGAGGCATAAAATGCCCGCTCCAGTTACTGTTTCTAAAGAACAGCTTGATAAACAATTTACCTATATCGATGCGGTAGCGGGGCTGATCCGAGACAAACGCCCGCGCGCCTATACGCACACCTTTGGCTGCCAGCAGAACGAGGCGGACACCGAGCGCATCCGCGGCATGCTGCACGAAATGGGCTACGAGATGACCAACAATGCCGATGAGGCGGATTTTATCCTGTTCAACACCTGTGCGGTACGCGAGCATGCGGAGGACCGCGCGTTCGGCAATATCGGCGCGCTCAGCCACCTGAAAAAGCGCCGGCCGGAGGTTATCATCGCCCTGTGCGGCTGTATGGCGCAGCAGGAGAAAAACGTAGAAAAGATCAAAAAAAGCTATCCGCAGGTTAGCCTGCTGTTCGGTACGCACGCACTGTGGCGGTTCCCGTCGCTGCTGTACCGCGTGCTGACGGAAAAAAAGCGCGTGTTCGATATCGGCGGGGAGGACGATATCGCGGAGGGCCTGCCTGTGTTGCGCGCACGCGGCGCGAAAGCGTGGCTGTCCATCATGTACGGGTGCAATAATTTCTGCACCTATTGTATCGTCCCTTATGTCCGCGGCCGCGAACGGAGCCGCCGGCCGGAGGAAATCGAAAGGGAACTGCGCGAGCTGATCGCCGCGGGATACAAGGAGATCACGCTGCTCGGCCAGAACGTCAACTCCTATGGTAAGGACCTGGGGCTAAATATCGATTTCGCCGGCCTGCTGCGAAGGCTGAACGCCGTACCCGGCGATTTCTGGCTGCGGTTCATGACCAGCCATCCCAAGGATGCTAGCCCCAGGCTGTTCGACGCCATGGCGGACTGTGAAAAGGTGGCAAAGCAGTTGCATCTGCCGTTCCAGTCGGGAAGTAACGAGATTCTGCGCCGCATGAACCGGCATTACACTGCGGAAAGCTATCGTACCCTGATCCAAGACGCGCGGCAAAAGATGCCTGATATCACCCTTTCGAGCGATATCATCGTCGGCTTCCCGGGTGAAACCGAGCAGGACTTTGCACAGACCCTTGCGCTGGTCGACGAGGTGCGGTTTGATCTGCTTTTTACCTTCCTGTACTCCCCGAGAAGCGGCACGCCGGCGGCCTCGTACGAGGATCCGGTGACGCCGGAGGAAAAACAGCGGCGCTTTGAACGGCTGCTCCGCGTACAGGACGAGATCGTCGCGGAACGGCAGGCTGCCTATCAGGGGAAGCGGCTCCGTCTGCTGGTGGACGGTATGGCCAAAGGCCCCGACTATCCCTATACCGCGCGCACGGAGGGGAACCTGCTCGTTTGCGTATGCGGAGACGGTATCCAAACTGGGGAATTTATCCAAGCTGAGATCGAAAAGACAACGCTTCGCTGCCTGTTTGCGCGAAAATTGTAGAAAGAGGTACGATAATGGCTGAACTCACGCCCATGATGAAGCAGTATTTCGAAATCAAAAACAAAAATAAGGACTACATCCTTTTTTACCGTCTGGGTGATTTTTACGAGATGTTTTTCGACGACGCCAAACTGGTTTCCCGCGAACTTGAGCTGACGCTGACCGGCCGTGACTGCGGCCTGGAGGAGCGCGCGCCCATGTGCGGCGTGCCGTACCACAGCGCGGAGGGGTATATCGCAAAGCTCGTGCGAAAGGGGTACCGCATTGCCATTTGCGAACAGATGGAGGACCCCAAGCTGGCAAAAGGACTGGTCAAGCGCGAGATTATCCGCAGGGTGACGCCGGGTACGGTCGTCGAAGCATCAATGCTGGATGAAAGCCGCAACAACTTCCTTGGCTGCATCTACGCGGAACAGGGCGGTATTGGCGTATGCTTTGCGGATATCACGACCGGAGAGGTCTATGCGACCGGCTCGGAAAGCTGGCAGCATATTTTCAGCGAGCTGGGACGCTTCGGTCCGCGTGAGGTACTGGTCGGCGGCATGGCAGTGGCTGACGCAACGCTGCTTTCTTTTTTGAAGGAACGGCTGGAAGCGCTGGTAGAGCCGATGCCGGAGGATTGTTTTGGCGCGCAGCGTGCTTCCGAGCGCATCTCCTATTATTTTCGCATAGAGGATTTCGATGCGGCGGGCCTGACTGCCCTACCTCGGGCCATACAATGTCTGGGCGGCCTGCTTGACTATCTGGAGCAGACCCAGCAGGCAAGCCTTGCCGCGCTCAATCATCTGGAGGTATACCACCAGGGGCAGTATATGGAACTGGATCTGATCGCGCGCCGCAATCTGGAGCTTTGTGAAACCATGCGCACCAAGGAAAAAACAGGGACGCTGCTCTGGGTGCTTGATAAAACACGAACCGCGATGGGCTCGCGCCTTATCCGCCAATGGCTGGAGAAGCCGCTGTACAACCCGCTTCAAATCGTGCGCCGCCAGCAGGCGGTCGGGGCGCTGTGCGACGATTTGATCGCCCGTACGGCGCTGGGCGACGCGCTTAAAAGGGTGTTCGACATGGAGCGGCTGATCGGCCGCGTGACATATGGCACGGCCAACTGCCGCGACCTGCGCGCACTTTCGTCCACGATCGCGTGCCTGCCTGCGATCAGGGAGCAGGCGGCGCTGTTCGGTCAGGCCATGCTGCAGGAGCTGACGGCCAACATCGACCTGCTGGAGGATATCCGCGCGCTGGTCGAGACTTCCATTGTGGACGAGCCTCCCATCCTACTGCGCGAGGGCGGCCTGATCCGTGCTGGCTACCATGAAGAAATCGATTACCTGCGCGACCTCGCCTCCGGCGGCAAGGGGAAGATCGCGGCGATCGAGCAGCGCGAGCGTGAAAGGACCGGTATCAGCAAGCTCAAGATCGGCTATAACCGCGTATTCGGCTATTACATAGAGGTCAGCAAATCCAACGCGGACGCTGTGCCGGAGGATTATATCCGCAAGCAGACGCTCGCCAACGGCGAACGCTATATCACTGAGGAACTCAAGCAGCTCGAAAGCACCGTGCTGGGCGCGCAGGAGCGGCTGACAACGCTGGAATACGAGGTCTTCGTAACGATCCGCGAACAGATCGCCGCCGAGGTGCATCGCGTTCAGAAAACCGCGCAGGCGGTCGCTGCGCTTGATGTGCTGTGCGCGCTGGCAGAGGTAGCCTGCGACAACAACTACACCTGTCCGATCGTGGATTTTACCGACCGCATCGAGATCAGGGATGGACGTCATCCGGTGGTGGAAAAAATGCTGGCGGACAGCCTATTCATCCCCAATGATACAGTGCTGGACAGCGGGGAAAACCGTGTCGCCATCATCACCGGCCCCAATATGGCGGGGAAATCGACCTATATGCGCCAGGTCGCGCTGATCACAATTATGGCGCAGATCGGCTCGTTTGTGCCCGCCTCCTCCGCGCATATCGGCGTGGCCGATCGGGTGTTCACACGCGTCGGCGCATCCGACGACCTGGCCAGCGGCCAGTCCACCTTTATGGTCGAGATGAGCGAGGTCGCGGATATCCTGAAGCATGCAACCAAATCCAGCCTGCTGATTCTGGACGAGATTGGCCGCGGCACCTCGACCTATGACGGCATGAGCATCGCCCGCGCGGTGATCGAATATGTCGCTGACAAGAAAAAGGTGGGCGCGCGCGCCCTGTTTGCCACACATTACCATGAGCTGACCGTTCTCGAAGAATTGGTAAAGGGCGTCAAAAATTATAACATCGCGGTCAAAAAGCGCGGTGATGACATCACATTCCTGCGCAAAATTGTGCGCGGTGGCGCGGATGACAGCTATGGCATCGAGGTTGCCAAGCTCGCGGGTGTTCCGAACGCGGTCATCAAGCGCGCCAAGGCCGTGCTATCGGACCTGGAAGCGACCATGCCCAAAATCGAGCTGCGCGCGGTCGCGGAAGAGGACGAAGTGCCGCAAATGACAATGGACAGCCTTTCCGGAAACGCGGTCGCCGAACGGCTGCGCGCGCTTCAGGTGGATACAATGACCCCGATCGAGGCACTGAACGCGCTGTATGAGTTGAAAAAGCTGGTTTGATAGGGTGTCTTATTATGCTTGACCTTGTATCCTGAAAGGAAGTAACGATGGCAATTATCCATGAATTATCCCCGCATCTGGCCGACCTGATCGCGGCGGGCGAGGTGGTCGAACGACCGGCCTCCGTCGCCAAAGAGCTGATCGAAAACGCGATCGACGCGGGTTCGACCCGCATCACGGTGGAAATCGAAAGCGGCGGCATCACTTATCTGCGCATCGCGGATAACGGCTGCGGCATGTCGGCGGAGGACGCCCCCATCGCATTCCGCCGACATGCGACCAGCAAGCTGCGAACAGAGGAAGATTTGGCCGCAATCGGCACGCTGGGCTTCCGCGGAGAGGCGCTCGCGGCGATCTCATCGGTCACGCGCATCGACCTGTTCACCCGCCAGGGGGGCGCGCTCGCCGGCCTCCATCTGCATCTGGAAGCAGGGGAAATACAGGCAAACGAGGAAGCGGGCTGTCCGGAAGGCACAACAATCGTTGTGCGCGACCTGTTTTACAACACGCCCGCGCGCATGAAATTCCTCAAAAAGGATTTCACCGAGGCAGGCTATATCCTTGGCGTGGTGCAGCATGCCGCGCTCTCCCATCCGGAAATCGCTTTTACACTGATTCGGGACGGAAAACAGGTATTTTCCACGGACGGGAAAGGTAAGCTTCTTGCGCCGGTATTTTCTGTATTCGGCAAGGAGATGACCGCCAATATGATCGAAGTGCCGAAAACCGAACGCAACGGCATGACCGTATACGGCTATATTGTGAAGCCGCACGCAGGACGGCCCAACCGATCGATGCAACATTTCTTTGTCAATGGGCGTTATGTCAAAAGCCGCTTGATGCAGGCCGCGCTGGAGGAAGCCTATCGCAACGCTATCATCACCGGCAAATATCCCTCCGGCGCGGTGTTTCTCGAGCTGCCGCTCGCAGCGGTGGACGTAAACGTCCATCCCGCCAAGACCGAGGTAAAGTTTTCACAGGAAAAGCCGGTGTTTGAGGCAGTTTATATTGCCTGCAAAAACGCGATCTCGGCGAATGACAATATGCCGCGGCTCGAACACAGGGAAAAGGAGGCTCCCGCCAGACCAAGAGAGGACCATTTGACGCAGGAGCAGCAACGGTTCGCGGTTCCGGCCCCCTCTTTTTCCACTGCACCCGTATCCAAGGCCACTGCCGAAGAACCGCCTGAACTGGAAGACTTTTTGGTTTCCGTGCCGCCGCGTGCGCAGAAGCCGCGCCCCTATACCGGCTATGCTGCCGCGCCGCGCATCTGGGAGGGAGACCCGCCGAAGCACACATTTCGTCCCTATCCGGTCCATGAGCCTGCGCCTGCCGCTGAATCGCGTCCGGAAGCGCAGGAGCAGCAGTCCACCGCTCCTGCGCCGCAGGAGCCGCGCCTTGAACCGCTTGACACTGGCGCGCGTGTGATCGGAGAATGCTTTCAGACCTATCTGATCGCGGAGGACAAGGATGGATTGATTCTGATCGATAAACATGCCGCGCATGAACGCATCCTGTTCAATAAAATGCGCGCGGAAACCGATATGCCGCAGCAGGAGCTGCTTGCGCCGGTAATCGTGGAGTTGACCGGAGAGGAAGCGGCGGCGATACAGGCTCGGCTCGGCGATATTCGGAAAGCGGGGTTTTCCATCGATCCGTTCGGTGAAAACAGCTTTGCCGTGCGCAGCGTACCGGCCTATCTGGACAGCGGAGACGTGCAAAGCGTGATCGGCGAGCTGGCTGAAAAGGCGATGAACAGCCGCGCAACCGTGCCGGACCAACTGGACGACCTGATCCATACGGTCGCCTGCAAGGCGGCGATCAAGGCTGGCAGGGCAACGACGCAGATTGAATTGCAAGACCTCTGCGACCGTGTTCTGGCAGACGAAAATATCCGCTCTTGCCCGCACGGGCGCCCAACCACCGTGCGGCTAACGAAATACGAATTGGATAAGCTCTTCAAGCGCGTCAATCAATGAGGGAGAAAGCCATGGAAAACCGTCTGATCTGCATCTGCGGCCCTACCGCGAGCGGTAAAACAGCGCTTTCTGTTGCACTGGCGGAACAACTGCATACCGAGATCATATCAGCCGATTCCATGCAGATATACAGGGGAATGGACATCGGCACAGCCAAGCCGACCACAGGGGAGCGGAAGGGCGTTCCGCATCACATGCTGGATATCTGTGCGCCTGACGAGCCTTTTTCCGTTGCGCGCTATGTGGAATTGGCGGATGCGGCGGCACAGGACATTCTGGCGCGCGGCAGGATACCGATTGTCGCGGGCGGAACCGGTCTGTATATGGACGCGCTGATAGAATGCAGCACTTTTTCCGGCGACGAAACCGATCTTTCCGTGCGGGAAAAATATCAGAGGATGGCGCGGGAGCAGGGGAACGCGGCGGTACATGCCTGCCTGTCCGCAGTTGATCCGGAAAGCGCGGGCAAGCTTCATCCCAATAACCTCAAGCGCGTGATCCGCGCGCTTGAGGTGTACGAACAGACCGGCATGACGATCCAGCAATTGAACCGCCTGCATAAACGGTCCGCGCCAAAGTATCGGGCGGCCAAGATCGGCGTCTGTCCGGCAAGGCGGGAAACGCTGTATCAGCGGATCGACAGCCGCGTCGATCAAATGCTGATAGACGGACTGCTGGAGGAGACACGACGCCTCTGGATGCAGGGCGCGCTGACCGGAACAGCCGCGCAGGCCATCGGCTACAAAGAGCTTTTGGGATATCTGGAGGGTCTACAGTCGCTCGAGGAATGCGTTGCACTCCTCAAGCAGCGCAGCCGAAATTATGCAAAACGGCAGCTTACCTGGTTAAAAAGAGATGACAACATCCACTGGATTTATTATAATAATAGCGAGGACTTTGCTTCCGTATTACAGGATGCGACAAATTATCTGCAAAAACTCGGTGTACAATGATACCAGAAAATGTAAATTATTGGAGGAATCATTGTGCGAAACGAAATCAATCTGCAGGACAGGATGCTGAGCGTGCTGCGCCAGCAGGGACAAACGATAACGGTTTTCCTGACAAACGGTTTTCAGATGCGCGGAATCATCCGTGGATTTGATAATTTTATTGTCATACTGGAAACCGATGGGAAACAGCAGATGATCTATAAGCATGCAATATCAACGATCATTCCGCAGCGGCGTGTCGATCTGTTTACTCAGAGGGAGGAGCACCTGCCGGCGGAATAATACATATGAGGACTCAGCATGGAAGAAGAAAGAATTCCCCAGCGAAAAAAGAAGAAACGCCGCAATTATGGAAACCGGCTCGCCTTTGTCATCGCCGGCGCCGTTATCTTTGCCTATGTGTTTTTTGAAATCTTTTCCGCTTATTTCGGCGGGCTGGAAACCGAGCCGGCCGTTCAGGTTTCGGTCAACGACAGCTTTAACGCAGTCGGTTGGTTTTTCCGCGATGAAGCGCCCATCGAGGGACGGACGGGGGAATCGGCCAAACATATCGTTTACAGCGGGGAGCGCGTCCAGAAGGACGCGCCGCTCGCAACCATCTATGCGGATGAAGCGGCGCTTGCCATCAGCCGGCAGTTGGAGCCTCTGGAAAATAAAATTGAGCTTTTGGATGCCGCGCTGCAATCGTCGAACGACGAAGCGGATTCGGCAAAGATTGACCAGTTGATTACGCTTGCCCTGCAGCAGATGGCCGGCCAGGTCCGCAGCGGTTCGGGGATATCGCTGTCCGCTTCTGCGGATTCCCTCCGTACCCTTTCACTCCGGCGGGAATCAGGGCATATCGATACCGCTGCAATTACTGCGGAGCGGGATGCACTGGCAGCCGAACGGGACAGCCTGAACGCGCAGCTTTCCGGCAAGACAAGCCAGCTTACTGCACCGTTTTCCGGCTATTTTTCGGATAATGTGGATGGGTATGAACAAATATTGACGCCGGAAGTGCTGGATGAGCTGACAATCGACACATTCCACGAGCTGACGCAGCAGGGAAAGGTACAGGCGGATTCCTCTTCCATGGGGAAAATCATTCAGGGATTCAGCTGGTATCTTGTTTCAGAGGTTTCCACCGAAGACGCGAACCGGCTTACAGAAGGGCAAAACCTGCGTATAAACTTCACACAGGCCTCTATGGAAGCGCCGGTATCGGTATATTCCATCATCAAGGAGCATAACAGTGAAACCGCTCTGGTCGTGCTGGAGGGGACAAGCTTTGACAATGAGATGGTTTCTATGAGGAGCCAGCCGATAGAGATCATTATCGCCTCCTATACTGGCCTGCGCGTTCCCAAGCAGGCGGTGCGCATGGATGGCAATGAAATCGGCGTATACATTTTAAGCGGCTCGGTTGAAAAATTCAAAACGATCCATAAATTGTACGAAACAGATTCTTATTATGTTGTGGAGCAGAGCGCAACGGATGCGGGCGCGCTGGTTGCAAAGGATCAAATCATTGTCCGCGGTAAAAATCTGCAAAATAATATGGTGGTGAGAACATGACAGAACAGGAAAAAAGCGAGCTTTACAGCCGGATACAGGCCGTACAGGAAAGGATCGACACCGCAGCGGAAAAAGTCGGCCGCGACCCGAAGGATATTATTTTGGTTGCCGCGTCCAAAATGAATGACGCTGAACGGGTGCGCACCGCTATCGCATGCGGCATCCGCGTCTGTGGGGAAAATCGGGTGCAGGAGCTGCTCGATAAATACGAGCAGAATGCCTATGCAGGGGCTGACCTGCAGTTTATCGGTACACTGCAGACCAATAAGGTCAAATACCTGATCGGCAAAGTATCCCTGATCCAGTCCGTTGGGTCGGTGCGCCTTGGCGAGGCGATCGCCAGGGAAGCGGAAAAGCGCGGCATCCGACAGGATATTCTTCTGGAGGTCAATATTGGCAGAGAGGCTGCCAAAAGCGGCCTGCTACTAGAAGAACTGGATGACGCGGTTTCCAGATTGTGTGAAAAAAAGTCGCTGCACATCCGCGGCCTGATGGCGATTCCGCCGATCGCTGACCAAACATCAAAAAACTTGAGCTATTTCACCGAAATGCACCAAGTATTTGTTGACATTTTGACGAAAAAATACGATAATGTAAATATGGATTATTTGTCTATGGGTATGACAAATGACTTCGAAACGGCGATTGCGTGCGGTGCGAACATGGTTCGCATTGGCACGGCGATCTTTGGCGCGCGGCCTTATCAGATCGTCTCGCCTTAAAACGTAAGGAGGAACTTGGTATGGGTTCGATCAAAGGCTTTATCGATTGGGTAAAGGGCGAGGAAATCGAAGATGAGTTCGAGGAGGAACTGCCCCGTAAGCGCAGCGAAGAGCCTGTGATGGGCAGCTCGCCTTCCGCTTATGACAGTATCGCTTCCGACACGGTTTCGTCCCGCCGCAGCAATAAAGTTGTCAATATCAACGCCACAACGCAACTGGCTGTTGTTCTTGTAAAGCCCGACCGCTTTGAGAATGCGGCGGAGATCGCAGACCATTTGAAAGATAAGCGCACGGTTGTCCTCAATTTGGAGCAGACCAATAAGGATGTTGCCCGTCGTCTGGTTGATTTTTTGAGCGGCGTGGCATACGCAAATGAGGGGAAAATAAAAAAAGTTGCCAACAGCACATATATCATCACGCCCTATAACGTCGATATTATGGGGGACCTGATCGATGAGCTGGAAAGCAGCGGCATGTATTTTTAAGGTTGGTCCGCTGTGATAAATCTTTTTATTTTGAATTTTGTCACGTCGATCGTTCGATGTTTGGAATTTTTGCTTTTCGCGCGGGCAATTATGTCTTGGTTCGCTCAGGGCAGGGATTCAAAGATATATGAATTCCTTTATACGGTCACAGAACCGCTGGTATTACCGTTCCGCCATTTGCTGGACGGGGTCCGGTCGTTGCGAAACGTTCCGATTGACATTGCTTTTTTGCTCGCTTTTTTTACCCTTGAGTTGGTTTTGATGCTGCTTTACAGCTTGTAATTTATGGGGAAAGCGAAGTGGTCGGGCAAAGCCCGGCCATTTTCCCGTAAAACGGCGGATATAGAATATAACGGAGGAAAACTATATGACGGTGCAGGAAATTCAGGAAATTGGTTTTGAAAAAGCGGTTTTCGGCGGATACGACATGAAATCAGTCGATACGTTCTTAGAGCGGGTCGCCGAAGAATTCGCCTCCATGCAAAAGGAAAACGCTGCACTCAAAGCGAAAATGAAAGTACTCGTCGATAAAATAGAGGAGTACCGCGGTGTGGAGGACGGCATGCGCCGGGCGCTGATGAGTGCGCAGACCATAGCGCAGGATACGATTGACAAGGCGAAAAAGGAAGCGGAGGAAATCGTTTCCGTCGCCAAAAATGAAACCGAAAACAAGGTGAAAAGCACGCAGGACGAGATACAGCTTGAGGAGCAGAAGCTCGAGGCTGCAAAAAAGAACACCATCGAGTTCATAGCGCGCGTTTCCGCTGTTTATCAGGCGCAGGCCAAGGCGCTTGTAGAGCTGGCGAAGGGGGAGAAGTTAGTCCGTCCGCAGCCGGCGTCAGCCGAGCAGGCATCGGAAAAAGCACCGCAGGCTGCTGCGGCGCCATCCAGTGCGGAAGCGGCTCCGCTGGAAAAGGCTGATGCGCCGATCGCGGATGCGACACGCAAATTTGACTTTGGCGAGCTGAAATTTGGCGCGGATTACGATCCGAAAGAAGTAAAGTAAAAGCGAAAGGACTGACACTGCAACATGCAGCAGGATTACAATAAGACGATCAATCTTCCCAAAACCGATTTCCCGATGCGCGCCGGCTTGCCGAAGCGCGAACCTGGCTTTTTAGAGGGCTGGGAAAAGCAGGACATCTATCATGAGATGATGAAAAAGAACGAAGGCAAGCCGCTTTTTGTGCTGCACGACGGCCCTCCTTATGCCAATGGCAATTTGCATATGGGCCATGCGCTCAATAAGATCTTAAAGGATTTTATTGTGCGCTCCCGCAATATGATGGGGTATCAGGCGCCGTATATCCCGGGCTGGGATACGCACGGTCTTCCGATCGAGCGACAGGCAATCAAGGCATACGGCATGGACCGTGATAAGGTTTCCACTGCGGAATTCCGTTCCAAATGCGAGGAATTTGCGCATAACCATGTGAACACGCAGCGGACGCAGTTCAAGCGTCTGGGCGTAATCGGCGACTGGGAGCGTCCATACCTGACGCTGACACATGATTACGAAGCCGCCCAGATTGAGATTTTCGGCGAGATGGCAAAGCGCGGGTACATCTACAAGGGCATGAAGCCGGTCTACTGGTGTCCGCACGATGAAACTGCGCTGGCTGAAGCGGAAATCGAATATCAGGATGAGCCCTGTTCCTCGATTTATGTCAAGTTTCATGTAACGGATGACAAGGGCGGCAAAATCGCCTCCATTACCGGCGGGCTGGAAAATGTCTATTTTGTGATCTGGACCACAACCACCTGGACGTTGCCGGGCAACCTTGCGATCTCGGTCAATCCGGTGTTTGAATATGATCTGGTCAAGGTTCCGTCAGGCGATATTTATGTGCTCGCCAAGGAACTGGTCGAAGCCGTTATGAAAGCAGCCAGGATTGATTCCTGGGAAGTGCTGGGTACGCTGCTGGGCTCCGATTTGGAGCTGATGCACACCAAGCACCCGATCATGGATCGCGAGAGTCTTGTGATTTGCGGTAACCATGTTACACTGGACGCCGGTACTGGCTGCGTTCATACCGCGCCCGGCTTCGGCGCGGATGACTTCATTGTCTGCCAGAAGTACGATATTCCGATCATCGTACCGGTTGATGGCAAGGGGATGACGACCGCCGACGCGGGCAAATACGCAAATCTGTATTATGAAAAGTCCACGCCAGTCATCTTGGAAGATCTCAAGTCCTGCGGCGCGCTGCTGGCAATCGAAGAGATCGTACACAGCTATCCGCACTGCTGGCGCTGCAAGAACCCGATCATTTTCCGTACGACCGAGCAGTGGTTCTGTTCAGTGGATGCACTCAAGGATGATGCTGTCAAGGCATGCGAGCAGATCAAATGGATTCCGGCCTGGGGCGAAGAGCGCATGACTTCCATGATCCGCGAACGTTCGGATTGGTGTATTTCCCGCCAGCGCGTATGGGGCGTGCCGATCCCGATCTTCACCTGCAAAAAATGTGGCAAGCCGCTGGTGAACGAGCGGACGATTCAGCTTGTTGCGGACCTGTTCCGTGACAAGGGATCGAACGCCTGGTTCGATATGCAGGCATCTGAAATTCTTCCATCGAATATCAAATGCGAGTGCGGCTGCAGCGATTTTGAAAAAGAAACCGATACTATGGATGTCTGGTTTGACTCCGGCTCATCCTGGCGCGCAGTCATTGAAAACCGCGAGCATCAGGCGACACCGGTGGATGTATATCTGGAGGGCAACGACCAGTACCGCGGCTGGTTCCAGTCTTCCATGCTGACGTCGATTGCCACGCAGGGCAAAGCTCCCTATAGGACGGTTATCACCCACGGTATGATCGTGGACGAGGAACGGCAGAAAATGTCCAAATCGCGCGGCAACGGCATTTCGCCGGATGATATTCTGGCACAGTACGGCGCGGATGTAATGCGCCTGTGGGTTGCATCCTCGGATTACCGGCAGGATATGCGTATTTCCAAGGACATGCTGGGGCATTTGTCACAGAATTACCTGAAGATTCGCAATACAGCGCGTTATATCTTGGGCAATCTGTTTGACTTTAATCCCCAGACTGATAAGATTGCGTATACGGAATTGCCGGAGCTTGACAAGTGGGCGTTGATGAAACTGAACGAACTGGTTGCCAAGGTTCGCGAGGGATACGATTCCTATGAGTTCCACACGGTATTCCATACAATCCATAAGTTCTGCGTTGTTGATATGTCCAATTTCTATCTGGACGTGATCAAGGACCGCCTGTATTGTGATGATACGACGGGCCTGAGCCGCCGTTCGGCCCAGACCGCAATGTATAATATCCTCAGCGCGCTGGTGCGCATGCTTTCCCCGATCCTGTGCTTCACTGCGGACGAAATCTGGCAGGCTATGCCGCACACAGAGGAGGACGACATCCGCAACGTAGCGTACAATGAAATGCCTGCTGTAGACGATTCCTTGGCGTTCAGCGAGGAGGATTGTGAAAAGTGGAACAAGCTAACCGCATTCCGCGATGATGTCAACAAGGCGCTCGAAGGCGCTCGGAATGAAAAAGTCATTGGCAAGCCGCTGGAGGCCAATGTCACTGTGTATGCAAACCAGGATACGGCGGCCTTCCTCATTGGCTGCGGCCAGGATTTGGCTGATCTGTGCATTGTTTCCGAGCTTGCTGTTGTCGCGGGTGAGGGAAGCGGCATGGTGAGCGAATACCTCCCTGGACTGAAGATTGCAGTCGGCCGCGCTGCGGGTGAGAAGTGCCTGCGTTGCTGGAAGCAGTCCCAGTCAGTCGGGGCCAACGCGAAGCATCCCGCCTTGTGCGCGCGCTGCGCCGAGGTTGTCGGCTAAATGAAAGCGAAAGGGGAACAGAATTTTCTGTTCCCTTTTTATGATAGGAGTCAATATGTATGCCATTATTTGTCTTCGCGGCACTGATTATGGTCGAAATTGACCAGCTTGTTAAATCTTGGGCGCTGAATGAACTGAAAGATCTGCGCACCCTACCGATTATTGGCGACGTATTCCATCTGACCTATGTAGAGAATCGAGGCGCCGCATTCAGCCTGTTCTCCCAGTTTGATTCCCGATGGATCTTTGTTGCGCTGGCTTGCGTTATCACCGTGGTCATTCTGGTTCTGCTGCAAAAAAAAGTAATGCAGACGCAGCTTGGACAATGGTCCCTGGTCCTGATTGCCGCAGGTGCGGTGGGTAATGCGATCGACCGTGTGATACACGGTTTTGTCGTGGATTTATTCGATTTTCGTCTGATCCATTTTCCAGTATTCAATGTCGCGGACATCTTTATTTGCACGGGCGGCGTGCTTTTCGTCCTGTATGTCATGTTCCAGCACAAAGAGAAAGAAGAACAGCCGCCGAAAGAAGCTGCAAAGCTCACAGAAGAGGACGAACAGACAATTTCGGAGCAGGCGCATGAAGAATAACTTTCGGTTATCCGTACCGGATACGGAATCCGGTCAGCGGATCGACAGCTATTTGGCGGAACAGATTCCAGGCTTGACCCGCTCTACAGTGCAGAACCTGCTTGCGGAACAGGCTGTCACCATTGCGGGCAAGGCTGTAAAAAAGAATTATAAGCTGTCGGGTGGAGAGGATATCCTGGTCCAGCTTCCGGAAGTGCGGGAGGTAGACCTGAGTCCCGAGGATATCCCGCTGGATATTATATATGAGGATTCAGACATCATTGTCGTCAACAAACCGCGCGGGATGGTCGTTCATCCCGCTGCCGGAAACTGGTCCGGCACTCTGGTAAACGCACTGATGTTCCATTGCGGGACCAGCCTGTCGGGTATCAATGGCGAACTGCGTCCCGGCATTGTACACCGGATCGATAAGGATACCAGCGGGTTGCTGGTTGTGGCCAAAAACGACACCGCACATCAAAGCCTCGCGGCACAGATTGCGGCGCATACCGCGTTTCGTGGGTACGAAGCAATCGTCATCGGATCCCCTAAACTGGACAGCGGGACCATCGATAAGCCGATTGCACGCCATAAAACCGATCGCAAAAAAATGGCTGTGATGGAAGGCGGACGGAACGCCGTGACCCATTATAAGGTGTTGCATCGTTTCCGCAGTTATGCCCATATGGCCTTTCAGCTCGAAACCGGACGGACGCATCAGATCCGCGTGCATATGGCATCGGTCGGGCATCCGATTATCGGCGATCCGCTGTACGGCCTTGCCAAAGACCGTTTCGCTCATATCGGCGGACAATGCCTGCATGCCGCGCGCCTTACCTTACAGCATCCGCGAACAGAGGAAGTCATGTGCTTTTCCGCACCGCTCCCTGACTATTTTACGGATATTATTGCAAAACTGGAGAAGATGGAATGAATAAATTTGAGGGAATGCTGCTGGCCTGTGATATGGATGGCACCTTACTTGACAGCAGCCGACGGATATCAGAACGGAATGAACGCGCACTGCGGTATTTTACGGAGGAGGGAGGACGCTTTTCCTTAGCCACTGGGCGCGCGCCCGGGGCAATCCGCAGCTACCTGCCGCAGCTTCCGTTTAATGCACCGTACAGCCTTCTCAACGGGTCGTTGATTTTAAACGAACAGCATCAGGTAATGCGCTGCGCCGGCATGCCGGTGGAAACAAAGGAATTGATTCAGACAACTTTGTTAGAATTTTCACAAATAGGTTGCGAAATTTTTATTGGCGACCGTATCCTGGTATGCCAGTCAAGTGAAGTAACCGAACAGCATATGCGCACCCTGCATTTGGATTTCGAGACGGTTTCTTCGAACCGTCTTCCGGATACTACAAATTGGTGCAAAATCAATTTTACAGGCGATCCCGCGCTTATGAATCAGGTAAAGGCGTTTTTGAAGCCATATCAGGATCGGTTTTGCATGGCATCAAGTATGCCTTCATTTTGGGAGGTTACGGCGCAGGGCGTCAACAAAGGAACCGCCCTGGAAACGATCGCACAAAACTGCGGAATACCGCACGACCGGATATTCGCCGTTGGAGACAGCTATAATGATGAGGATATGATCCACGCAGCATATCTGGGTTTTGCACCAGCAAATGCGGACGATGGGATATTACAGGCGGCAGACGTCCATGTCCGAGAGAATGACCTGGATGCGGTCGCCGCAGTAGTCGAATATTTGGAAGCGCATTATTCATGATGCGCTTCTTTTCACCCTCCCTCAATTATACAAAACTTTTCTTTTGTATAATTGTATGTATCTTCTTTTTAGAAAGCACCCTCTCTATTGGGGAGCGATATCAACGACGACAATCTCCGGCGGATTAAAAACACGGGGCTTCCAATCCAATACCAGGCCGCGTCCCACAATTTCCGTCATAGCACCAATTTGATACTGGCCACCGGCGTATTCCGGAAAAAAGCCTTGATTGGGCGCAATCAGACCATTCATGATATACGGGATTCTCCATTGGCCGCCGTGTGCATGACCGCAAAGCGTTAAATCAAACGGATGCGCAGCGTATTCCTCTATATATTCCGGACGGTGCGCCAGCAGGATATGAAACGCATCATCCTTGAACAGGTCGTCAAAACTTTGCAGCGCTTTCCGGTAGGACGCTGCATTCCCATATGAGCTTGGCACGCGGTCGCCATAGGCTGCCGGATCATCCACACCGCAGATCACATATTCTCGGCCGTCCACTGTTATACGCTCCCGTTCATTATGTAAGACGTGTATTCCATAGGACTCTATCATCCGGAATATCTGCTCCGGCTCACTGCTCCAATATTCATGATTGCCGGATACATAATAGCATGGCGCGATTTCTGTAATCTGTTTTAGCAGCAGCTTTGCGCCGTCCTGCGGTTGTTTATCGTCAACAATATCGCCGCATAGTGCGATAATATCCGGCTGCAGCTCCTTCACCCTGCGAAGAAGCGGTGTCTGGTCATTTCCGTAAACATAGCTGTGCAGGTCGGAAAGCATGACGATTCGCAGCCTTTCCTCTGCGTTGAGTTTGGGCGTTGACACCGTATAGCGACGTGGCATCAATCCGCAATATAGGCCGCATATCCCCACGCCGACCGCGCACATCAGGACAGCGGACAATATCCGTTTTCTTTTCATTACTGGGACTCCTTTTTTCTTTATTTATTAAAAAAGCGCGGCAGGTCCTCTCCCCTCCGCGCTTTTTGGTTCAGCCCACCTGCTGGCTTTTATGATGCAGGTCAATCTGTTTGGATTTAATAAATACGCTAAGCTTTTTGTAAGCCAGCATCGTAATCACCGTCAAAATTACCCCCTTAATCAGATTGAACGGCAATATGCCAAACAACAAGTATGCACTCATCCCATCAATCGCAGGATTGACCGCAGCGCACATCTGGAATATCGCATCCAGATTCCACCCCATTCCGTTCACATAAAACGGAATAATGAGAAAATAGTTGGTCAGCATCCCCATGCAGGCCATGGCCACCGCGCCGACGGCGCAGCCGATAACCGCAAATTTACGGCTTTTGTGCATGCGATAAAGCAACACAGCAACAATCACCAGGGTGGAAAGCATCAGGAAATCCGCCAATTCTCCCGAACCGGCCGTTTGGCTCTGTGTTAAATGAATCAGATCCTTGATACCGATCATGGTAATCGCCGGGCCAATTCCAAAAATAAACGCGCCGATCAGGACCACCGCTCCGGAAAGGTCCACTTTGAGAAACGGCGGCATAAACGGGATCGGGAATTCAAAATACATAAGAACGGTAGCGATTGCCGCAAATACGGCGGTATAGGTGATCTTGCTTGCTTTTGTCATGGTTCTGTCTCCTTTGTAAGGAGTTCTGTTTGGTTGGGTAAATAAAAAGCCCTTGGAAATCTCCAAGGGCTTGCAGACGTACCGAGATACACCTGTTTCTTTCATCCGGACTATAACCGTCGGTTGGGATTCACACCCATCATGCCTTGCGGCTCGCAGACTATCAGGAACAACGCCCTGTATACTGCCGGTGGAGACTTTCACTCCGCCCTGAAACAGAACTGATTTAATTTACGCTTTTATTATAGGTCAATTAGGATGGTTTTGTCAATGGTTTTCAGAAAAATGCTGCAGGATAGCCTCAATTTCCTGCCGTGTTCCGACTGCATTGATAAATTCCAGCAGTGCGTTGGCCGTCATATGCGCGGGCAGCGCCAGCTCCTGCAGGAGCCGCTGCCGCCGCGCTGCACTGTCAGTCCGACCGGTCAGTCCCCATGTATAGAAATCCGCTTTCGTGATCGGGCTATCGGAGGTATCCCTCCCTTTTTGCGCCTCCCCATCCAGAAAGGTCGCACCAGCCCTGCGCAGCGCGTCGCACAGAATATCCGGCCGCATTCCTTCGACGCCGAGTTTGCCCTCTTTGGAAGCGTGCCGCTTGCGTTTTTCCTTTCCCCAAACATCCGGTACATACGCCTGCTTGATGCGATCCCGAGGCAGTACGCCTTTCAGATAATTCCGGATCACAAAGCCCGCTCCATCGCTATCCGTCAGGACAATCAACCCGCGTGCCTGCGCGATACGCCGCAGCAGCTTCAGCCGGTCCTTGTCATGGAAGATACGGAAGCCGCCGGTCTCTAATACAACGGTATCCACCACCTGTTTGAGCGTATTGATATCATATCGTCCCTCTACAAGGATCGCTTCCCGAATACGGATCATGCACGCTCCCCCTTCTGCGCGGATGCAAGCGCAAGCAGGGTCAGCTCGATCTGCTTCTGCCGGTCGACAGCGCTCCCTTTCAGCGCGGTATCCGTCTGCGCGCAAAGAGACGCCGCCTGTCGCAGCCAGTCGAGTGAAACGCGGCGCGCGGCATTCTGTATCTGTCGGGCATAGTACGGCGATTTGGAGCCGATCAGCTCCATCAGCAGCCGCTCCCCTCCCCTTGCGCTCTCACACAGCTTAGCGCCGTATAGACGCTGAATGTGGCGCGTAATGGTCGTGAAAATCATAACCTCATTGTTTTTTTGCGCAATCAGCTCGCCTACCAGAGAAACCGCCCTGTCGAATTTACCCGCCGTGATCGCATCCGTCAGATCGAAAATAACCGCGTCCAGAACCGGCGAGCATACCGCGTCGATATTATATTTGCGGATCTCCCCTGTTGTCGTATGCGCGGCCGCCTTATCGATTTCGCCGGCCAGATTGGTCATCGAATTTCCGCACAGGAATATCAGGTATGAAGCGTTATCCGAGGTAATCGTGCAGCCAAGCGACCGGACCCGCCGCTCAATCCATGCAACCAGCTCATTCTCCTCCAAACGGCTGCATTCCGCGATGCAGGCGGTTTTCTCAAGCGTTTTATAGAGCTTTGTCCGTTTATCGAGCTTGCCCTCCAAAATGTCATAATAAAACACCAAGCATACATAGTCCGGCAGATCGCTGAGCATCTCGGGCAGTAAATCACCAAATCCGGCCGGCGGCTTGGAAAGGTCAAAGTCGGTAATAATAATCAACTTTTTCTCCGACATGGCCGGATAACTGTCGATCGCCTCGGTAAGCTGCTCCGGAGTCAGGCCTTTCCCCTCATATTCCAGCAGATTAAAATCTGCAAAGGCAGCATCCACTACCTTTTCCTTGAGTTGGCGCAGGTAATGCGCTTTCATATAGTCCTCGTCACCCGTTATGATGTATAAAGGCGCAAAGGAACACTCTTTCAGATCGTGGATCAGCTTTGCCTTGCCGTTATTCGCGTTCTTTCTGGGTGCAGCCATGCGCTATCCCTCCTTTTTGTAGCGTTCCTGCAGTTCGCCGGTGAAATATGGGCTTTCAATCGGCGTTCCCTCAAATTTATGCAGCACGTCCCCTGTGCTGGACTGCAAAATGATCCGCTGCGCGTTTGTATCTGATATAAGCTGACGCAGCAGCACGGTATCCTCCATATTCCGTTGTGAGAGTACAATATCCGGTGCGGAATACGACTCGGTTTCAAAGAATGCCGCAAGCTGTTTTTGCGTAGGACTGTGCAGCACTAAAACATAACCGCCAATCTGCACGCCAAGCTTACCGTCACAGACAGGAAAAACCGTGACCGGCGCGGCGGCGTCCAACTGCACCGTATCCTCTACGATCTCCGCATCCGCCTCCGCAACCAATTGCAATAACTCTTTGTTGTGCTGCGTCTCTTTGCAGCCGTTCGGAATCAAGATTTGTTCGACCGACGTATGCTGCAGCAGTTCAGGTAGATCGCGGGCATGCCCCTTATCCACCGCAGTCAAAACCAGTGTGTCAACCTGCCGGAAGCCGTTCCACTGCATCCATTCCCGCACGGATGCCGCAGCATTACGATATCCTCCGTCCCCCGCGCAATCGATAAGCGTCATGTTGCCAACAGCGTCGGATACAATGATTGCCTGCCCGCTACCACACGGAAGATAAGTCACGGAGTAGTGCTGCCGGTTATAATATGCGCCCGAAGCCGTGATGCCAAACAGCACAAGGCAGAAAACAGGCAAAACATAGCGCCATTTGATATGAGCGCCTGCAAGCAGCCAGGCTAAAATTCCAGCTAAGGACAAAACAAGCGCGGCAATACCAAAGCTGTCCGCCCAGTTAATCAGGCCGAACGGCAGGCCTGCAATCCAGTTGCAGATATCGAGGATATAGGTCAGCAATGGAGTGATCGCTTTTGCGAACAGCGTTGCTAAAAATGGGAAGAACACCGATGTCAGGCAAACCAGAAAACCGCCGATAAAACATACGGCAGTCACGCCGACGACCAAAAGATTGCTGAGTAGCGACAGAACGGAGACATAACCGAAAGCGCTGAGGATAATCGGTGTGGTAAAAATCGTCGCACATACCGTGCAAGAGACCGATCCGACAACTACGGACAGGATGCGGTACACCATTTTCGGAAAAGGCCGGAACGGCTTCATCATCCGCCGCTGCATTTTGCCGGCCAACAGGATCAGCCCCAGTGTGGCGCTAAATGAAAGCTGCAAACTGAGACTTGCGATTGCGTAAGGATTGAGGATGAGCAAAAGCGCGAGTGCTAAAAACAGGGAATTCAGACTGCTTGCTTCTTTGCGCAGCAGAAAAGCGCCGGCCGTGACCAAATACATGACCGCTGCACGGATTACGGACGGGCTCGCTCCGGCGATCGGCACAAATAAAAGGATGAACGGAATCGAAACCAGCGTACCGATCCTGCGGCCTAACAACGAGCAAAACGCCACCAAAAAACCGATATGCAGACCGGAAACCGCGACAAGATGGCTCAGTCCAGCGATGCGGAGTGCCAGAGCATCCGCATCGCTGATCCCAGATTTGTCGCCCAATAAAAGTGCTGTGAGCAGGCCCGCCGGCCGCTCCGGAAGTGCGCCCGCAATCGCCTGCTTGCAGTAGCGGGCAATCCGCTGCGGCAGAAAGCGCGGCGTGTCCCGTTCGGTACCGGTCATCTCAAACCGGACGGGCGTGTCTTCCTCCGTTTGGTTATAAGAGGACGCAATAAAACAGCGGTTAGATGCCTGATATACCGCACGGTCAAATCCCTCGGCAGTGCCCGGCAAATAAAATCCAACGTTGACCACAATATGATCCCCTGCATAGAGCGGGGTATCGGTCAGCGGAAGGTAGCAAAAGGTACGGAACGTCTGCTCCACCTCTCCGTTATGGGTGACGGAAAGCAGAGCACGCTGGCTGTCCTCATAAACGTCTGGATCTTCCAACAAAACAGCCTGGATATCCAGGCTTTGTCCATTCAGATGCCGGATTGGCTCGACAATATACAGGTTATAAATCGAGAAGCCGCAGAAAGCCAGATGCGCTGCGGCCAGCATGCCAAACAGCGCAAACGCCTTGTTCCGGTAGATGAATATACCGGCGAGCAGCAAAAACACGGCTAGCAAAAGCAGCGAAACCATCGGACTGGGAGCCCAGTCAAGGCAAACCGCGCAGAAAAGAGCCGCCGCAATTGCCGGCACCAAATAAATCAGCGGACGCTCCAGCATAAAAATCCCCTTCCGGCTTTTCTGTTTCAAAAAAGAAGTGGCACGGTCGTGCCACTTCTTTGCAACTGCTGTATCAGCCCGGCGGCCAAGTCATATCGCGGCCGGAAAGCACATGGAAGTGCAGGTGGAACACGCTTTGCCCTGCCTGTTCTCCGATATTGGATACGATGCGGAAGCTTTCCATGCCCTGTTCCTTCGCGACTTTTGCGATCACCTCAAAACAGTGGGCAACTACCGCGCTGTTGGAATCATCCACCTCCGCAGCGGAGCGGATGTGCTGCTTGGGAATCACGAGGAAATGCGTCGGCGCCTGGGGATCGATATCATAAAAGGCATAGCACAGCTCGTCCTCATAGACCTTTTTGGAAGGGATATCCCCGGAAATAATTTTACAGAACAGACAATCGCTCATGACGACCTCTCCTTTCTGATACCAGTATACCGACTTTACAACAGCGCGTCAACAATGTTATTGACCGCTTCGAGCGCTTCCTCCAGTTTTTCTGGCTGCTTTCCGCCCGCAGTTGCACTGTCCGGACGCCCGCCGCCGCCGCCGCCAACGATCTTGGCGACTTCCTTGACAATCTTACCCGCATGCGCTCCCTTTTTGACCGCTTCCGCGCCGCAGACGCACAGCAAGCTTACCTTGCCGTCGTTGACCGAGGACAGTACAGCGACCATGTTCGGCGCTTTTTCCTTAATACCGTCGCCCATCGTACGCAGCACATCCGCTGAAGCGTCTTCCAGCTTGGTTGCGACCACGTTGACGCCCTTGACATCACGCGATACGTTGAACAGGTCGACCATCTGCATCGAGGCAAGCTTTCCGTTGAGCTTTTCCAGCTTTTTGGCCATCGTGCGCAGGTCAGCCATGGTCTGTTCTACCTTGGCCGCCAACTCGTTCGGGGAGGTTTTGAGCGCGGCTGCGGTTTCGTTCAATATATGCTGGCGCTCATTGAGGAAATCCAGCACCGCTCTGCCGGTCACGGCTTCGATGCGGCGTACACCGGCCGCAACGGAAGCTTCTCCAATAATTTTGAGCATACCCGCCTTAGCTGTGTTATCCAAATGCGTACCGCCGCAAAGCTCAATCGAATCGCCGGCCTGAACAACACGCACAACCGCGCCATACTTTTCACCGAACAGCGCCATCGCGCCCTTTTTCTTCGCCTCGTCAATGGACATTTCTTCCGTGACCACCGGATAGCCGGCAAGGATCGCGTCATTGACCAGCGTCTCCACCTGCTGCAGTTCGTCCGCTGTCAATGCCGCGAAATGCGTAAAATCAAAACGCAGGTGATCGTTTGCAGTGTAGGAGCCTGCCTGCTCCACATGATCGCCCAGCACCTTGCGAAGCGCTTTTTGGAGCAGATGAGTCGAGGTATGCGCACGGCAGATCGCCTGACGGTATTCCGCGTCCACCTTGGCCTCCACCTCGTCGTCCACGGAGAGCGCGCCCTCGGTAACTGTACCGATGTGCATATACTTGCCGTCCTTGGTCTTCTGCACGTCAGACACGGTCATCACGCCGTTTTTGCCGATTAGTACGCCGTGGTCGCCGATCTGACCGCCCATTTCCGCATAAAACGGCGTATGATCGAGCACGGCCGTAATCTTTTCGCCCTTTGCCGCCGCTCCGGACGGTTCGCCCTCATTGACGATCGCCAGCACCTTGGCGCTTTCTCCCAGTGTTTCATAACCGTCAAAACGGGTTTTGATCGCCTTGTCCAAGCCAAGATCCTCGCTCTGCCAGCCAAGGTCGCCCATTTTTTTTCGGTCCTCGCGGGCGCGCTCGCGCTGCTCGTTCATCAGGCGGTCAAATTCCGCGCGGTCGGTGGTCATCCCCTGTTCTTCCAGAATCTCAAGCGTCAGATCGATCGGGAAGCCATAGGTGTCATAAAGCTGGAATGCGTCCGCTGCGGGCAATTCCTTGCTGTTTGCCGCCGCAATGCGTTCGTTCAGAATAGACAGGCCGCTGTCAATGGTTTTGTTGAAGCTTGCCTCCTCGTTTTCAATTACCTTGTGGATATATTTCTGCTTTTCGACCAACTCCGAATAAGCGCCGCCGGATTCCTCAATAACAGTGGTCGCCACCTCGGACAGGAACGGCCGGTCGATACCGAGCAGCTTGCCATGGCGCGCTGCCCGCCGCAGCAGGCGCCGCAGCACATAGCCGCGCCCCTCGTTGGAGGGGATAACACCGTCGCAGATCATCATAACGGTCGAGCGAATATGGTCGGTGACCACACGGAGGGAAATATCAGTTTTCTCGCTTTCCCCATAATGCTTCCCAGCGATCTCGGATACCTTATTGGTGATATTCCGCACGGTATCCACGTCAAACAGGGAACCTACCCCCTGCACCACGCAAGCCAAGCGTTCCAGCCCCATGCCGGTATCGATATTCTTCTGCTTTAATTCGGTGTAATTCCCCTGTCCGTCATTATCGAACTGGGAAAATACATTGTTCCAAACCTCCATATACCGGTCGCAGTCACAGCCGACCGTGCAGCCGGGCTTGCCGCAGCCGAACTCTGGTCCGCGGTCGTAGTAGATTTCCGAGCAGGGACCGCACGGGCCGGAGCCATGCTCCCAGAAATTGTCTTCCTTGCCGAAGCGGAAAATCCGCTCCGCCGGAATGCCGATATCCTTGTTCCAGATTTCAAACGCCTCGTCATCATCCACATAGATGGACGGATACAAAAGCTCCGGATCAATGCCGACCCACTCCGGACTGGTCAGGAATTCCCAGCTCCAGGCAATCGCTTCTTTTTTGAAATAATCGCCAAAAGAGAAATTGCCTAACATTTCAAAAAACGTGCCGTGCCGCGCAGTCTTGCCGACGTTCTCAATATCGCCTGTTCGAATGCACTTCTGGCAGGTCGTCACACGATGGCGCGGCGGCTCCTGCTCGCCGGTGAAAAAGGGCTTCATCGGCGCCATACCGGAATTGATCAGCAGAAGCGACGGGTCGTTCTGCGGAATGAGCGAAAAGCTCGGCAAGCGCAGATGTCCCTTGGTTTCAAAAAACTTCAGATACATTTCGCGCAGCTCGTTCAAGCCTCTGTACTGCATAACATTTATCCTCCAAAATTTAATATGACAAATAAAAAAAGCCTCCGCCCAATCCTGTCAGGGGCGAAAGCATGCTTCCACGGTACCACCCTGATCTGCGCTGTAAAACGCATCTCAGCGGTTCGATATCGGGAACCTGACCGGCCTGTTTTTTACAGGCTGCTCGGAAGTGGCCGTTTTCCGGACTGAACAAGGGGTTGCACCAGATCCCTCTCTCTTTGGATCACTCCGTTGGAAAACTCGTTTCGTCATCGCATTTTCTATCGCGTATATTATACCGCTTTCCCAGCCTAATGTCAACAAAAACCGCCAAAGCTGACGACCTATAGGGGCATTTATTAAAGCAACAACACTCCCCCAAAAAATTTGCGATGCAACCGCCAGTTGCCATATAGTTGTAGCCAAAAACAATAATTTCCGGTATACTCTTGATTGAAAAGAGGTGTTTTCTATGACAGTGGGAGAAAGGATCAAAGCCTGCAGGCAAAATACGGGAATGTCACAGGAGAAGGTCGCTGATCTGATCGGCGTAAGCCGTCAGGCCGTCACCAAATGGGAAGCAGACCAGTCAGCCCCTAACACAGAGAACCTGTTCAAATTAGCAGAGCTATTCGGCACAACAGTCGATATGCTGCTCGATACAGGAAATGCTGCCAATTCATCTGCTGTTGAACAGTTTTATACTCTTTTCAGGATGGAAGACGAGAGGAAACGAGCAGACAAAAGGAAGAGACGGAAAGAGAACCTGGTTTCGGCCTTGATCGTTGTCTGCGCGTATCTCACGGTCTATCTGATTGGCCGTTTAATCTGGTGCGACCGGTCCAATGTCAGCCTGCTTGGTTGGCTGGTATCTGCAAAACTATCCGGAAGCAATAGTTACCTTTATGGCTGGCTGCTCAGCAGCAATCTGTTCTGGATTGCAATGGCAATTTCTGCTGTCCCTTCTCTTTTCGGCAAGCATCGGTTTTCATTTGTCACGCTGATTGCCTTTGCACTCGGTTTGCTCGCCGGCATTGTGTTTGGCCCTAATCCTGCGGGAGCGCCGTATGGACACGGCCATTACGGCTGGGCGATTTGGGGCGGTATCTATCTGCTATCCATTATTATTGGAATTGTGGCAGAACTGTACAATCGTAAAAAATAACCGTCTATCGGAAAAGGCTCCGCCAATGTGGCGGAGCCTTTTTATCCAGCTTTGAAACGGGATGCTAACCGGCTATAAAGTGATGACCTTTAGCCTCCTAAGATGCGATAATCATGCGGATTTTCCCGCCATCCTCCGCATTTTTATTTGCGTACAGGCGGAAATTCGTATAATTGGCTTTTGCATTTTGCAGGGAAATAAATTCCCTGCGGTCGGATACATAAACACCGATATCATCCGTCAGATTGTAATACCCGTCCCTGGTCCGAACGCCGGTAGCCCCGTCAAACGCGGAAACCGATACCGTATCGACCAGTTTGAGCGGAAGCGTTGAGAACGAGCGGTTCACAGCGCTGCTCCCGTTTTTATACCCCTTTGGTATGCCGATCGCACTCCCGTTCAAGCCGCCCGGCAGAGCGTCTACCCGATATTCCTCGGATACGGTTTTTGAGCCGTCCCAATACTTGATACCGGCATAGTATTCCTTGTTGTCATCCTCGCCGCGGCTGGAGCCGGAGCCGATACCATAAATCCAGCTATCGCCGGTTACGTCGCCTAAAATAATGTTGGTTACAGTACCCGCGTTGTCGATCACCGTATAACGGATCTGACTGGACGACACCGAAGCCAGATCGATATCCGACTGGGCGATTGCTGACAAGGGCGCGCCCGGCGCAACCTCTTCATAAATCCGAACCTTGGGCGATACCACGGAATTTCCGATCTTGCCATCTGCAATCGACCAGTTTCCGGATACCCTGCCGGTAAGCGCTCTTTTTGTCAGATACGCCGAACCGTTAGAGGACTGTCCGACCGAAACCAAGCGGCCCATCAGTTCGTCCAGGCTCTCCGCTTCGGCCTGGATATGCAGGGTCAACCCATTGGTCAGTACGACCGTCACCTTTTTCCCATCTACTGCGGTAACGATCCCCTGCATGTCCGCGCTGACCATGTTTTTCGGATAGGCGGCGATGACATCGCCCGCTTCGCTGAACAGCAGCGTGATATAATCCTTGAGCTTGATATCCTCGAACGAGGCAGCCGCGCGGTCGGAGATCGAATAGGACTGCCCGCCGAACAGCTCTACCGTCTGTGGATAGGCGAAAGACGGCTCGCCCTTAGTGTAGCATCCGCTGATCTTGGCATCCGAAACGACCGCCTGGCGATTTGCGGGATCGAGCGTAACCACATCGTATTTTTTAATCCTGGAGCGGTCGATCACCGCGCCGTTCTTGATGATCTGATATCCCTCCGGAATATTGACGGAGGTCGCAAGGCCGTAAACGAAAGAGGTGTCGCTGGACGAGGTCGCGGACGGCAGGACCGCCATCAGCTGCAGCGCGCCATACTCGTCGTAGTAGAGCGTCAGGGTGTCGCCATGTTGAATCCCCGCCCACATATTTGAAAACTTATCCAGCTTTTTCTCCCGTGCAACATAGAGATCTGTGTCTCGGTTGGGGCGGAGGGTCTGCGTGCTGGTCGAGATACTGTCGGCCGCCGCGCTCGTTACAGTGTAGCTCTCGATCTTATTATTGTTGGGAACGACGCCTACCGCGACCTTATCCCCTTCCTTGCCGATCACGATCGTTCCGTAAACGCCGATCAGGCTTTTGTCCAGCGTACCCGCGGTCTTGCGCGGGGACTCATTCAGAGAGCCGTTTTCATAGAAAATCGCTTCATTGGGTGCCAGCGAGGAATCCGTTTCGCTGGTCGCCAGCAAAATACAGTTTTCAATGGTAGAAGAGGATATCTTATTCAGCAGCATGCCGGAGTTATCGCCTTTCAGTTCTGTCCCCAGCGTATTGAGTAGCAGGGTCGCCGCATCGCCGCGCTTCACGGCCGCTGTGGCGTTGGTAAGCGATACGTTTTCCGTCAGGCCGAGGGACTGCGCGCGGGCGATATAGTCCGCCGGCCAAAACGGGCCGATGTCGGCCTCCGTATAGCCCAGCATACGCAGCAGCATGGTGCAGACTTCTCCGAAGTTAACAGTCTTGTCCGGACCAAAGGTGCCGTCCGCATAGCCGCGGATAATGGAGTATTCTTTCAGATCAGGATGGCGCACTGCGGCATTGATATATTGCGCGGCCCAATGTGAGCTTTTAACGTCCGGAAAGATCGTATAGCTGCCATAGGCGCTTACATCGGAAACGCCCAGCGCGGTCACCGCCAGCTTACAGAACTGCGCTCTTGTCAGCGCGCTATTTGGATCAAACCGGTTTCCCCCCACCCCCTGCATGATCCCTAACGCGTCCAAGACGGAGACGGTCTGCGAAAGCTTGCTGTCCGTGATGTCGGTAAACGATGCCGAAGCAGGGGTGATCGCAAAAAGAAATGCCAGACACAGGCTGAGTAATCTTTTTTTCATTCCTACCTTTTCCTTTCTTTACTGGGTGCGCAGCGCGTCAACCGGCTGCAGGTTGGATGCCTTGTTGGCCGGATACAGGCCGAATATAATGCCGAGCAATGCAGAGAACAGGAACGCCCCCAGAATCAGACCAATCGACGGCAGTACCGTAAAGTGCTCGATCGATGGTAGATAGGTGTTCTGCGCCATCTGCCGCGCGACCATGAAATTGCCCAATATGGCCGACAGGAAACAGCCGACGATAATACCGATCACGCCGCCGCAACAGGATACGACAGCCGCCTCCACCAGAAACTGACCGATAATATCGCGTTTCCGCGCACCGATCGCCATACGAATACCGATTTCGCGCGTGCGCTCCGTAACAGAAACCAGCATGATATTCATAATGCCGATGCCGCCGACCAGAAGCGAAATGCCCGCCACACCGCCGCCAAGCAGCGCGAGCAGGTTGGAAGACGCCTCCTGCTGCTCCTGATACTGGCTGTCTGAGTAGGCGGAAAAGGATTCGCACCGGCTCTGCATATACTCCGGAAGCAGCGTTTCGGTAAGCTCTGCGATATCCTCGGTGGCGGCTGCTTTGATAATATAATTTTTGCTGTCGAAATAGCTTGTACTCATCATGGAGCTTTGCAGGGTATATGGCATAACCAGCATCTGATCCTGCGTATTGAGCTTGCCGCTGAATTTCCCCTTGTACACACCGACGATTTCAAAGCTTTTGCCACCGATACGCAGTTCCTGACCAATCGGACTCATAGCACCGAAAAAGTATTTGCGTAGCGTTTCGCCAATAACGCAGACCTTTGCGCGGTTATCGCAATCCGCTTTGGACAGGTCGCGTCCGGCTGAAATTGTGAGGTTACTCACCTCTCCGTAATGCTCGTTGCCGAAATACATATTAGTCCAGCCGTTGTTATCGGAATCGTTGGAAAGCTTTTTCGTCCGGTATTGGACGCCGTCGCTCTGCCAGTCATAGTATTGGATCTGCGGCGACCAGGCGGAAACCTTGTCCGCCAGCTCGGTATCCAGATATTCCTCGAAATCCTTCCAGTCCTTGCTGCGTCCGCCGTAACCGAATACATCGATACGGTTGACACCCATTGCTTCGTATTGCAGGCGCTGCAACTTACTCGTACCCTGAATGGAGGACACGATTGCGATGACCGAGGCCACGCCGATAATGATGCCCAGCATGGTCAGGATAGAGCGGACCTTATTGTTCAGGATGGACTTGAACGCCATGCGTACGGTTTGGAGCCAGTTCATTCGTCAAGCCCTCCCCTTCCCGCTTCGTCGGAAATGATGCGGCCGTCCTGAATCGTTACGATCCGCCGCGCCATCTGCGCCAAATGGTTATCGTGCGTGATAAGGATAATGGACGTACCCTGCTCGTTGAGCGCGGTAAGCTTCTGCATGATATCCAGACCGGAGGCGGAATCCAGATTGCCGGTTGGCTCGTCCGCCATGATGATCGGCGGCTTTGCCGCAACAGCCCGCGCAATCGCAACACGCTGCTGCTGGCCGCCGGACATTTCCCCCGGACGGTGTGACATGCGTTTTTCCAGCCCTACCGATGTCAGCGCATCCACCGCGAGCTGGTGTCGCTCCTCCCGTCCAAGGCCGCGGTAGATCAGCGGCAGCTCCACGTTTTCCAGCGCTGTCAACGCGGGAATCAGGTTGAAGCCCTGGAAAATGAATCCGATCTCACGGTTGCGGATACCGGAAAGTACAGAGGGCTTCATGTCGCTGACCGCCTGGCCGTTCAGGTAATAGGTCCCATAGGTCGGAATATCCAGGCAGCCCAGAATATTCATCAGCGTGGATTTTCCCGAGCCGGACTGCCCAAGGATGCAAAGGAACTCCCCCCACGGCACGGTCAGGGATATATTATCAAGCGCACGTACTTCGTTCTCCTTGCCTTCATTATAAATCTTGCTCATCTGCCGCACATCGATCAGCAGGTCGGAAGAATAATCCGTCTGCTGCTCGGCAATGGGCGGTTTGTTCTTTCCAAACATCGCGCCCTCCTTTAGCCTACGGCTACGCCCATACCCATTTCAGCGTACAGGTCCTGCGGGCCGGACAGATACACCGTCGTCCCTTCCTCGATCCCCCACAGGATCTCGGTATTGGAGGAATCGGAAATACCCGTTTCAACCGGAACGAGCTGGAATTCGGGCGGGATGCCCTCCGTCCCCTCCGGAATAGGCAGCGTTTCGCTGAACGGAATCTCCTCGCCGTTTTCATCAACCAGCGGCTTGGCAAAAACCGCTGCGCCTTCTTCGGCGTATACGATCGCGGAGGATGGGACCATCAGACAATCTGAGGAGGATGCGGTCGTGATCTGATATTCCACGCCCATGCCGATGGAAATGGACTGTCCCTCAATCGGATCAATGGCAATTACAGCGGGGAACGTCGCCATGCTGCCCTGGCCGCCATTGTTGTTCTGAGTCGGTTCCAGCGCGATCGACTCCACGGTACCGGTCAGCGTCAGCGTGCCGTCGTTTGTATACATGGTCATCACCGCGGGCTGGCCGGGCTGTACGGCGGAAACGTCGGTGGACATGATATCCGCGTTTACAATGATATCGTTCAGGTCCGCGACCACGACGAGCGGCTCGGTGCCGCCGACATCCTGCTCCGTATACGCGTTCAGGCTGACGACCACGCCGTCGATCGGCGATTTGATGGTGGAATCCGCGATCAGCTTTTTCAGCTCCGTGATCCGCTCCTGCTTTGCCTGGACCTGCTTCTGCGCGTTTGTCACGCCGTTGCGTGCGGTCACCACGGTATTCTGCGCATTTTTCAGTTCGTCCTGTGCGCTGTCGCTCGTCAAGGTCATAATCGTGGCGCCGCTGCTGTAGCTGTAGTAATCCAGACCATTGAGCGTTTTGATCTCACCGCCGGTCTGCACGGTCACCGCTTCCTCGCGGCTGTATTCCAGCGTTCCGGATTCGGCCGGATAAACCTCTCCCGCGGAGCTGGTGGATATCGTCGCGGTCGCCATCATGTCCTTGGTGAGCGTTCCGGGATTATCCATGGAAATGACGACACGGAACAGCTTGACGCCTTCTGCAGAAACCTTCTGCGCGCTTTCGACCGCGGAAACCGTACCCGAGACCGAACTCATCGCGGACGGAACAGAAACCGTCGCAGTCTGTCCGCTTTTGATATCGTTCGCATACGCCGCGCTGAAATACAGCGAAAGCTTCATTTTGCTGTCGTCGACCATATAGCCGACGATCTCCCCTTCGCTGAGCTGCTGCCCGACATGGTAGGTCGTGCTTTTACCCTCCGAGTCAGTGACCGGAATAATCTTTCCGGTAAACGGCGCGGTGATTGCCAGCTTGCCGATCCGCTTCTGGGCCGTGCTGACCGCGTTCTGCGCCTTGGTCACCTCGGCCTGCGCATCAGTGACACCACGGCGTGCGTCTGCCAGCTCATCCTCTGCAGTTTCCAGCTCCTTGCGGGTTTCGGTCGGGTTGACGACAACAAGCTTGTCCCCTTTTTTGACCTCATCCCCTACCTCTACCAGAACCTCGCTGACCGTTCCCTTCAAATCTCTGCCAAGCTCCTCGCGCTTTTTGGCGGCGGTGCTACCGCTTCCCTCTATGTAGGTTTCCAGCATGCCCCGGCTGGCGGTCGCTGTTTGCGTAACCGTTTCCTCCGTCCCCGCATTGCGGGACTTCAGAACAAGGAAGATGCCCAGTGCGATCAGAAGCACCACCACCGCAACGCCGATGCCAATGCGCATGCCTTTGTTGAGCCTGCTCTTTTTCTGATTCATTTTATCGGCATATTTGTTGCGTTTCGGCATGCCCGACGCCTCGCTGTCAGCCCCCGCGCTTCCCCCCTGCGCGGAAACCGTGGATACGTTGGAGCCGCTTTTGGCGACGTGTGCGCCGCCTTTCTGGACCGGCATGTTCTGCTGCTTTTTTTCTTCGCTCATACTCGTATTCCTTTCTGTTCTCTATCCTGATGGGCATTAACCGTACCAGGCCGGTTATTGGTACGCTTCACTATACCGTGTCCCGCACGGGATTGTCAACCGATTCAACCAAACTGTAATAAAAATGCGCGCTTATCTCCCGAAAAAGGCACGAAAAAAAACATGCACCTTTTCAGGCAGGCCGTCCAAGTCGCCGTCATTCTGGAAAACACCATCGTAGGAATATTCCAGTACGCCGTCATCCGAACGGTTTCCCAAAGCGCCGCGCGCCTGCTCCAAGGCAGGGCGCCGCACCAGAATTGTGGAGCAGCTTTCCCCAACAGCCGACCGGAATCGGTCGATTTCCTCCGGCTCCCGAATATGGACAAACAGGATTTGGGCGTCTCCCTGCAGAAAGCGGTGGTACCGCTCCATACAATAGGAGAACGGCAGATCGTTGAATTCCGTGCATACCTCTTTTAAGCGGGACAGGAAGCGGCGCGCTTCCGGCGTTTTCCGTCCGTCCCATCCGGCCGCGTACGCGACATCCAGGATCGGAGTGATTGACGAGATGTTTTCCGCTTTCCAAAATCGGGCCGCCGCCACGCAGACAGTGTCTTTCCCAACGCCTCCGCTGCCATTGATGACAAAAACATGCTTGTCCAACAAACTCCCTCCAAGGTGTCGATATTCATACGGATTTATCATAACACAATATATAGCGATTGGCAAGGCTTCTGCCCTGCCTTATAAGGGGTTTGACAGAAAAAGCGCGCCCTCTCCTGAGGGCGCGCTTTTTCCAACATGACTTACAGGATAATGCAGATCAAACCGCCTGCGCTTTCGTTAATGATTTTTTCCAGCGTTTCCCGTATTTTCCCGCGTGCATCATCCGGCATGCGGCTGAGCTTATGCGATAATTCCTCCCGCACCAGCTCGTTGAGGGATTTCCCGAAAATATTGGTGTCCCAGATTTTTTCCGGCTGCTCTTCAAATTCACTGAGCAGATAATGCACCAATTCTTCGGACTGTTTCTCCGTTCCTACGATTGGGTTGACCTCGGCTTTGATATTGGCGCGCATCAGATGGATCGAGGGGGCGGACGCACGCAGACGGACGCCGTACCGCCCTCCCTGCCGGACGATCTCCGGTGCCTCCAGGGAAAGCTCGTCAACCGACGGCATGACAATTCCATAGCCGGTCTGATATACCTGATCCAGCGCACCTCGCAGACGCTCATACTGCTGCTTGACCTTGGAGAAATCATCGAGTACGGAAATCAGGTCGGCCGCATCCCCAATATGGATACCGGTCTGTTCCCCAACGATACTGTAGAACACGCTTTCCGGAATATCCACCTTAAGGCGCGCCGCGCCGGTACCCAACGCGAGCTGGTCGATATCCACCCTTCCGATATAATCATTTTCCGCAATCGCCCCGCACATGGCGCGGACATCGCGCATCCTCTGTCCTGCACGCGCCGAGGAGCGGATGGAGCGGTAAACGCTGGATTGTACGGGGTGTCCGTCAGGCAGGGCGCCGATATATCTCGGCAGAACAAATCCGATCTCTTTCACCGGAAATTCATACAGCACCTGCTGCAGGATATCCGCGATCCCCTTGTCGTCCAGTTCCATGCAGTTGACTGCGACCGGTTCAACCTGGTACCGCTCCCTGAGCGTACTGCAGACTGTCTGCGCTGTTTCACCGCGCGGGTCAGCGGAATTCACCAAAACGACAAACGGCTTGCCCATCTGGGTCAGCTCCTCGATCACCCGCCGCTCAGCCGGTTCATAGCTTTCCCTCGGTATCTCTGTAAAGCTTCCGTCGGTCGTAACGACAAGGCCGATCGTCGAATGCTCTCCGATCACCTTATGCGTGCCGACCTCGGCCGCCTCAGCCAGCGTCATCGCTTCCTCCCGCCACGGTGTGGATACCATGCGCGGCGCGTCGTCCTCCATGCTGCCCAGCGCGCCATCGACCAGATAACCGACGCAGTCTACCAGGCGGACCCGACAGGAGCCTCCGTCCGGAAGGGCGATCTCCGCCGCCTCCTCCGGAACGAATTTCGGTTCCGCGGTCATGATCGTCCGTCCGGTACCCGATTGCGGCAGTTCATCGCGCGCGCGTTCGCGTTTATAGACGTTATCCATGCCCGGCAGGACCATGGTCTCCATAAAACGCTTAATCAGCGTCGATTTGCCGGTGCGTACCGGTCCGACCACGCCGATATAAATATCGCCGCCGGTGCGGGCGCTGATTTGATTATAAATTTGATTTTCCATAATATCCCTGCCTTTCAAGCCTGTATCGGAATCAGGAGCATGGTTTTCGACGCGCTGACCGCATCCGGCGGTAAATCATTTGCCCGTCGGATTGCTTCCATGGTCGTGCCGCAGCTTTTGGCTACTTCCCAAAGCGCCTGCTCCTGATCGATGTAACGCAGCACCAATGTAACACCATCGTTGTTTTTTGGGGCTTCACTTTCCTCTAATGCGGTGATATTGCGGAACACGCAGCGCTCCTCCAGCGCTGCCATACCGGATACCGCCACTGATAGAAGCAGTCCGGTTTCGCCTGCTGCTGCGGCGCGGGCATTCAGTTCGATCTGGGACAGCTCGCCCATAGCGGTACAGGAGGCGGTCAAGGGCAGCGTGCGCTGCAACGCAGAAAGCTGCTGTTCATCGTTCAGATATAAAACCTGCACCGCCACCGTGAGCTGCAGCGTATTGGTCGTGGTATTTCTCTTCGCCCCGCAGCAGACAGCGCCGGCGTGTATGATATGGGACACATGCTGCGCGGTCTGCAGTGTTTCATTCACCTCCGCGGCAAACGGCGTCAGCGGCGGCATAGAATGGAGCGCCGCCTTTTCCTCTTGGATCTGCAACGTTTTCCCAGGGATATACATGTCGTCGATCTGCTGGATGCTTTTGGTGCCGCGCACCGTGAAAGCGGCCTCCGCCGATATCGTATACGAAAGCAGCCCATCCGACTCCAAACGGCAGTCGACCTCGTGCGCCGCCAAACGGACCGATACCGGATCGCTCTCTTCCAGGTCTGGGATCTCCAATATCTGCGTAAACGGCGTGCTGTTTGAAAGCACGCGAACCGCATCATCCTCCTGCAGCGCAAGGCATTGCAGGACTGCCTCGCCTTTCAGCACAACTTTCCCACGCATCGCGCGGCATTCCGTGCTTTTCAGCGTGCAGGCCGTATGCAGGAGCTGTAGGTCGTTCGCATCCTGCAGCGTCACGTCTTCCAAAATCGTAATCGGGCAGCTATGCGCCTGCTGTACAACGGTAACTGTATGGGGCGTGCGCAGCATCTGTATCTGCGGCAGCTCAACGCCCTCTGTAACCTGACAATCAGCCTTGCAATAGCATTCCACCTCAAAGCAGAGCTGAGCGCTGACGTTCAGTTTCCGGCTGTTGACCGGCACTGCGTCCACCGCCGCAACACGGCACGATACATAACAGACGGCATCCGCATCCAGCCCGTCACACTCCTCTATATAGGCAAAGCTGATGGGAACGGACAGCCTGCGCAGCCCTTCCGCGTTTTCCGGCTGGTACAATATGGTCGTCTGCACGGCACCGGAAATCAGCAGACGTCCGTTCTGCGGTGTGCGGTCCTTGACCGCTGCCGTTCCATACGCGCAAATGACCCTTCCGATGTCCGGAAAGGTATCCGGAACGATCGAGTCGGAAGACTCGGTGCAGGAGGAAATCCCTGCAAGCCTTTTGTCATAGTAGCAGATGCTTGTTTGATTCAGTTCCATTGATGCTGCCTCCTTTGTTTCACTGCTGCTCCTGTTTAACGATATGTTCCCTTTTTGCTGAATATGAAAAAAGCAGAGGCTTTTCTGCCTCTGCTTTTCCCTCATGTAATATGGAACAGCTTGCAAAGAATACCGCGCAGATATTTCGGGCTTTTCCAAATGACCACTTTCATGCCTCCACCTCCCCAGTTATCAGCATTGAAACAAAAACACGCCTGCCGCGATCAATGCGAGCGCCAGCAGCCACAGCAGCAGGCCGGACGGACATATGCTGCCGACAAACAGGCCAAGTCCCAAACTGATCAACGCCAAACCGATCGCTTGCCCACGGCAGAACATTGCACATCACGCTCCTGTCATCAGTATAAGCAGCGTATCCGGAGATGGTGACAAAAAAGGGACCGCCAGCCGGCGGTCCCTCTGTTATTTTGTTGTGCTGCCAAAGCCTCCGGTGCGTTCTCCGTCCGCGTCATCGTCTTCGGTTATGCCGAAAGGCAGGAAAATCCCCTGTGCGAACCCTTCTCCCCCCACGATGGAGAGCGTCTTCCCCTGTCGGTTGGAATTGGTCATTTTGATAAAGATATGTCCTTCATTTTTTGCCGTGAAGTAATCGCTGTCAATGATTCCCACCGTATTATCCATCTGCAGGCGGTATTTGAACCCCAGGCCCGAACGGGGATAGATTTGCAGGACCCATCCTTCCGCGATTTCCGCGCGGATACCGGTGGGGATTTTTATGGTTTCATGCGGCACGAGCGAAAAGGCTTCGGGCGCAAAGAAATCATACCCCGCAGAGCCTACGGTCGCGCGGCGCGGCAGACGGATTTTCTGGTAGACCATTCTTGCCTCGGATACCGAACAGCCGGTTTCTGCGCACCAGTCATCGATAAATTGTTTCTCCGATACCTTGTGAAATTTCGCGATTTTCTGCATATCTGCTCGTTCTTCCTCTCTATGTGTTTTCTTTCAGCAAAGCGGGAACACGCTGCGTCAGCGACCGCCGTACATCGATCAACCGCTGATTGGCGCTTCCTCGCCAATGGAGCTGCGGATCCGCCCGCTCCTGCACAAAGCGTCCGTCCACGACAACATCTACCGCGTCCAAAAATGGCAGGTTCTCGATTTCCTCCCACTGATAGCCCGTATACAGCCAGATGGTTTTTTTCGGAAAACGCCGCCGGATCTCGCGGCACAGCGCCCCCACCGTATCACGGTTCACCGGAAAAAGCGGATCGCCGCCCGAAAAAGTGGCGCCCGAAACATAATCCTTTTCCAACTCGGCAAACAGCTCGTTTTTTGCCGCCTGATCGAACGGAATGCCTCCCTGCGCGTCCCACGTCACCGGATTATGGCAGCCGGGGCATGCATGGCCGCAGCCAGCGACCCACAGCACGACGCGCAGGCCCTCTCCATTGAGCATATCGTCCTTTGTGATGTTGTGGTAGCGCATTACATGCTTTTCCTTTCCGCGATCTCCGCCATTTTTGCGTCGTTCAGGCGGGTGTCGCCCTTGACGCGTGAATAGGAAAGATATCCGTTCATACGGTCGATCTTGGTCAGGTTGCGGCTGCCGCACTTGGGGCATACATCCATCGCCAGCTCCTCGTGTCCGCAGTCGTCGCAGTAGGACAGGGACAGGTTGACGCCTTCATAATATCCCAGACGCATCGCGCGGCGCACCAGTGTGCGGATAGCCTCCAGATTATAATCGATCGGGTATTTTACATACTGGATCTTGCCGCCGTTGCACAGGTTCCAGAAGCGTCCCTCCAAGTCCTGTTTTTCGATCGGGGTCAGTTCTTCGGTCACATGGCAGTGGAAGCTGTTGGACACATAAGGCCGATCGGACACCCCTTCGATTATACCATACTTTTTCCGAAATTGCTCTACCTGAAGTCCGCAAAGGCTTTCGGCGGGCGTTCCGTAAATCGCGTAGAGGTTTCCGTCCTCCTCCTTGAACTGATTGACCCTCCGGTTGATGTATTCCAGGGTTTCGAGCGCAAAAGCGCCGTCCTCCACTAGGGATTTTCCGTTATACAGCTCCTGCAGCTCATTGAGCGCGGTGATACCGAACGAGGCAGTCGCGGTTTTCATGATGGGCTTGATCTTGTCCGACGGCTTGAGATGGCCGCCATAAAAGCCGCCCTCGCAGTAGGCCAGCGGGTTGGTGGAGGCGCGCATCTCCCCCAGGTACGCATATGTGCGGATATGCAGCTTACGGATCAGTTCGAGATAGTAGTCCAGCACCTCATGGAATGGGCGATTCTCCTGCTGCGCTCTGGCGTAAATCATCGGCAAATGCAGTGATACCGCGCCGATATTCCAACGGCCGATGAATACCGGCTTATCCTCTTCATCCGCCGGCTTCATGCCGCCGCGCTCATACCACGGGGAAAGGAAAGCGCGGCACCCCATCGGGCTGACGATTGCGCCGTATTTTTGATACATGCTGGGAACATACCCTTCCCCCGAAAGCGAGAGCCAGTCCGGATACATGGCCTTGGAGGAGCATAATATCCCCGCCTCAAACACATCCTCCAGCGGTTTGTCGGGGCCGTGCAGCTCCTCATCGTAAAGAAAAACGATTTTAGGGAACAGCACCGGCTTTTTCTGCCCCTTTTTTCCCTGCCCTTTCCGGCGGACATGCAGCATTGTGATCGAAGCGAGCTTAGCAAACCGGCCCGTACCGGTACCCATGGTCATCGTGATGAACGGATAGTCGCCGCGACTGGAGGCCACCGTGTTGAATTTGTACTCCCAGCCCTGGAACCCCTGTTCGAAATCATTCAGTATATCCGCCATGACCTCTTTTTCGACTGCATCCGCAGCCAGCCCCAAGCGGCTGTATTTTTCAGTCAGCAGGTTGTAGCTGCGTTCCGCGTACGGTTCCAGCAAAAGATCGACCGAGGGTACGGTAAAGCCGCCATATTGCTGACTGGCAGCGGACAGCACGATGTCCCCGATCACATCGAACGCCACGTTGAGCGTTTTCGGTTCGTTATACCACAGGTTTCCCATTTCAAAGCCGCCTTTGAGTACATGTTCTACGTCAAACAGGCAGCAGTTCATCGTATCGCGGCGCGCGGACATATCGTGAATATAAATATAACCGTCTCGGCAGGCCTGCAGCTCCTCCGTATTCATGAAAAACTTCTGGTACAGCTCCTTATTGAGCTGGTTGAAAATCAGGCTGCGCTTGGTGGAGACCAGCGCGGAATCCGTATTGGAGTTCTCCTTGTCCCCGATATACATGATGGACTGGCTCTTCTGATACACACTATCCAGCATGCCGACAAAGTCCTGCTTGTAGTTGCGGTAATCGCGATAGCTTTTGGCGACTTCCGGCCGCACGGCCTCCAGCGCAGCCTCCACAATATTGTGCATCTGCCAAATCTGCACCTCTGTCATGCCGTGATCTCGGATGTATCCTTCCACATGGCCGCAGATCGCTTTGAGCTCATCCTCCGTGAAGGTATACAGCACACGGTTTGCCGATTTATTAACGGCAATAACAACCTTTTGTATATTGAATGCTTCTTTGGTGTGATCCTTTTTGATAACGCGTACCATCATTTTTCCTCACTCATATTATTTAGTAGCAAAAATAATTATAGCATACCATATATAGTAGGAAAAGAGGTACACAGCCAAAAATATTCCACAAAAACAGCCGGCTGAATTTGACGGTTTTTGTCATGGTTCAGGTCACCCTTTCCGCGGAAAGCTGAGCGTCGCCAACAGCCCCGGCTGGGTATTGACAAACCGCGCCTTGCCTCCGTGTGCGCGGGTGATCTGGCGCACCAGCACAATCCCAAGGCCGTGCTGCGGCAGCTGCTCCCCAGCGGGGCGCCGCATCTGCGCCAGTGCCGCCTGCGGAAGACCGGCACCGTTATCGGCAACCGAGACCGACCAGGACTGCGCAGAAACGGAAAGGGACAGCTTGATATGAACGCTTCCAGTGTTGTGAAAGACGCTGTTGCGCAATAAATTATCCACCGCACGCCGGAGCAGCGTTTCGTCTCCTGTCACCGTCAAGGCGCCGGCCTCGGATGGGATATCCACCTCCAGCGATACCCGATCGTCTGACAGCATATTGAGCAGTTCGGCCGCCGCTGCGCGTAGCATCGCCGCTGGCCGAAAACTTCCCTGGTGCAGTGGTTGCAGCTCGTATTCCAGTTTGGAGGCCAGGTTCAGATCGCTCACCAGGCGACCAATCCGCTGGCTCTGTTCACGGATGATGCGCGCTTTGCGCCGCGCCTCCTCCGGCAGCACTCCGCTGCTTTCCAACTGCGCCGCATTCCCCTGTACCAGGGACAACGGGGTGCGGATATCGTGCGAAACGCCTGCGATCCACTCGGTACGTGTCCGGTCGCGCTTCTGCAGCATCGTCCGCTGCGTGGAAAGCTGGCGGGAGACCCGATTCAAGTCGGCGGAAAGCTGTCCCAGCACACCTCGTTCAGCAAGCTGCGTTCCCTCCCCCTTTGCCAGCGCGCCGATGCCCTCCGCAAGCGGCGCGGCGGCGCGGTACATGCGCCAACCAAGCAGCAACGCAAGCGCTAGCGCGACCAGCAGGTTCAGCGCCAGTACGCTGGGCGCCCATACCGACAATTGCTCGATCGTATAGGCGGAGGCCCGCATCAGGTATTTCCACTCGCTGCCCGGCTCACTGGCAAGTACCAGCAATCCATCCTCATCCGACCAAACATAAACCGGATAATCCTTCAGGTACCAGCGGGAAAAGGAGGCAATCTCTCCCGCCGTATACTGCCGGGGCAGGTTTTCCGGCATGCGGTCGCTCCAAACAACAGCGCCACTGTCGTCAAGTTGCATTGCCCAAGCATAACGCTCCTCCATTGCCCGACGCGCTTCTGCGGAAACAGCAAAGCATCCGTCCGTCTGACGCTCAATCCCGTCAGCGATGACCTCGACGCGGTCCTCCGGTCTGGGTTTCTCATCCGAACAATGCAAAATGAAGCCCAGCATCACACCTAGATTCAAGATCAACAAAAACAGCCCCACGCCGATTGCCGCGCCTACATACCGTCCGAGTATCCTGCCAAGACCCTTCATTGCCTATCCTCCCGTGTGAGCTTGTACCCAAGGCCGCGCACCGTCAGCAGCCAGCGCGGCTTGGAGGGATTATCTTCAATTTTTTCCCGCAGCCGGCGGATATGCACCATAAGCGTATTTTCGTATCCAAAATTTTCCTCGTCCCACACGGCGCGGCACAGCGCGTCTATGGTAACAATATTGCCCCGATTATCCGCGAGCTTGCGCAACAGCGCGTATTCCTTTGCGGTCAGCGGCGTGGAGTTCGCGTCACGAAGCACCAGCCCGCTGCCCCAATCCACAACCGTTTCCCCCAGCGATAGACACTCCCCCGCATTTTGCAGATTTGCGGCATAGGAACGCCGGAGCACCGCGGTCAGCCGCAGCACCAGTTCCTGCGGAAGAAAAGGCTTGGCGATATAATCATCCGCCCCTAAACCGAGTCCGTGCAGACGATCCGCATCCGCATCGCGTGCGGAAAGGAACAGAATAGGGATATCTCTTTCCTGCCGCAGCTCCTGCAGCAGCGAAAAGCCATCGCCGTCCGGCAGCATCACATCCAGCAGGATCGCCTCCGGCCTGATATCGCCCACCGCCCGCCGCGCCTCCGTACAGCTTTGCGCGGTATATACCGCGAGGAAGCCCGCCTGCATTAAAATCTCCTTTATCATATTGCAGAGCGCCGCCTCGTCATCCACAATTAATATTTTGCAGCTATAAATATCCCGCATATTGCATCACCCCAGCTATGATAACACATATTTCGGTCTATTTGTAAAAAAGTAAGGTAATTGTAAGGTAGGCTTCATCTAATTGTAATCTTCTCATCGTATCATTGTAATATAACAAAAAGAGAAATGGAGTGTTCCCCTATGACGCAAAATCTGGTTGAAACAAAAGGGCTTTGTAAGAGCTATGGCGGTGCGCTGCGCGTCAAGGACCTGCACATGCAGGTGCCAGAGGGCGCGATATACGGCTTTCTCGGCCCCAACGGCGCCGGAAAGTCCACCACCTTGAAAATGATCCTCGGCCTGGCGCATCCTACCGGCGGCGAAATAGACGTATTCGGCAAACGGATGAATGCGAAAAACCGACTGGATATCTTAAAGGATATTGGTTCCCTGATCGAATCCCCTTCTTATTATGGCCATTTGACCGGCGAGGAAAATCTGAAGATCCTGCAGACGCTGCGGAAGGTTCCGGAACAGAATATTCGCGAGGCGCTCGAAATCGTTCGCCTGACCAGCCAAAAGGACAAGCAGGTCGCACATTACTCCCTCGGTATGAAGCAGCGGCTCGGATTGGCCGCCGCACTGCTTGCGCATCCCCGCCTGCTGATACTCGACGAGCCAACCAACGGTCTGGATCCTGCGGGGATTCAGGAAATGCGTGAGCTGATCTGCGACCTGCCGCGCCGCTTTGGCATGACCGTGCTGGTATCCAGCCACCTGCTCAGCGAGATCGATCAGATGGCGACCCATGTGGGTGTAATTGCGGATGGCGCCCTAGTCTACCAAAATACGATCGACCGTCTCCACGAGAAAAGCGAACATCATCTGGCGCTTCGTACGCTTAACAACCCGCTGGCGCAGGCGATCCTGACCCATGACGGCGTAATTAATGACTTGGACGCCGACGAGATTATTCTGCCGCCGCTGGAAAACGAAGAAGTCGCGCACTGCGTCGCCCTGCTGACTGACAGCGGGATTGGCGTGCTCCGTATTGAAGAACGCCGCAAAAACCTGGAGGATATTTTCCTGGAACTGACGGAGGGGGCGGCAAGCTTATGAAAGCGCTCAAAATGGAGTTTTTCAAATGCAGGCGCCGCCGGATATGGCTCCCTCTGCTGGTTATGCTGGCGGCGCAGCTCGCCTGGGGGCTGTACAGCCTCCGCGCGCTGTCGGAGCGGGAGCTGCAGCAGGGCTGGGCGATGATCCTATATAATTTCCCCATGCTCAACGCAATGATGACGCCTGTAATCGCGGCCGTGGTTGCCTCCCGTCTGGCTGATATTGAGCATAAGGGGCAAACCCTCAAGCTGCTTGAAACCGTGCAGCCAACCGGTTCGCTGTTCGACGCGAAGCTGATCTGCGGTGCTGCATACATGACCGGTTTTCTCGCCGTGCAAATGGCGGTCGTCCTGCTGTTCGGCATCTGCAGCGGTTTTGCCGGAAACCCACCGGTGACAAAGCTGACGGAATATTTTTTCTCCAGTTTGGTCACAACCCTGGCGATCCTGCTCTTACAGCTTGTCCTGTCTTTGCAGATCCAAAATCAGATGATCGGCATGATCGTCGGGCTGATCGGCTCGTTTATCGGACTGTTCTCCCTGTTTTTCCCGCCCAGCTTTCAAAAGGCTTTCGTATGGGCGTATTACGCGCTCCTGTATAACACCGGCATGGCGTGGGACGCATCGACCCGTATCTCAGACTATTACTTCATCGATTTCAATCTCAGCGGCTTTCTTTGCCTGATCGCATATTTTCTGGTGATTTATGGGGTTGGCCGCGTGCTTTTTATCCGGAAGGAGGTCTAAACCATGCTGTTACGCACAATCTATGCAGAATTTTGCAAGCTGCATCACTCGTTTATCTGGCTCGCGCTTATCATTCTCCCCATCGTGTCCGCAGGATTGGGTACGGCGAATTATTTGAATAACCTGGGTCTGCTCACGGACCAATGGTATTCGCTCTGGACACAGCACGCCCTGTTTTACTGCGCGCTGTTCGCTCCTGCCCTGACCGGCGTCTACTGCGCTTACGTCTGCCGTCTGGAACACCTCAACCGCAACTGGAACACCGTGATGACCCAGCCGATCCCTATCAGCGTCATGCTGGTTTCCAAGCTTTCCGTCGTATCCTTTTTGACGCTGCTCACGCAACTTTTCATCGGTATACTGTTCCTGATTAGCGGTAAGCTTGCAGGGCTGACCGCCCCTGTTCCATTTGCGCTTGTCTACTGGGTATTCCGCGGCTGGTGGGCGCTCACGGTGCAGGCGGCGCTGCTGCTTTGCGTTGCGCTGGTCATCCGGTCGTTTGCCGTTCCCGTTGCCGCAGGCATCCTTGGTGGATTTTGCGGATTACCCGCGCTGGTCAAAGGCTTCGGCGTGTACTTTCCTTTTTCTCTGCTCAGTCTTGGGATGTGTTCCCACCATCCGACCGAGCCAATGGACTGCAGTGCGGCGGCATTCCTTATCAGCTCGTGCTTTTACCTGCTCCTGGGTCTTACTGCCAGCCTGCTTTGGCTGAAAAAAAGAGATATCAAAACAACATAAAAAGGAAGCGCGGCACGCCGCGCTTCCTTTTCCCTTATTTACAAAGAAAAGCCGTTTCTGAAGAAACGGCTTTTATGGTGGACATTGACGGGTTCGAACCGCCGACCTTCCGCACGTCAAGCGGATGCTCTTCCAGCTGAGCTAAATGTCCATAGAAAGGACGGTAAGCGTACCGTCCGTATTCGCTTGTGCAATCAGTTCTTGCAGCGCTCGAGATACTCGCCTGTACGGGTATCAATCTTGATGCGTTCGCCCTGTTCGATGAACAGCGGAACCTGCACCGTAGCGCCGGTTTCAACCACTGCGGGCTTGAGCGTATTGGTTGCCGTGTTTCCCTTGAAGCCCGGATCGGTTTCGGTGATCTCTAACTCGACGAACAGCGGGGCTTCTACCGCAAACACGCTGCCTTTATAAGAGCAAACCTTGACATTTTCATTTTCCTTGACAAAACGAAAATCATCACCGAGCGTGTCCTTACCAATCGGGATCTGCTCGTAGGTTTCATTATCCATGAAGTAGTAAAGGTCGCCCTCGTTATAGAGATACTGCATATCGCGGCGCTCTACATATGCGGTTTCATATTTATCAGTCGGATTGAAAGAACGCTCGGTGACAGCGCCGGTGATCACGTTCTTCATCTTGACGCGAACAAAAGCAGCACCCTTGCCCGGCTTTACATGCTGGAACTCGATAACCTGCTGCACCTGACCGTCCATTTCAAAAGTAACGCCATTACGAAATTCGCCTGCGGTCATAATCGGTATTCCTCCAAAGAAAAAATCCTCGTTTTGCTGTCCTCACGAACAGCGCTTATTTATATTACCCCAATTTTCCCGTTTTGGCAAGAGGATTTTTCAATTTTTATTAAAATTTTTTTCACCCCACAAAACAGGCAAACGGCGCCGTTTATGAAACGGCGCCGCGCAGGCCCTATTCCCTTATATGTCGTGGCAGGTTCAGCAGCAGCAACCGCAGTTGTTTCCGCAGTTGTTCATATCGCTGTATCCATTATTGTTCTGGCAGCAGCAGATCCAGATCAGGATGACCACGATAATGATCCACCACCAGTTGTTTTCGCCCCAAAGAGAATTAGAAGAACACATAAGTTATTTCCTCCTATCAAAGATTTCACTTCATACTATGGAGGAAGCAGCGCGTTGGTTACACGGCGTCAGAAATTTTTCCCAGCAGTCCGTCCCGAAACAGCCCCCGCACCTCTACGGCTACCGGCGTATTCTTGCAAATCCCTCCCCCCTCTATATAGATAGGAAAGCCATATTGTCCATGCGACATCCAGCGTCCGCCCACACAGTGTTCCGGCAGGACCTCCAGCGTTTTCCCCACAAACCGTCCAAGGTATTTCTCTGTGAGCGCAGCCGCAGCCTTTTTAGCACGCGCGGCTCGTTCCGCCTTCACCGCTTTCGGCAGCTGCCCGTCCATTCGGGCGGCGCGCGTCTTTTCGCGGATCGAAAACGGGAACACATGTACTGCGGAAAACGCGCATTTTTCCAAAAACGCAAGCGTTTGTGCGAACTCCTCTTCGGTCTCCCTGGGAAAACCAACGATCAGGTCGGTAGTCACCGAGCAGTCCGGAAAATATTTTTTCAGCAGTTGTACTTTATCATAATACGCTTCCGTTGTGTATTTCCTTCCCATACGCTGCAGTACACTGTCGCACCCGCTTTGCAGGGACAAGTGAAAATGGCGTGCAAGGTTGGAAAATCCTGCTGACCGCTCGCAAAACTCCCTGTCAACAATGCGTGGGTCGAGAGAACCCAAGCGGAAACGCATCGCGGGATTGGCGGCCAGAAGCCGGCACAGCAGATCGGTCAGGGACACCGGCGGAACCAGGTCGCGGCCATAAGAGGCGATCTCGATCCCTGTCAGGACGATTTCATGCACGCCCTCCCGCAAAAGGCGGGCGGCTTCCTGCAGAGCCTGCTCCGGCACCATGGAGCGTACCCTGCCGCGAGCATAGGGAATAATGCAGTAGGCGCAGAAATTGTCGCAGCCGTCTTCGATCTTCAGCAAGGCCCGTGTGCGCCCATCCGGCACACCGGCAGGCAGATATTCAAAGCAGCCCTGTCCGTCCCGTTCCTCTCCTGCCGGCGGCAAATGGAGAACCGCATTTTCACACAGGCCGATCACCGCGGCTCGGTCGCGCGTGCCGCATATGATATCGACCTCCTCTGTTTTTCGGATGCGCTCCGGATCGATCTGCGCAAAACAGCCGCACGCGGCAATCACGGCATGCGGATTTTCCTTGCGCAGCTTATGAAAAGCACGGATATTTTTGTGGTCCGATACCGAGGTGACCGTGCAGGTGTTAACAATGACAGCGTCAGCACCATTTTCCACAATTTCATGCCCACGTTCTTGTGCAAGCTGCTGTAACGCTTGCGTCTCAAACAGATTTACTTTGCAGCCCAACGTAAAAAAAGCAAATTTCATACAGCACTCCTACTGGGTAAATTGGTATATTTTTTCTGTATTATAGCATAAAATCGGTCACTTTTCCAAGGAAACTTAAATTTAATTTGACAAATCCAGGCATACATGATATACTGTTTCCGTAATGTAACCTGAGACTGTAATCACTTTGTAACTATTAAGGAGTGCATATCTATGCCTACCACCGCCAAGAAGAACGATCTTCTGGAATATAAAGGCCATCCGCTGATGCGCAAGGAGAATATCATTTACTATGGTTCCATGAGCGACTCTCACATCATTATGATGCAGATCTTGGATGCCGGCGAGGTCAAAGGGCTTCCTGTCGCAAAGCGCGTTTCCGTACAGCTCCAGCAGACAAACCCCAATGTCCGCATGAAAGAGCGTATTGTGAAAAAAACCGAAAAAGATAGCCTGTGGGCGGCGATGGATATCGCCTCGATTTGGCTCGGACGTGCGCTCAACAGCAAGTAAAAGCCGAAGCATGGTAAAACGAAGGAGCTTATCCATGAATTCACCAAAAAAACTGATTCGGATCGCTGTCTCGGCCGCTTTAGCGGCTTCAATGCTTCTGCCGAACGCTTTCGCATTGTATCCCGCAAAGGTCAAGGCGGACGCCCTGTATCTCCGTGAGGCCCCTGAGGGAAACATTATTGCAACCCTGCCGCAGGATACGGTGCTTGCCGTGGTCAACAACAGCAACAGTTGGTTCAAGGTCGTTGTAAATGGCCGCGAGGGTTATGTCAGTGGCGAATACCTGACCGGTACGCTGACCAGCGACTTTAATTTAGGGACCGGCCATATCGTCTGCGATACGACCGTCAACCTCCGCGAACAGCCCAACACCTCCTCCTCGGTTCTTGCCTCCCTGTCCAACAGTACCGCCGTTTCTGTGACTGGCGTATACCAGGGATGGTATAAGGTGTCCTGTAATGGCAAAAACGGATACGTCCATCCGGATTACATAACGTTTGCCGCAGTGCAGACGCCGGCTCCGGCAGAGAACAAGGCTCCGGTCACCCCAGATTCCAACGTTGTTTCCTATACCGGAACAAGTGAAGCGCGGGCTGAGGTTCTGGAATACGCAGCCCAGTTCCTCGGGACGCCCTATGTTTACGGCGGAAGTTCTCCCAGCGGTTTTGACTGCTCCGGCTTTACCTCCTATGTATTTAACAATACGGTAGGATCCATCCCCCGGGTGGCGCAGTCCCAGTTTAACGCCACAACGCATGTTTCCCGTGAGGAGCTGTTGCCCGGCGATCTGGTGTTCTTTGGGAGCAGCGCTTCTTCCATCAGCCATGTCGGCATCTATGTGGGAGACGATACGTTTATCCACTCCCCCCACACAGGCGATGTGGTAAAGTATGAATCTCTCTCCGGTAACTATGCGTCCCGTTTCCAGGGCGGCGGACGAGTGATTTTCGATTGATCAAAAGCCTTTCGCTGTATACAGCGAAAGGCTTTTTCTATGCCTCCAGGGAAATGGCTCCATCCGCAAAACGGATTGCTTTCGGTTCTATCCCCCATGTCATGAGCTGACGGTTCAGGCTGTCCGCTATTTGCTCGGATATCTTTGCTGCGGTTTCCTCTGGTAAAACAATCCCGGCAATTTCCATCGTGGCGCAGTCCAGCTTTATACTGCCTGATTCCGCGGATATATTCCAAACGCTATACACCTTGCAGGGGTCTGGCAGAAACAATACCGCCGTTCTCATCCCCCCTGTTGCAAGCCCGCTGTCCACCAGGCTCTGCTTCTGCACGGACGCCCCCAGGGATACGATTCCATCCTTGCTGATTTTTGCAGTGATGCCGTCCGGTGAAAACGGAAGCGCCTGCACGATCATCGTACACAGGTCATCCTCGCTGAGCTGCATTTTCATCTGGAGATCCTCCTCTTCTTCTGTTTGCGGCGCCGGAGCCGGATTTTCCGGCTCCTTTGTCTCTATTTGATCGGCAGGGTGACCAAGCAGCATCCTGCCGATCATCAGCAGGCACAGCAGCATGCAGACACCCAATATCAGCGTATATACGAAACTGCGTTCCTCATCCATAAGGTGTTCCCGCCTCTTTTCATTCTGTCGTTACCGAATTATATGCATATACACCGCAGCATATGAAAAAAACCTGCTGGGAGCATCCCAGCAGGTTTTTCCATTTTACTCAGTTGCAGCACTTAGAGGAATTCTTATTCCCGCAGCCGCAGCTTCCGCAGGCGTTGCCGCCGCCGACATTGCCGGTCATGCAGTCCGAAAACTCCTGCTTGGGCGGGAAGAATTCATCGATCGGGAACTCAAAGTTCGCAAAGATCGCACACGGATCCTGCGCTTCACCAGCACCGCTGTTCGAGCAATCGCGGCGCGGCAGGCAGATATCGTAAGCCGGCATCAGCAGTTGGATATCACGTTCCAGACGAATGATCGAGAACTGGCCCAGCGTAATGAACAGCTGGTAGCCATCGGTACCCAGAACAAGATCGTCGCCCTGGAAGCAGCCGCCGATCGCGCGCGGCACTTCGTTCAATGCACAGCAGCAGCAGTTGCAGGAAACCTCCGGCGCTACGACGCGGGCGTCCAGCAGGATCGGGTCAACAACCTCCACCACCGCGGTCGGTTTGTTGCTGTCCGGACAGAGCTGGACATCCATGCCATCCTCTACAAAACGGGACGAGAAAATGCGTGCGCCGCCCTCGCCGCCGAACAGAACAACGCGCTTATCAAAGACGGACAGACCATCGATGATGCGGGGGCGTCCGACCAGGCAGCTGACTTCGCACTCGATCTTATAGAAGAATCGAATATCAATCGTGTAGAACCCGCGGTTGAACTGCACCTTCTCCACATCGATCTTGACGCAAAGCAGCTCTGCGGAACGCGGCTTCACCGATACGATGCCGCCGGAATTAAGCAGTTCCTGCGCATCGCGGCACAGATATACCCGAATATCGCGCAGGCATTCCTTGCTGCGGCAGGAATCATAAACTTTACTGGTGTGAACACAAACCGCCTCACGGATACCGCCGGCAACGTTATTATTACCATTGCCGCAGATCGGGCCGGGGCAGCAGACTTTATCAGCCATGTATATTACCTCCAAATAGTGATTGAAGAGACTTCAATACCAGTCTATTCAAAGGTACGCCGTGTGTTACTGCACCAAATCCTCGTCTGTGACAAAGAACTCCTGATCCATATCCATGCAGCGGCGGTCCAGCTCGGAGGTCGTGCCAAGCCGCCGCCGCACAGCGTCATATTCCTGCCTTGCCCTGGGATTCTCTTTCCCTGTGCGTACCGCGCGTATCAGCAGGTTTTTCGGCGTATCGAGCGGCGAAATATATTCAACCACAGAAACGCGGTAGCCCTCCGCCTCCAGTTTGAGCGCGCGCATACTATCGGTCAAAACATCGTTGAATCGTGCTTTGAATACCCCGTGTTTGGTCAGGGGGGCGAGGTCGGGCAGACGGTACTGATCCAGCAATTCCTTGTGGCAGCACGGCACACAGGCAATATATCTTGCCCGCGCGCGTATCGCGGTCGCCAATGCAAGGTCGGTCGCGATATCGCACGCATGCAGTGAAATCACCGCCGTTACATTCTTCGGCGGCTGGTAGGCTCTCAGATCCGCGCACTGGAATACCATATTATGATAACCGAGCCGCTTTGCCATTGCCCTGCTTTCTTCAATAACATGCTCATTAATGTCAACGCCGATCACGCGGCACCGCCGCCGCAGCACATTGTGCAGGTAATAATTCATCACAAAGCTGAGATAAGATTTTCCGCAGGCGCAGTCCAGAAGGACGATTTCCTCCCCGTCGTCTTTTTCGAACATGGGGGCAACCAGTTCAACATAGTGGTCTATCTGGTTATATTTACGGATCATATCGTTTTTGAGCTTTCCGTCTGCTGTGAGGATGCCTATTTCCCGTAAAAGCGGCGCTGCATGGTCAACGCGGATCAAATACTGCCGACCGCTGTCCAGCAGGGGATTCGCCGCAGTCGCCTGCTCTTCGGTTGTCGCTTCCCGCTCCGCCTGCTTCATCTGTACGCCGCGCGCGTCTACCGTCAGCGACACGACGGTACCGCGTTCGGTGTAGGACAAACGTGCTTCGTCGAATTTCTCCGCCTGCTGGGAGAAAAAAGCACAGAAAGCCACGGAGTCGACCGCCGTCTCCGTCCCTTGGAAGCGGAGCGTATAGCCTGTCTCCGCCCGTGCCAGGCTGGCGTCAAATTTCTTTTTCCCAGATAGGAATATGCAGTCTGCCCGCACAAAGTAATCCCTGTTTTTTGTCAGCCGCGCCGCAATACCGGTCAATAACAGCTTCAGCTTGGCCTGATCGCCTTTTTGCATACTATTCGCACCTCTTGCCCGCCCTGGCCGGCGGTGTTTTCCATTGTTTTAATATAACATATCACGCTGGTTTTTGCCACGCTGAAAACCGTTTCACAACGACAATGTGTGCCAATCTGGAAACAGCTTTTCGGTCTCGTGGGAAACCAGAACAACCGCGCGCCCCCTCCGGTACCGGCGCAACGCTTCTGCCGCATGCCAGAGGGTCTGCGCGTCCAGACCGGCAAACGGTTCATCAAGCACCAGGATATCTCCCTGCGCCGCAAGCGCCCGTGCCAGCGCGACCCGTCGACGCATCCCGCCGGAAAGCGTACAGACCGGCTGTTCCAGAGCACTGTCGGGAAGCAGCGTGTTCAGAATGCGGAACGCGGATGGACTGTCGTCGCAGACCAGCGCTACGTTCTGCAAAGCACTCCAATTTTCGACCAGACGGTCCTCCTGAAACACTGGGCAAAAGCGAACCGCAGCTGGTATGATCCGCTTTCCGCTATCGGGTTGCTCCAGCCCCATCATCAGCCGCAGAAGCGTTGTTTTTCCAATGCCGGAAGCGCCGGTTACCTGCCAGCACTCCCCTGGCCCGAGCGTCCAGCACAGGTCATGAAGCACCGCGTTTCCGTCAAACGCCTTATCAATATGCTCTATCCGCAGCATCATGCGGCGATCCCCCATTTCCTTTGCACAGTGGCAAGCGCGAAAACCAGCAGCCGCTCCAGCGCCAGGCTGAGCAGGATGATCACCAGCGACCACGCAAACAAATCCGCCGTATTTAGATAGAGCTTGGATAAATAAAGCTGCTCCCCAATCGACCAGCGCGGAAGCCCGATGATTTCACCCGCAACGCCAGCCTTCAGCGCCATACCGACGGATACACGGCAGGCGGACAGCAAATACGGCAGACAGGCGGGCAGCCACACGGCCCGCAGGCGTTTGGCTGGCGTCAAATGAAAAAGCTGCGCCATTTCCAGCATCCCCTGATCGGTCTGCTGCAGACCCTCGCCCAAATTGATGTATACAGCGGGAAAAACAACAAAAAATGCGGTTAAGACGGAAATCCATTCCGAACGAACCCAAATCAGCGCCACCACGATGAAACACGCCACCGGAAGGCTTTTCATCACCTGTATCAGCGGCCCGAGCAGCATACGGAGAACCGGCATCCGGCGGCAGGCGATGGCAAGCAGACAGCCTGTGCTAAAGGCCAGCAAAAAACCCGACGCGATTTTCCCCAACGAATGCGCGATCGAAAACCAGAATTCACTGTTCCGCAATAGGGAAAGCAGGCTCCGCACCGTCGGTACGGGACCTGCAAATAACAGCTTGGGCAAAAGCACAGCCGCCGCCTGCCAAACAGCCAGCCAGAAAAGCGCGGTCACACCGATGCGAAACCAGCGCTTAGCCCAAATAGTAGAAACCTTCATCGGGCAGCGTTCCCCCTACCGCGTCCGGCGCGATCCCGTAAAGCATTTCCAGATAATCCGAAACCCAGCCCTTCATCTCCTGTCCCGACGCTGCCGCCACAGGGTTGAAATTGGTCAACACGAGCTGTGCTACTGGCGCCTTGACGATACCGTATGCTTCGATCAACTGCGCGCCTGCCTCCGGATCGGAAACAACCGTTTCAACAGACTGCTGATGATCCTGCACGAACTGCGCCACCGCCGCAGGATGCTCATCCGCAAACGCCTTGCGGACGACCGTGACGCCGGTCGCGATCCCCTGCCCATTCGGGCTGTACGTTTTCCATGCGTCTTCCAGCGGGAAATTAATTGATAGTTCCTGATCCTGCATCAATGCAACGGTTGCGAAAGGCTGCGGCAGGATGCCGACCGCTTCTGCATCCTGCGACAGTGCGGATACCACCTCGGTCGCCTCGCTTTTGAATGCAATCGTCAAATCGCTTTCCTCGATACCGCTTTTGTCAAGCAGGTAACGCAGCGTCCACTCCGGTGTAGTCCCCTTGCCGGTCATATAAATGGTCCTGCCCGCTAAGCCCTCAAGCGTATTCAGGGCTTCGTCGTGAGAAACCGCGTATAATACGTTTCCGGCGTTGACGTCCAACACCTGCACGCCGCCCTCGGTCCTCTGGTACAGGGTTGCCGCCAGATTGGTCGGGATAAGCGCGATGTCCACCTCGTCTTTACCGATCAACGGGACGATCTCGTCCGCGGAGGTATAGAGATCGAACTGGTAATGTGTCTCGTCCCCCTCGTTATCCTTTATCATCTGAACCAGCCCCATGGCTGTAGGTCCTTTCAAGGCGGCGACGCGGATACTTACCCCGTCTTCGTAACCGGCTTCCACCGTCGCTGTTTGCTGCTGCTCAGGCTCCTGCAGCGCCGTATCGCCCTGTCCACAGCCCGCAAGCAGGGATAACGCCATCACTGACGCCACTAAACCGGATAAAATACGTTTCATTTCCATTCTCTCCTTATTTTGCCATCATGGATTTGACCTGAACATGCTTCAGCCGGCCCAGCTTGCCGCACAGTGCGTTGATCGTATCGATCGTGCTGTCCATCACGATCGTAATAATCGAACAGCTTTCACGATAATGCGGAAGCCCCATGCGCCCAATGATTGAGGCACCATATTCGTGAAGCAGGGCGTTGACTTCGCCGCTGGATTCGCGGTCCTCGACAATAATGCCCAAAATCGCAATACGGTTTTCCATTTTATTCCTCCTGCAACAAAAAACGTCCTGCATCCACACGACACAGAACGCCCGTTTTATGGTTTTTCGCTCTTTCATCGCAGATCGAATCTTTGACAGCAGACACTGATTTTATGCAGACGCTCGCCCGGCAGCGCATGCTTTCGGGAAAGGAAGTCCTTGAAAAAAGTATACCCCAGTTTGCTCGATTTTGTCAATGTATATTTCGCCCGTGATCGGAGAGACTAATGGGGAAATCAAAAAAGGAGGTCTTTCTTATGGATCGTTCAAACTGCAACAAGGCAATCCGCTGCACTGTCAATCAGTGCGCCAATCACAGTGACGGTGCAGAGTATTGCGCGCTGGACTGCATCACCGTAGGCACGCATGAGGCCAACCCGACGGTCGATCAGTGTACTGACTGCAAATCTTTCCAGAGAAAGTGCTGCTGATCTCGATTTCCCGATGGAAAGGAGCGGATGCCGCTTGGTACCCGCTCCTTTCCATTTATTTTTTTCGCAGCAAAACCTTATATGTGCGCTCAACGCCAAATGCGCCGAGCGGGGCGGTTATCAGGATCGACAGCACCGCGACGGTCAAAACAATCTGTCCGCACGCCAGGCCCATAGAAAGCGGCACGGCGCCGATCGCAGCCTGCACCGTTGCCTTCGGCATATAAGCTATCATACAGAACAGCCTCTCCTTTGCGTTCAGCACAGTCCCCAGCATACAGCAGAATATGCCGGCCATCCGGAATAAAAGCACACAGCATAGCAGTAATACAACGGCAGGGCCAGCCTGCGCTGCATAGCGGATATCGACAGCGGCACCCACCAGCACAAACAAAAGCACCTCTGCCGCGACCCATAGCCTGGAAAACTTGGCCGACAGACGCACCGCGACTTCAGGCCTGTTACGCTGCAGCAAGATGCCAAGGCACATAACAGCGATCAGGCCGGAAAACGGAACAATGCCTTTCACACGGTTTTCCAATGCCACCAGCAGGAATGCGGCGCTCAGGATTATCAGCACCTTTGCCGTATCGCGCATATGCTTTTTTCGAAAAAGCAATGCAAGCAGGTGCCCCAGCGCTGCGCCGCACGCTATGCCGAGCAGGATCGACAGCGGGACCTGTAAGAAATCCATCACGGCAACCGTATCTCCTTGGGAAATGCCTGTGAAAGCGGTAAATAGCACAATGACAAAGACATCGTCCACCGATGCACCCGCGAGAATCATCTGCGGTATGCTTTTGGCTGTTCCATAGCCTTCCTCCATCAGCCGGAGCATTTTAGGTACAATAACCGCGGGCGATACCGCCGCAATTACCGCTCCCATGACCGCTGCTTCCAGAGCAGTAATCCCCAGCATCTTCGGCGCCAGCAGCACCATGCCACATATCTCAAAGCAGGCCGGCACAAAGCACATAAGCACAGCCGGCCGCCCCACGCGTTTCAAATCCGCGATATTCAGCGACAGTCCAGCCCTTGTCAGGATGATGATCAGCGCGAGCTGCCGCAGGTCGGCGCTGATTCCCAGTAGCGCAGGGTCTAATAGGTTGAGTACACAGGGGCCGAGCAGGATGCCTGTAACCAGCATACCGAGCAGGCTTGGCAGGCCGATCCGGCTAAACACCCATCCGAGCAGCATCCCTAACAGGAACACATACGCCAAACTTGTTAACATTAACTTTTCCCTCCATTTTTGGCGGAGCATAAAAAAAGCTGATGCCCCGCACGTTTTTTCGTGCAGAAGTCATCAGCTTTTTCAAGCGGTTCAGGCAGTATGCGCCAAGGGAGAACTTCATTCCCTTTTGTTATTATATCAGGCTTCCTCTGCGTTTTCAAGATTTTTTGTATCGCCGGCGATAAATGTGATCGCCCGACTGAAGTTTGTAATGTCCGCGTGCTTTACCGCACCGCCAAACTCCCCGTCCAGCGTCCACAGGACATCGTTCTTCGCATCAAACGTGATCTGCGACGTCCGGAAATACACAAAGCGGCTGGAGTCCACATTTCCCGTCAGCAGGTCATTGGCAAGCCACTGAAGCTCCATGGGGTTTTCTACCGGATAGACCAAAAGCACCTCATACAAGCCATCGTCCAGCGCCACATCATCCGTTGAAATTGTTTTGAAGCCCCCGACGGAGACGGTATTGGACACCATGCCGAAAATAAAATCGTCCTCTACCGTCATTTCCGCGCTGTTCACACACATATGGTGTTCCCTGATGCTGGTCAGTGATTTGACACCTTCTATGATATACGCTGCGCGGCCAAAGACGTTTTTAGTCTGCTGCGGCGTTGCGTAGGATACCTCAGTAAACACGCCGAACGCCGCGATATAGTTGAAATACCGTTCGTTGAACATCCCGATATCGAGCGCTTGCAAATTGTCGCTGGCTGCGACAGCCGCCGCCTCCACCGGAGATTTGGGTATGCCCAGACTGAGTGCAAAATCGTTTGTCGTACCCGCAGGGATATAACCAAGCGGCGGGCGGGTCTGCGCTTCCATCAGGCCGGTGACCACTTCGTTGAGCGTTCCATCCCCGCCCGCACAGACAATGCGGTCAAACTCCGCCGCCCTTTCCCGCGCAACGCGGGTTGCATCTTTCGTCCCCTGCGTGGCATAGAGGGTAACGTCATAGCCCGCTTTCTGGAACGTACTCACGCAATCGACGACCTTGCCAGCGATCGCGCCGCGTCCCGCATGCGGGTTGACGATCCAAAGCAGCTTTTTCATCCAGGCATACCCTCTCCTCTAATTTATGAAATTAAACCGCACACCGCGTTGGCATAGGACACCGGATCATCAACCGGCAGGCCCTCGATCAGAAGCGCCTGCGTATAGAGTATTTCCGCGTAGACCGCAACTTTATCCGAGTTTTGCTGCTGCAGCTCGCAAAGCTTTTTGAAAACCGGATGCTCCGCGTTCAGCTCCAAAATGCGCTCCGCGTGTACGCGCTGGCTATCGTCGAGCGCCTGCTGGTTGAGTACCTTTTCCATCTCCAAGGTCACAGGCCCTTCCGCGCGCAGGCAGCACGGATGACTTTTCAGGCGGCCGGTTAATTCCACTTTCTTTACCTTACCCTCCAGTGCTGTTCCCAACGCAGCCAAAAGCGTCTCATTCTCCTCGGTCAGCTTTTTGATTTCCGCCTTTTCATCTTCGCTCTCCAGTCCGAGATCCGCGTCAGCGATCGACTTGAATTCTTTCTCCTGATAGCTTGCCAGCATTTTTATGCAGAACTCATCGATGTTATCATCCAGGCACAGAACCTCATAGCCCTTGTCGCGCAGCGTCTCCATCGCCGGCAGCAGTTTGATCTTATCGATCGTTTCCCCGCAGGCATAGTAGATATATTTCTGTTCCTCTTTCATGCGGGAAACATATTCCTCCAACGTGACCAGCTTATCTTCGGTGGAGGAATGGTAAATCAGAAGATCCTGCAGTAAGTCCTTATGCGCGCCGTAGTCCACATATGCACCATATTTAATCTGGCGTCCAAATGCCTTCCAGAACTTTTCATATTCCTCGCGTTGGTCTTTCTGCATTTTGAGCAGCTCGCTCTTGATTTTCTTCTCAATGCTCTGCGCAATCGCTTTCAGGTGACGGTCGTGCTGCAGCATCTCACGGGAAATATTGAGCGAAAGATCCGCTGTATCCACCATACCGCGCACAAAGCTGAAATGGTCGGGCAGCAGGTCGGCGCACTTATCCATGATCAGAACGCCATTGGAATAAAGCTGCAGCCCTTTCTCATAGTCCTTGGTATAGTAATCCATCGGCGCGTGCGCAGGGATGAACAGCATCGCCGTATAGGTCACCGCTCCCTCCACGCTGGAATGGATATGGCAGAGCGGGGGCTGGTAATCGTAAAATTTGGAAGTATAAAACGAATTGTATTCCTCCTCCGTCAAATCCTTTTTGGACTTTTTCCAAATCGGGACCATGGAGTTAAGGGTTGTGTTTTCCGTGTATTCCTCCCATTCCGGCTGGTAATCCTCCCCTGCATCCGCCGGCTTTTCCTTCATACGGGAGCGTATCATGTCCATCTTGATCGGATACCGAATATAATCCGAATACTTCTTTACCAATGCTTGTATCCTGTATGGTTCCAGGAATTCGTCATAGGTTTCGTTTTCCGTATTTTCCTTGATTGTAAGCGTAATACGGGTGCCGTTTTCCTCTTTTTCACACGGCGTTACGGTATAGCCAGCCGTGCCGTCGGATTCCCAACGGTTTGCCTGGTCGCTGCCGATCGCACGGGATACAACCTCAACATGGCTTGCGACCATAAATGCCGCATAGAAGCCAACGCCGAACTGGCCGATAATATCAATATCCGCCTGATCCTGGTTCTCTTTCTTAAAAGCAAGCGAGCCGGAACGGGCGATCGTACCCAGGTTGCTTTCCAGCTCCTCCGCTGTCATGCCGCAACCGTGGTCTTCAATCACAAAGCGACGGTTTTCCTTGTCAAGCGTCAGCTCGATCGGTAAGCTGTCGCGCGTGATGCCGGTCTTGCCATCTTTCATTGCGTTATAGTAAAGCTTATCCGTTGCATCCGAAGCGTTGGAAATCAGCTCCCGCAGGAAAATTTCTTTATGTGTATAAATCGAATTGATCATTAAGTCCAACAGGCGCTTGGACTCCGCCTTAAATTGTTTCTTTGCCATGATCGATGCACCTCTATTGATGAAATGATGTTAGCACTCTAACACTTCGAGTGCCAACACTGTAATGATAATACCATGGAAAGGAAAAATCAAGCCCTCCCTCCAAAATTCATTTTTTATTCAAAAAGAAATGGAAGTCGCATTGCAACAAAATAAAAAGGGCCACATCATAGCGATATGCCCCCTTTCTGCTATTTTGCTGCTTGTACTGCGTGAATTTTTACGGACTGCCTTTTCCTTTCTGCACGACGACCACATGAGGATAGGCGATTTCGATTCCTTCCTGCTCGTAGATTTTCTTGATATTTTCCTGCACCGTGCATTTCAGACTGAACGCAGTACCGTTGTCCTTGGCCCAAAGCGACGCGCGCAGCGTGACTGCGGATTCCGCCAGCGTCAAAACGACCACCTGTACCAGCGACACGCCGGCCGCAACCTGTTCGGGCGTACGCACATCAAGGAAGTCCGGCTGGCGGGCGATCTCCTGCGCGAGCAGCTCCTTTGCGCGGGCGATATCGGATTCATAGGTTACACCGATTTCGAGGAATGCGCAGACGCGGCTGTCGCCATAGTCCGCATTTTCGATAATCGAATTGTTCATCACGCTGTTCGGCACGATCACGCGCTTGTTTTCGTAGGTGCGGATAGCGGTGTGGTGCAGGGTGATCTCCTCGACCACACCGGAAATGTCGTTATCCACACAGCGCACCACGTCTCCAATCACAAACGGTTTGAACGCCAGAATCATCATCCCGCTGACTATGCTGCCCAGCGCCTCCTGCGATGCCAGACCGCCGACCACCGCGAGCACGCCGCCCGCGGCCATCAGCTTGTTCATACCCGCGCTGAGCGCCGGTATGTTGGAAACGATCACCGCAAAACCTGTGAAATATAAGGCTGCGATCGCAAGATACCGGCAGAACGCCAATATCGTCGCGTTGCCGCTGCTGACCTGCTTCTGCCGGTCGATCAGCCGGAGCATAATCCGGTTAACCACCCGCACGCAGACCAGCGTCACAATACTTGTGGCCGCGATAAACAGTGCGGTCAGCGCGATGCTGGGCAAGCCGTTCTCTATCAAGTTTTCCTGCCAGCTCACCCAAGCATCCCTCCTTCCACCGAATCTTTAGTACGCAATACCCCAAACGACCATTTTATGCGCCGGTTTCCCGCATACCGGACATACGTCCGCGATATGCTCCTGCTCGAACGGCATGCAGCGGCTCGGCATACCGGTTTCCTCCTTGATCTTTTCCTCGCAGGCTAGGTCGCCGCACCACATGGATTTGATAAAGCCCGTATGCTCGGTGAGGATCGACTTCATCTCGTCAAGCGTCTTCGCGGTATAGGTGTGCTCCTCACGGTTTTTCAGCGCCTTCTGGAACAGGGCATCCTGAATTTCCTGCAGCAGCGCCGGAATTTTTTCCGTCAGCTTTTCAAATTTCACAACGGTCTTTTCACGGTTGTCACGGCGTACCAAAACACACTGCCCGTTTGCGATATCGCGCGGTCCGACCTCCAGCCGGAGCGGCACGCCCTTCATCTCGTACTCGGCGAACTTCCAACCGGGGCTGTTTTCGGACAGGTCGATCTTTGCGCGCACACCAGCTGCTTTTACCATTTCATAAATCTCCTGCGCCTTTTCGGTCACGCCCGGCTTATGGCTTGCCACCGGAATGACAACAAGCTGTGTCGGCGCAATACGGGGCGGCAGTACGAGACCTTCGTTGTCGCCATGTGTCATAATAATCGCGCCGATCATGCGCGTAGACATGCCCCATGAGGTCTGGTACATATATTGGAGTGTATTGTTCTTATCCGTGTACTGCATTCCGAACGCGCGCGCAAATCCGTCGCCGAAGTAGTGCGAGGTGCCGGACTGCAGCGCCTTGCAGTCATGCATCATGGCCTCGATGGTGTAGGTTTTCTCTGCGCCCGCAAAGCGTTCCTTTTCAGTTTTCTCCCCCTTGATGACCGGAATAGCGAGCCATTCCTCCGCAAACCTGGCGTAAATATTCAGCATACGGAGGGTCTCCTCCATCGCTTCTTCCGCCGTTGCATGGACAGTATGCCCTTCCTGCCACCAGAATTCCCGGCTGCGCAGGAACGGACGGGTGGTTTTTTCCCACCGGACCACGCTGCACCACTGGTTATACAGCTTTGGCAGGTCGCGCCAGGAGCGAACGATTTTCGCGTAATGCTCGCAGAACAGCGTTTCCGACGTCGGACGGACGCAAAGACGCTCTTCCAGCTTTTCCGAGCCGCCATGCGTGACCCAAGCCACCTCGGGCGCAAAGCCTTCAACATGGTCTTTTTCCTTCTGCAGCAGGCTTTCCGGTATAAAAATCGGCATCGCGACATTTTCATGTCCGGTCTCTTTGAACATACCGTCCAGCGCCTGCTGGATGTTTTCCCACAGCGCCTGCGCGTACGGGCGCATAATAACGCAGCCCTTGACCGAGGAATAGTCGATCATCTCCGCTTTTTTCACGATATCGGTGTACCACTGCGCAAAATCCACATCCATGGATGTGATCTCGCTGACCAGCTTCTTCTGTTCTGCCATAATTGTATTCCCTCACCTTTTCCAAATAGATTTCATAAAATAACAATAGATTCTTATGTATCAAACAAAGGGGTAATCACTATGAACCTTTCTCAGTCCTTTTATGTCAAGCCTGCGGCTCATGAGGTCGTCGATACCACAGTATCCCTATATCTGGATCAGCGTCCCGCGGTTGTCGGGACAGTAGTGGATCAGAACGGGAAACCGGTTGAGGAAGCGCTTGTAACCTTTTACCGCGCAGACGCGCCCGCCACGCCTGTGAGCGCACTGTATACCGACGAGCTCGGCCGCTTCACCTTCGGCCCGCTGGAAGCCGGCCAGCTTTACCACGTGAAAGTTTTCAAGCGTTCCGACGCGATCCGCGCTCTGGAACAGGGGAACTAAGCCCTACCGCCGCCCCCCAAGAAGCGTATCGCGTACAAAAAACTTTTTCATCCTTTACCCCCGATGCGCCAGACTATGAGTTGACCCCGACGCCGAGCGCGTCCAGCCGTGCCTGCTCGACCGCGCATTCCTCTTCCGTATAGCCGGAAAATCCCATGCCCGGCGTGTTGACCAGCGCGCGCAGCCGGCCGTTCTCAATCGCATATTCGTAGGAGTGGTAATCCGCCATCCCCATCACATAGGTGTACTGTACACGCACCACACCCGCCTCCGCACAGGTGATCCGGTCAAAGGTCAGTCCATGCGCGGGCTGGTTCGCCAGCAGCACGGTTTCCGTACCGTCCGCCGCAATGCGTATCGCTTCGGTACCCGCCAGCGTAAAAACACCTGCACCATAATACCCTGGGCGTTCGTCTGCCGGCGAGGCCAACAGCACATAGCTGCCGTCTGCGGGGTCGATCTCACAGTCATATACCGGCTTGTCTGTGATCTGCAGCAGCTTGCCATCCTCTGCCCGATACAGCCCCGCCGTACCCCAGGCGCAGGAGCCGTTATCTGACAAGAGCTTCGGCGCATTCTCGCCCTGCCAGTAAGCCAATTCTTCCTCTGTCCTCTGTGCCGCATCTTTCGGCAGGGGATATAGGTTTTCTACCGTGTAGCTTCCGGCCGGCTCACCGTCCCAGCTCCAGCCCGAGATCACCGTGTGTTCGGCCGTGATATTTTCCGTCAGCAGCAGGCCGCTGCTCAGGACAACGGACAGCCGATCCCCTGCTGCAAGCGGCAAGGCGCTGGCGCCGTTTTCGTCCAAACGGTAGAATTTATGCTCACCGGCCTGGAACACACAGCCATCATCCCCCTGCAGGCAGGACAGCAATGCGTCGCTCCCTTCTTCCTTTGTCAGAGAAAGCACCGCTTCAGTCTCCGCGCCGCGGACCGCATAGACCGTATCCCCCTCCGGCTCGCGGAACAGGAGGTAGTCTGTCTCTCCCGCGTATCCCATGATTTTCGCCGTGCTGCCCTCCGGACCGCGCAGCAGCTCTTCCGCTTCCAGCGTCTCCTCATCGAGACGGAAGCATACATAGTTCTGCCCTTCCGACGCTTTCTCGCCATACAGTTGATTCAAGGAGGATTCGTAATAATAAATTACATCGATTTCAGCATCCGCACAACGCACCACCGGCACGCCCGCAATCACACAGGACAGGCGGTAATCCATATCATTGAATCCGTGTAATGTATCCTGCATGTATGCGCGCGGCAAAACGTCCCACGCCGCCTTCTTGAACTGCTCCAAGGAGAATACGCTGCGGTCGATCAGCTTCTGCGCGACTGTAATGCCGTTTGTGTCCTCGCATTTGAGATAGTATTCTCCCAGCAGGCGTGCGGACAACGATACCGCGTCCCCGCGGACAAACCCCGCCCTGTCGCAGTTGCCCTCCTCATCTATGCCGTAAAGCCCCAGAAAGTCATAGTTTTCCTCATCCGTTGAGGCGCGCGCAAGAAATGTGCAGTACTGCCCATAGGTCACGCTTTCCTCCGCTCCGTATCTGGTTGCGGATACGCCGCGCGTCAGACCGCTTTGATACAGCCAGGCAATATAGGGGGCCGCCCATTCGGGTACATCGGTAAAGGGGTGCGTCCACGCTCCTTCCAGCGCGGTCTGCTCTGCGCCGAGGAAGCGCGTCAGCATCACAGCCGCCTCTGCGCGCGTCATGGGCTGTTCCAGCTCAAACCCCTTTTCCGTCCCTCGAAACAGGCCGAGGTCGTACAGCATCTGCGCCTGCGCTTCCGTGTCGCCCGGATAGGCGTTGTCGATCGTGCCGACGTTTGCCGCCCCTGCGGCAAACGTCATCAACAATACTGCAAAACAAGTGGCAGCCAGCTTTTTCATAGCCCTATCCCCTTTCAGTGGATTACCGCAGCTTTTCTTTCACCTCATAGGACAGCTTTTCGATGAACTCCACCAGCTCCATCGGCGTGGTCTCGCCGGTTTTGCGCTCGCGCACTGAAATGATGCCTTTCTCCTCGTCCTTGTCACCGATAACGACCATATACGGCACCTTATGCACCTGCGCCTCGCGGATCTTGTAGCCGATCTTCTCGTTGCGGTCATCCATGCTCACGCGGAAGCCCGCTTCGGTGAGCTGCCCCACGACCTCCTGCGCGCAGGGGATATTGCGGTCGGTCATGGGCATGACGCGCACCTGCTCCGGAGCGAGCCAGGTGGGGAACGCGCCTGCAAAGTGCTCGGTGATGACGCCGATGAAGCGCTCGATCGAGCCAAGCACCACGCGGTGGATCATAATCGGGCGGTGCTTTTCGCCGTCCGCGCCGATATACTCCAGCTCAAACCGCTCGGGAAGCTGGGAGTCCAGCTGAATCGTGCCACACTGCCAAGTGCGGCCGAGCGAGTCGGCCAGATGGAAGTCCAGCTTGGGGCCGTAGAACGCGCCGTCGCCCTCGTTGACCACATAGTCCTTGCCCATCTCGGTGATGGCTTCCTTGAGGATATCCTGGTTGTGTTCCCACTGTTCGACCGTGCCGATGTGGTCCTCCGGCATGGTGGACAGCTCGATCTTATAGCTCAGGCCGAACACCGAGTACACCTCGTCGAACAGCTTGACTGTGTTTTTAATCTCATCCTTCATCTGGTCTGGCGTCATGAAGATATGCGCATCGTCCTGCGTGAAGCAGCGTACGCGGAACAGGCCGTGCAGCGCACCGGACAGCTCGTGGCGATGGACAAGGCCAAGCTCGCCCACGCGCAACGGCAGTTCGCGGTAGGAGTGCGGCTGGGACTTGTAGACCAGCATACCGCCTGGGCAGTTCATGGGCTTGATGGCAAAGTCCTCGTCGTCAATGACCGTGGTGTACATATTGTTCTTGTAGTGCTCCCAGTGGCCCGAACGCTCCCAAAGCTTGCGGCTGAGGATGACCGGCGTGGAAACCTCGACATAGCCGTACTTCTTGTGTACCTCGCGCCAGTAGTCGATCAGGGTATTCTTGAGCGTCATGCCGCCCGGCAGGAAGAACGGGAAGCCCGGGCCTTCCTCAGTCAGCATGAACAGGCCAAGTTCCTTGCCCAGACGGCGGTGATCGCGCTTCTTGGCCTCCTCCAGCATGTTCAGGTAGGCATCCAGTTCGTCCTTCTTGGGGAAAGCTGTGCCGTAGATACGCTGAAGCATCTTATTTTTGCTGTCGCCGCGCCAGTATGCGCCGGTGACGCTCATCAGCTTAATGCCGTTTCCCTTGACGCGGCCGGTGGTATCCAGATGCGGGCCGGCACACAGGTCGGTGAACTCACCCTGTTTGTAGAACGAGATGGTCGCGTCCTCAGGTAGGTCGTCGATGAGCTGCACCTTATATGGCTCGTCCTTTTCCTCCATCAGCTTGCGCGCCTCGGCGCGCGGCAGCTCGAAGCGTTCGAGCGGCAGCTTCTCCTTGCAGATCTTCTTCATCTCGGCCTCGAGCGCGTCCAAATTCTCCTGCGTAAAGGAGAACGGTGCGTCGAAATCGTAGTAGAAGCCGTTTTCGATCGACGGGCCGATGGCAAGCTTGACCTCGGGATACAGGCGCTTGACCGCCTGCGCAAGGATATGGGATACCGTATGACGGTAGGTGTCGCGGTATTCCGGATTTTCAAACGTGTACTTGTTTTCTTCGGACATAACAGTGTTCCTCCTTTTGTATTTTGGGGGGAGAACGAAAAAGCCCACCCCCGACATAAAATCAGGGGTGAGCATAAACCCACGGTTCCACCCTGCTTGCAAGCCCGTTTTCGGGCTTACCGCTCTGGAGTCCGTAACGAGGACGACACGCCGCGGCATACTGCGCTTTTCCGCCGCGGGGCTCGGGAATCGGTGCCGCTTTCTCCGCGCCTGCGGACGCTTTCAGCCGCGTCGTCCGCTCTCTGCCAGACGCTTGTTAGATACTTACGGGATTTCCGTCATCGCTTTTGCTTATGAATACATTTATATTATACCCCAATCCTTGCTTTGTCAACCGTTAATTCGCCGTTTCGTAGCGGCCGACAAACAAAATCTCGCCATTTGCGTTATCACGGATAACAAACCAGAACGGCTCATCCGCGGTGAACGTGCGCACCAGTTCGGGGCGGGACGGCAGCGCTGCGCCCGCACCATCCATCGCGGCGGTCACCGCCGCGGCTTCCGTGCCTTTTTCATCCACTGCGACGTATGTTTTGTGTACCACCGTGTCCAGGAAATGCTGCCTGGCCGGCAGTTCGGAGGGGTCGAGCATCGCGGTCAGATCCGCTTTTTCCGGCTCATACGCTGTCCGCACACCGAGCGCCTGCAGCGCTTCGTCCAACGGTGCGCCGTACTCCACCTTGAATCTGGGTATGGAGACCCGTACGTCACTATAGGTAAATTCCGCGTTATCCAGCAGGTTCTGCACGTCCAGCTCATCGTCCGCTTTAATCAGGTACATGCTGAAATCCGCGTCGCGGAAGTATTTCCAGTTGTCGCCCTCCCAATTGTCCACCGCGTATTTGCGGTAATCCATCCTGAGCGCTTCCACACCCGGGGTGGAATAATAGCCGAAGACATCGGTCTGGTGCATCATGTCTACCGTGCCGGCCGTACCATCCGCATTCGTAAAGTCCGCCTTTTCCGTATGTGCGGGGGAAAACTCTTTTTCCCAAGCGGCCTTGAAGTACACCGCGTTGATCAGCGCGGTGACAAACTCGCGGTTGTCCTCGGTCAGGATGGTCGGGATCTTGCCATGCGTTTTCTCGTCCGCCCAGGCGTTGACCCGTTCGACCGAGTCCGCATTTGTGACCTCCTCCACCACGGCGCGGAAATATTCGTCCATTTCGCGCGCATAGTCCGGCAGGAACTCGCCCGCCCCGTCAAACCAGCTTTGATTGATCCAAAGGGAATTGGCGGTTTCGAGCGACATAATGCGCGCGTAGCCGTCATAGGTCGCAAGCTGCTCTTTCACAGTCTGGTTAAACGCCTCCAGATCCTCGATCTGCAAGGCATCGAGCAGCTCCCGCTGCGTTTCCCCCTTCGTACCATTCGCCAGCATGGCCAGGCACATCCGGATGGAATAAGGCGACAGCGACCAGTTGCCCTCCGCATCCACCGCACGGATAAGGGCGTCAGCGAAACCCGGCTTCTCCGGTGCGGCGACCGCGCTCATATCAAGCGCATTTGCGTTTGCAATCCACTGCGCCGCCTCGCTGCCGGCAACCAGATCATTCGGCCGGAAATCCAATGCGCTGGATGTCGTGCCATCCGGATAGCTGACATTACTTTCATCCGACATATCGATCACACCGTACATCCAGCACTTGCTCACACCGTTCTGCGCCCATTCCGCAATATTATACGGGTCGGGCGAACCGGTGCCGCAGCCCGCGGGGAGCGCGGTGTATCGATAATCCAAATACCGTCCGAGCAGCGCCGCCGCTTCCTGCCGCGTGATCAGGTCGTCCAAGCGCAGCACCGCTTTTTCCCCGTCCTGCGCCGCTCCGTTCAGGATCCATTTTGCAAACGTCCACTTGACCTCGTCGGATGCTTCCACGCCGTCGGTGAAGTATTCCTCCATGTCGATCCACGCGCTGTCTGACACGTCCTCGCCGGACGCCGACGCAAGCGCTTCCAAAAAGTCGCCGCGCGTGACCGTTTTTGGCAGTTTCCGCAGAGCATCCTCTGTCGGGTAGCCGTACACCTCCTGCTCCTGCGCTGCACCGGCGCATACTGGCACCCCCATGCACAACGCAAGCACCCAGGCCATTATCCGTTTTTTCACTTGAAATCCCTCCCATTCTTTCAGTTTACTGGTTAGACGACCGCCTCTTCCAAGTAGTTCCCATATTTAATGTCAAAGCTCCCTATATAGGGAGCTTGTTTAACATTTGAGCGCCTCGTCAGTGATATGAGCCGTGATCCGCTCATAAAAATCGCGTTTCTGTCCCTCGTCCGTAAAAGCAGAAAAAGGCACGATGACCGCGGAAAATTCATCTACGAAAATATAGTAATGGGCAGCATCCGACGCTGTGCGCTGGACCGCTTCATATTGATAGGTCGTATCCTCGTTTTCCCCCGCAAGCTCGAATTCATTTTCCCGCAGGGTCAATGTTTTGGGTCCGCAAAGCTGCTTGTTGTTGGCCCTTTGCAGGATGCGCTCCACATTTTTTACAACCTTCCGCTTCATATACCACGGCGTGCCGAAAAAACAGACCGCCGCAAGCGCCAAATATCCGACAACGGATACCACGCTCAGCGCCTTGAGCCAATACATCAGCGCCGTGCCGCCCAGCGCGACGATCACTGCGGAAGCGATCCGCGTCGTCAGGATGCTGCGCTGTACGACTGCGTTATTGGTATAGTAATTCAAATTGAAGTCGATATAGTCCTGCTTGGTGATATCATAATGAAGTTCCATAAAGCGGGCTCCTTTTACAATCTGCTCTTATTGTACCGAATATCTGCGCCAAATGCAAGTAAAAGCGGCGGCCTTTTCTCCGCAGTCTGTATGTCTGCTCGCTTGACAGACACAGAATATTGGCATAGTATTATTTCCGGAAAGGAGATGTTCCATGAAGCGCGTTTTCCCTCGCATATTCCTGCCGCTCGTCTGCCTGCTGTACGCCTGCTTTCTGGTTCTTGACCTTACGGCGTTGGCCGACAGCACTTGGATCAAATACGTTTCCATACTGCTCTGCTTTTCCACCGCCCTGCTCAACCATTCCTCTCAGGATGGGAGGCTTGTCGTACTCGCCCTGCTATTTACCGCCGCCGCCGATTGGTTTTTATTGGTCCAAAACCGGAATTATCTGTTCGGCGTATCGCTTTTCTGCATCGTGCAGTTTATCTACAGTATTCGCCTGTACCGACTGCGGGGCAGGCTGTGCTTTGCATCGCTTCCATTCCGCATACTGCCTTTGTCGGCGTTCTTTTTCGGTATCGATACGCTTTCCGCGCTTTCGGTCTTCTATTTTTCCAACCTGGCTGTCAACGCATGGGAAGGTGTGCTTCTGCGGTCCTGCGGCCGGAAGCATCGTCTGTTTGCCTGCGGGCTGCTTTTGTTTGTCTGCTGCGACCTCTGCGTCGGCGCATGGAATCTGGGGATCTTCCCGTCCTGCACGCATTTTGGCATGTGGCTCTTTTATTTGCCTTCACAGGTCTGTATCGCCCTTTCATCCTATCCACAAGGAGCAACAAAACAATGAAACCATCAAAATCCCTGTCTATCCTGCTGTCAGTTGTATTGGCGGTATTCTTTCTGTCTGCCGCAATCGCTTTCCCTATCCTGTGCCGCCCGTTCTATTATCAGCAAATCCACTTGCTTCAGCTCACCGAGCGGACTGGCTGGAGCGAGCAGACGATCCGTGAGGCTTATGATGAGGTCATGGATTATCTGGTGTTCGACGCCCCATTCGGCACGGGCGACCTCGCCTGGTCGGAGGATGGCCAAGCACATTTTGCGGACTGTAAGATATTGTTCCAGCAGGACTTTGTCCTGCTGGGCGGCTCAGCCGCCGCGTTGGTTTTGCTTGCGCTGCTTGGCCACCGCTGCGGGCTCCGGTTTTACCGGTTCCGCGGGCGCGGGCCTGCATTTTGGTCGGCTGCCGCCATGGGCGTTGTTTACCTTATCACTGCGATTTGGGCGTTCTGCGATTTCAACAGCATGTTTACTGTTTTCCACCAGGTCTTTTTTCCCGGCAAGACCAACTGGGTATTCGACGCGCGCCTGGATGAAATCATCCTCATCCTGCCGGAAGCTTTCTGGGCAAGGACCGGCGCATTGGTCCTATTGCTCTCCTTTGGCGGGCTTTGTCTGGCCGCACTGGTCGGCGAACTGCTGTATCGGAAGAAAAAGCAGGCATTGCAATAAAAAGGACACAGGGTGCTTACCCTGCGTCCTTTTTTCGCATTATAGCTTACTTGGCCATGGAAGCGACTTCCGCCGCGAAGTCGTCCTGCTTCTTTTCAATACCCTCGCCCTTTTCAAAGCGCACGCACTTGGCCAGCTTGATCTCGCCGCCGAGCTCCTTGGCCACAGCCGCGATATGCTGTTCTACAGAAACCTTGTTCTCCTTGACAAATGCCTGCTGCAGGAGGCAGTTCTCCTCATAGTACTTGCCGATACGGCCCTCGACCATCTTGTGAATAATCTGCTCCGGCTTCGGCTTGGCAGCGGTCTTATTCTCTTCAAGCGCCTGCGCCAACAGGATTTCTTTCTCCTTGGCCAGAGTCGCCTCGTCCACCTGGGACTTATCCATAAAGGACGGGTTCATCGCAGCCGCCTGCATGCCGATGTCCTTACCCAGCTCCTTAACAGTCGCATTATCTTTCAGATTGTCCGAAACCTGTAGGCCGACCAGCACGCCGATCACGCCGCCCATATGGTTATAGGCTACGTTGACCGTGGATTCGTCAAAGCGCTCAAAGCGGCGGATCTGGATGTTCTCACCAATCGTCAGTACCTTCTCCTGCAGGGCTTCCTGAACGGTCAGGTCGCCCATCTTGCAGGTCTTCAGCGCTTCCACATCAGCGGGCGCCTCCCTGGTCACAACGCCAGCCAGATCAGCAACGAACTGCTGGAAGTCCGCGTTCTTGGCAACAAAGTCGGTTTCCGAGTTTACCTCGATAATCGCGCCCACGCCGTACTTATCGCATACGGTCGCGCAGACAACACCCTCGGCCGCGATGCGGTCCGCCTTCTTGGCAGCCTTGGCCAAGCCCTTTTCGCGCAGGAGCTCGATCGCCTTGTCAAAATCGCCGTCAGACTCGGTCAGCGCCTTCTTGCAGTCCATCATACCCACGTTGGTCATTTCGCGGAGCTTTTTTACGTCAGCAGCAGTAAAAGCCATTTTTATATTCCTCCATCATTCTATTTCAAAACAAAACCGTAGGGCGCGACGACCTCGGCGCGCCGGGTCGTCGCGCCCTACGAACAACTCACTAATTTCTATGCAGTTATGCTTATGCCTGCGCGGAAGCCGCTTCAGTCTCTTCCGCCTTTGCTTCAACCTCAAGCTGCTCGCCCTGCTTGCCTTCCAAAACGGCGTTCGCCATGGTCTGGGAGATCAGCTTGATCGCGCGGATGGCGTCGTCGTTGCCTGGGATGACATAGTCGATCTCGTCCGGATCGCAGTTGGTGTCAACGATCGCAACGATCGGGATACCCAGCTTGCGAGCCTCGGCAATCGCGTTCTTCTCCTTGCGGGAGTCGACCACGAACAGCGCGCCCGGCAGCTTCTTCATTTCCTTAACGCCGCCCAGGTACTTTTCGAGCTTGGCGATTTCGAGCTGGAGCTTGATGACTTCCTTCTTCGGCAACAGGTCGAACGTGCCGTCCGCCTGCATCTTCTGCAACTGGTTCAGACGCGCGATACGGGTACGCATAGTCTTGAAGTTGGTCAGCATGCCGCCCAGCCAGCGCGCATTGACATAGAACTGGCCGCAACGCTCCGCCTCTTCCTTGATCGCGTCCTGCGCCTGCTTCTTGGTGCCGACAAACAGGATAGACTCGCCCGCAGCGGCCATATCGCGCACGAAGAAGTATGCTTCCTCAAGTTTCTTTACAGTTTTCTGCAGGTCAATGATATAGATACCATTGCGCTCGGTGAAGATGTAGGTCGCCATCTTCGGGTTCCAGCGGCGGGTCTGGTGGCCGAAGTGTACACCGGCCTCCAAAAGCTGCTTCATAGAGATTACTGCCATTTTCATTTTCCTCCTTGGTTGTTTCCTCCATCCCTGATCATCTGACAGCGGCAACAGGCCGTTCGGCCCGTCACCGGCCGCTTTCATCACAGGATGTGCGAATTCATGCTCTAATAGTATAGCGCTGTACGCATCCAATGTCAAACATTATTTACTGATTTTCGCTTATTTTTTCCAAAAGCAATACGGTCTATACGCTTATCCCCACGCATCTTTCCATGCGCTCCCGCTTATTTTTTCCAGCGGACCAGGATATAATCCTCTCCCAGCGTTTCGATGCAGTTCCAGGGGATCACACAGTCGTCGCGCGAAAACAGGCTCATGATGCCGCCTTGCCCTGGGACAACGATCGCCGTGATCTGTCCGCAGACCGGATCGAACACTAGATCGCATACTTCCCCCAAACGCGCTCCATCGCACAGGTTGATCACTTCCCTGCAATGCAGCTCGGAAAAACGCATCGCTCCCATCCCTTCACTCTCCCAACGCCCTTTTGAGATAGCTTTCTGTGCTTTCCCCTGACGCACGATTATACCGCCCCATTTCATACAGGCATGATGGATCGCCTGTAACCAAATTCATCCGTTCCTCACATCCGAGCGTACATAGAAACCCCATTTCGCGCAGCACCTGCTCGCTTTCATCCGAGCATGCGCCAAACGGATAGGTATAGCACTGCGGCTCCGGCAGCCCATTCTCGGATAACAGTTCCTGTGTCTGACCGGTATCCTCCCGCAGCAGGCTTTCATAGGTGGTCTGGTCCTCCCCCCGCCTGCGCAGGCAGCCGCGGCGCTCCCCGTATTCGTGCAGGTTCCAGGAATGGTTCTGCACCTCAAAAACATCCTGCATTTCGCGCAGCCTGTCGATCGTCAAATGCGACCAGTAGGCGTTTTCCACGCCGCTTTCCGTATACTGGTCGGTCTGGCAGCCTATGATCGAAACGACCGCCCGCATGTTCCGCTGCTGCAGCAGCGGATATGCGTAAACATAATTGTTATAATACCCGTCGTCAAACGTGATCATCACAGGCTTTTCCGGCAGTGGCTCACCTTTATGTACATAGGCGAGCAGGTCGGAAACCGTAACTGTCTCGTAGCCCCGTTTTTGTAACGCATCCAGGTCCTCTGCCAGCACGGATGGCGAAACGACATATTTCCCCTGACGGGCGCTGTCTTTTAAAATGCTATGGTACATCAGGATCGGCAGCCTGACGCCGTTCTGCTCCCCAAACACCGCGTTTGTGTCGCCGCGCTGCAGCAACACCAGCGCAAAGCAAAGCACGATAACCGTACACACCGCCTGAAATGCTGTGTGACGAAAGCCCAGCTTCAAAAAAAATCCCCCCTCGGACCGCTTCCATGCTTCTCAGCACAGCGTATGCCCGCCGGGGGGATTTTATGAATCCGCAGCGCTCCGCGCCACGCGCTATTTTTTATATTTTGCAACGCCTTCCGTATAGAGGTTACCGCCGACGCAGTCCTGTGAAACAATCGCGCTGAAGTTTTCCACCGTCAGCCGCTTGACCGATTCGCAGCCCAGTTCCTCATAGGCGATCACTTCCACCCTTTTGATAGACGCCGCCTTGGCCGCGCCCGCGCCGCCGATCGCGACCATATACACCGCTCCGTTGCGCGCCATCGCATCCTGCACTGCTTGGCAGCGTATGCCCTTGCCGATCATGCAGGAAAGGCCCGCATCCAGAAGTCGCGGCGCAAAGGGATCCATACGGCCCGATGTTGTCGGTCCGACCGAACCGATCACCTGCCCCGGCTTGGCCGGCGTTGGCCCCGCGTAGTAGATTGCCGCTCCCTCTAACGCAAACGGGAGCGCTTCTCCCGCATCCATAGCCGCGACGATTTTTTTGTGCGCCGCATCACGGGCGGTATACACTGTTCCGGTTAGGGAGACCGTATCGCCGGCACGGAGCTTGGAAGCCATCTGCTTTAGCTCCTCTGTTTTCAGGTCATAGTGCGCCATTGCTCATTCCTCCGTCTTGATCCGCAGATTACTCAGTACATCGCGCAGGCCGGATTTGCTTTTGTCCGCTTCGCTCTTTCCAAGCGCGGCCGTAATGCGGTCGATCTCTCCCAGCACTTCCCCCGCTTTGCGCGCCATTTCCGCCGATTCCTGCTGACTGCGCGCCAAAACCGTCCGATAGTTCTCTTTCGCCGTATCGAGCTGGCGTTTGACCTGCTCGATCATCTCAAGCGACTGGCGGCGCAGCTTTTGCAGCTCGCTTTTGGCATCCTCCTCGATCTGCTTCGCCCGCCGGTAAGCCGAAAGCTCCATCTCTGCGATTTTCTCCTTGGAGGCATCGTACTCCCCGCATTTCTGCGCCAGCTTGGTATTTTCCGCAGTCAGGCGGTCATTTTCCGCCGCAAGCGATTCCGCCCGCGCGTTCTGTGCTTCGATTTCGGTCGTCTGCAGGGTAAAGCCCTTTTCGATCTCATCGAGCTTCGCTCTGATTTTATCGGTATCCAGCGTCATCTGCCCTAGCCGTTCCAGCAGCTCCGCGTTTTTCTCCGTCAGCTTTTCATTTTGCCCGCGCAACTCCCCCATCGCGGCCTGCGCCTCCGCCAGCTGCCGGCGAAGCTCCTCGGTTTCCGAAAAGTACCTGGTATCTGTTTCCTCTATGTATCGCAGCACGTCTTCCCGCTTAAACCCACCGAAAACGACGCCGCGGAACCCCTTGCTCTGCTCATCCATGACATTATCCTCCACTATACGATCTTCTTTAAGTATAGCAAAGCCGGACCTTTCTGGCAATAAAAAGATCATCCCCCCCTCGTTCTTCCCCATTTTATCGGGCAAAACAGACGCGCATCCTCGGATTTCCGCTTGCAATCCCGAAGCAAAAGTGCTATGATAAGTTCATCACGCTAAATCGGAGAAAGATATTATGTTAGAGCTGAAAGATTTCGAAGCGGCGGCCGACCGCCTGAAGAATGTGATCCATAACATCCCGCTGTCCACTTCCGGCACCTTTTCTGCCATGAGCGGCGCGGAAGTCTATCTGAAGTACGAGAACCAGCAGAAAACCGGTTCATTCAAGGTGCGCGGCGCATACAACAAGATTATGAAGCGCTACGCCGAGGGCGACCTCCATGCGGTCGTCGCCTCGTCCGCAGGCAATCACGCGCAGGGCGTCGCGTTCGCAGCCAGTTCGGTCGGCGTAAAGTCTACCATCGTCATGCCCCGTTCCACACCGATTGCAAAGGTGTCCGCGACGCAGGGCTACGGCGCTGAGGTTGTGCTTGCCGGCAATATCTATGACGAAGCCTATGCCAAGGCCTGTGAGATCTGCGAGGAAACCGGAGCCGAGTTCATCCATCCGTTTGACGACGAGGATGTTATGGCCGGTCAGGGTACGATCGCACTCGAGATTCTGCGCGATCTTCCGTTCGTCGATATCATTTTTGTCCCTGCGGGCGGCGGCGGGCTGATCTCCGGTATCGCGGCCTGCGCCAAGCAGATCAATCCGCGCATCCAGATTGTCGGTGTACAAGCAGAGGGCGCGCCGGCCATCGCCAATTCTTTCCGCGCGGGTACGCTCCAGCCATCGGATACGGTCCGGACCATCGCGGACGGTATCGCGGTCAAGTGTCCCGGTGAAAACACGTTCCGGTATATTCAGCAATATGTCGACCGTGTTGTCACGGTCTCCGATGAGGAGATTGCTTCCACCGTACTCCTGCTGCTTGAACGCTGCAAGCAGGTCGTGGAAACCTCCGGCGCGGCGCCCCTGGCGGCCGTACTCAACAACAAGGTGGATGTCAAGGGCAAAAAGGTCGTCTGCGTGCTTTCCGGCGGCAATATTGATGTGTCTTTCATCCATAAGATCGTGGAAAAGGGGCTTGTCACTCGCTGCCGCCAGTTGAAATTCTCGGTGCTGATGCCAGACGTACCCGGCGCGCTCGAACGTTTTGCACATCTGGTGGCCGAGCAGAACGCCAACATCATTCTGTTCCAGCATGACCGAGTGCAGGCTGATCTGGATATCGGCGAAGCGATCATCCAAGTCGTCTGCGAGGTCGGCGGCGTTGAGCACGCCAAGCGTCTGCTTGACGACTTGAGCAGGCAGGGCTATCAGGTTTTCACCTCACAGATTTAAAGGAGAAATAAATAAAGCTGCAGACATTGAGTCTGCAGCTTTATTTATTTGCGATTACGGATTGGGGGAGGTCGTTACGCCGGTCCCATTATCCACAGCCGCGCCGTTGTTGTTATTGTTATCGTTTCCGGTCAGTGCATCGCCGACATCCTCGGCGCCGTCTTTGATGGCGTTGCCCGCGTCGTCCACGCCATCGACTATGTCGTCTCCGACTCTATCCGCATCATTTCCAATGCTGTTATCCATCGTGTCGTTTTGATCATTCTGGCTGTCCGTAACCGTATTATCCGCATCGTCTTTATTTTGGTCGTCGGACGTATTGGAGCAGCCGCAGCCAATCAGCATTGTCATCATGGCCAGTAACGCAACAAGCTTTTTCATTGCATTTCCTCCTTTATATTTGCTCATAGTATAGGAGGATGCAAAAAAATTTATACATGAAACTCGATTTTTTTCATATGCGCAAGCACAACGGAACAAGTCAGGCCGGTCACAAGCCCAAGCGGGACGCTCATCACCAGCAGGAAAGGCAGATACGCCGCAACTGCCGCTGTCTGCATCCAGAATATTGCCGCAAGCACCTGCCCGATATTATGTGCCGCCGCCCCGGCCACACTGACACCCAGCAGAGAGCAGAACCGCCCTTCCAGCCGCAGCAGCAGGTACATGGCAACCAAGGAAAGCAGCCCCCCAAGCAGGGAAAACAGAAACGCGGTCACGCTCCCCATCAGTACCGAGGAAATCGTCACGCGGCATACCAAAATAAAAAACGCGTCCCGCACCGAAAGTCTTGTCAGCGCAAACAGGGTCACCACGTTTGCAAGGCCGAGCTTGACGCCGGGTACCGGCACGACCGCATCCAGTGGAAACAGCCGCTCGGCCAGCGACAGTACGATCGCGAGCGCGGTCAGCAGGCCGCAGAACGATACCTTTTTCGCTTTCATTCTTCCGCACACTCCCCTCTAACTTACGATCGCGTCAATATCGCTCTGCCCGCCTGTGATTTTCAGCACAACGCGGTTCGGGAGACAGACCGCCACCTGGCCGGCACGCGTTAATGTTCCGGTCCTGACGCAGACCTGGTCGCGGCAATCCGCATACTGCATTTTTGCCGTTTTGCCAAGCAATACCACTGTATTATGTCCATCAAGCTCAATCGTCCGGTCGGTCTGTTCCTCCAGTGCGACCCGCTCCACCAGACTGCCGTCTTTCCAGACCTCCGCATAAAGCCGGTCGCCCACCGCCTGCATTGCCAGCACAGCGGCCAGCGCGGCCGCCACCAGCAGCACCGCGCCGATAATCACGGCGTCTCCCCACTTCATTCTACTGCGCATAGGTATACCCTTTTTCCTCACCTAAAAACGAAAAGGTACAGAGCTCGCCGACCTGCTGCGTCGTGTAAACCTGCCGGTCCGCTGTGATGAAAACAGCGGCGATCTGATTTTCGGCGCAAAACATCATTCCCTCCTCAAGCCCCATGACAAACAGCGCGGTCGTCAGCGCATCCGCACGGGTAGAGCTTTCGTCGATCACGGTCACGCTGCGCAGGCCGCTTTCCGCCGGATAACCAGTAGCGGGGTCAAAAATATGGTGGTACCGTTTCCCATCCTGCTCAAAATAGCGCTCATAGTCGCCCGAGGTGACAACCGACAGGTCTTTTACCGCGACCGTTGCCAAATAATCCGCGCTGTTATCCGGATCTGCAATACCGACAACCCAGTTCCCTCCGTCGCGGTCGGAATTCTCGCCGAACGCCCCAACATTGCCGCCGAGACGGGCCAGCACGCTCCATGTCCCCGAACGGTCCCGTTGTTCCCAAGCCGCCTTAACCTCGTCCGTTGCAAACCCTTTGCCAATGCCGCCAAGGTCAAGCTGCGCACCGTTCAGCAGGCGCACTCGTCCGTCTCCTAGAAGCTCGATATTCTCATAGCCTACGCCGGACAGCGCCTGCTCGATCTCATTCTGGTACGGTACCCTGGCGTCCTCCGTATTGATACCCCACAGATCGGTCAGCGCAGCCATCGTTGGGTCAAACGCGCCGCCGGTCAGCTTCGCGTACTCCACCGCATCAGCGATTGCCGCATAGGTATCCTCAGCCACCGTGCAGACCGCCCCCTCCGCGTGGTTCAAACGGTAAAGGTCGCTGTCCTCTCTTGTGCGGGAAAGCGCCGGTTCCAGTACGTTTACACGCTGTTCCAACTCCGTTGCCAGTTCCTGCGCCGCTTCGGAATCCTCCGCGCCTTCCCCGCATACCGCTATGGACATAAACGTGTCCATGGCAAAAAAATCTGTGCTGCAGACGTTTCCGCTGCCGGAGCACCCTGACAGGCACAAAAGCGCCGCAAGCAGCGCAACTATCCGTTTCATCGCAATACCATTCTCCCGCATGCAAAATATGTATCATTATAATACAATCGTGAAAAAAACACAAGCGCGCCGCTCTCCAAAGTAAAACAGTACGCACCGCCGGCCGGCAATGCGTACTGTTTTGTTGTAACTTTAGACGTAAAACAGGATATCGGAATACGTCGGGAACGGCCAGTATTTCTTGCCAACCAGCAGCTCCAGATCGTCCGCAGGCTGACGCACTGCGTTCATGATCGGGATGACCATATCATGATAGTAATTCGACAGGCGCTTGGCATCGGCCTGCGGCGCCTGTGCAATGGCGTCGCTCAATTCGCCGCATTTTCTGTACAACTCCTCTGTCAACCCACAGACCTTGCGCAGCAGGTCAACCTCCATCGTATTGGATACGCCGACCTCTTTTTTGTTCCTTGCCGTTTGCGCCAACTCATTCTGGAACGTCGTGCAGGCGGGGAGTATCTCTTCCCGCGCCATATCGGCCATTGTCAGCGCTTCGATATGCAGCGTCTTATAATATTCCTCCAGCAGCGCCTCTTCGCGGGATTCCATCTCGATGCGGGTATAAACGCCATGCGTTGCAAACAGGCGGATGTTTTTCTCATCCGTGTAGTGCGGCAGCGCCTCGGCAGTCGACTTCAGGTTGAGCAGGCCGCGCTTTTCCGCTTCTGTAATCCAAGCGTCGTCATAGCCGTTGCCGTTGAAAATAATTCGCTTGTGAGCCTTGATCTCGCGCTTAATCAGCTCATGTAGCGCGCTCTCAAAGTCGGCGGCGCTTTCAAGCTCATCCGCAAACAGGCGCAGCTCCTCCGCGACCGCAGTATTAATCATGATATTGGGGCAGGCAATGTTGATCGCCGAGCCCAGCATGCGGAATTCAAACTTGTTTCCGGTAAAGGCGAACGGGGAGGTGCGGTTGCGGTCGGTTGTATCCTTCGGAATGTCCGGCAGCGCGGATACGCCGAGATCCATCTTGGTCTTGGTCATATCCGTATAGTCCGCATCCGACTCAATCGCATCCAGGATTGCCTGCAGTTCGTCGCCAATGAACATGGAAACGATGGCGGGAGGCGCTTCGTTCGCGCCCAAGCGGTGGTCGTTGCCCGCGGACGCAACCGAGATGCGCAGCAGGTCCTGATATTCGTCCACAGCCTTGATAACCGCAGTCAGGAACAGCAGGAACTGCGCGTTTTCGCTCGGCGTCCTGCCGGGCTCGAGCAGGTTTTCGCCCGTATCCGTGGAAAGCGACCAGTTGTTGTGCTTGCCCGAGCCGTTGACGCCCTCGAACGGTTTTTCATGCAGCAGGCAGATAAAATTATGCTTCTGCGCGACCCGCTTCATGACCTCCATGGTGAGTTGGTTATGGTCGGTCGCAATATTGGCTGTGGTAAACACCGGCGCCATCTCGTGCTGGCAGGGCGCGACCTCGTTATGCTTGGTCTTGGAAAAGATGCCGAGCTTCCACAGTTCTTCGTCCAGTTCCTGCATGAACGCCGCCACACGCGGGCGGATGGAGCCGAAGTAGTGGTCCTCCATCTCCTGTCCCTTCGGCGGCTTTGCCCCGAACAGCGTGCGGCCGGTGAAAATCAGGTCCTTGCGCTTGGCGTAGTCCCGTTTATCGATCAAAAAGTATTCCTGCTCCGGCCCGACCGTCGTTGTGACGTGGCGGACCTCCTTGCCGAACAGCTTCAGCACGCGGCAGGCCTGTGCGCTGATCGCTTCCATCGAGCGCAGCAGCGGCGTCTTTTTATCGAGTATCTCACCCGTATACGAACAGAACGCAGTCGGGATATACAGCGAGCCATCCTTGACAAAGGCGTAGCTCGTCGGATCCCAGGCCGTGTAGCCACGCGCCTCGAAGGTCGCGCGCAGGCCGCCAGAGGGGAACGAAGACGCGTCCGGCTCGCCCTTGATCAGTTCCTTGCCGGAAAACTCCATCATCACGCCGCCGTCGTCCGTCGGAGAGATAAAGGAATCATGCTTTTCGGCCGAAATGCCGTTGAGCGGCTGGAACCAGTGGGTATAGTGCGTTGCGCCCTTGGAGAGCGCCCAGTCTTTCATCGCTGTCGCCACAACGGCGGCAACGTCCGCATCGATCGCAGTCCCTTCCCGCATGGTCTTTTTGAGCTTGCGGTAAACATCCTTCGGAAGACGCTCCTTCATCACGGTCTCGTTAAAGACCATGCTGCCAAAAAGCTCGGGGACGTTCCTTGCCGTGTTCATACACATATCGCTCCTTACTACTCTGATATAGATTTTTCGTGATAACAATAAATAATCAGCCTGTTATTTGCTGCCCATATAACCATATAAAACAAGCGCTGCGGGGATGGTTTCCCACAGCGCGTTCTGCTGTTTACAAAAGAATTATAATCCGCATGCTTCCGGCTTGTCAAGGCCTCCTCCTCGTCTTTTTCCTCTTTGTTTAATCTGTACAGGTATCTTACGCGCGGGCGGTCCGTATTTTTCAGAATCCGCAAAGCGCCCGCTTCTTCCCTTTCCGTCGCATTGTCCGATTTCTTCATTTTTTGTATGATACCACCCAAAACCAGCCTTCGGGATACGACAAAATTTTTCCGGTTTTTTTCAATTGGGTAGAGAAATCGGAAAGGAATTATGCTATACTAAATTACATATGGGTTGCGGTGCGTGAAACGCGTATGCACGCCTCGAAAAATGATCTTCAAGGAGGGGAAACCGCGTGAAGCTGTCTTTTACCAAAATGCACGGCTGCGGCAATCATTATATTTATTTCAACTGCTTCGACCAGGCTGTACCCGATCCGGAGGCGCTTTCCATCCGGCTGAGCGAGCCGCATTTCGGCATCGGTGGCGATGGTATCATCCTGATATCTCCATCCGACCGGGCAGACGCGCAGATGCGGATTTTCAACGCGGACGGTTCGGAGGGCCGGATGTGCGGAAACGGCATCCGCTGCGTCGGCAAATACCTGTATGACAACGGCATGGTAAACGGACGGACAGCGGTCACGGTTGATACGCTTTCCGGTGTCAAAAGGCTCGAACTCGACGTTCGGGACGGCAGGGTTCAGTCTGTCCGCGTGGATATGGGCGCCGCCATTCTCCTGCCGCGCGATATACCGGCCGATTTCGAAGGCGATTCCGTCGTCGGCGCGCCGCTTGTGGTGGATGAAAGGGTTTATCACGTCACCTGTGTCTCCATGGGCAATCCGCACTGCGTAATCTTCCTGTCCGAGGATATCGATAGTCTCGACCTCGCGCGGATCGGACCCAAATTCGAGCATCACCCGCTCTTCCCTGCGCGCATCAACACGGAATTTGTCAATATCCAATCCGATGGCAGCCTGAAAATGCGCGTGTGGGAGCGCGGCTCGGGCGAAACTTGGGCCTGCGGCACCGGCGCGTGCGCCGTGGGCGTCGCGGCCTGCCTTACAGGGCGCGCGGAAAAAGGCAGCGATATCACCGTCCGCCTGCGCGGCGGTGATCTGAACATTCAATATACCGACGAAACCGTGTTCATGACGGGCGCGGCAACCACAATTTTTGAGGGGGAAATCGAGATATGACAAAGTACATCTTCGTAACCGGCGGCGTTGTTTCTGGTCTGGGCAAGGGCATCACGGCCGCGTCGCTGGGACGCCTGCTGAAAAGCCGCGGCCTCAAGGTGGCCGCGCAGAAGCTCGACCCCTACATCAACGTCGACCCGGGTACGATGAGCCCGTTCCAGCATGGCGAGGTCTATGTAACGGACGATGGTGCGGAAACCGATCTCGACCTCGGCCACTATGAACGCTTTATCGACGAGGACTTGAACAAATTCTCCAACCTGACCACCGGCAAGGTCTACTGGAACGTGCTCAACAAGGAGCGCGCCGGGGAATACCTGGGCGAAACCGTGCAGGTCATCCCCCATATTACCAATGAGATCAAGTCTTTCATTTATTCGGTCGGCAAGAAGACCTCGGCCGACGTTGTCATCACCGAGATCGGAGGTACAACCGGCGATATCGAATCCCAGCCGTTCCTTGAGGCGATCCGCCAAGTCGCGACCGAGGTCGGCCGCCGCAACTGCCTGTTTATCCATGTAACGCTCGTCCCCTACATCTCCGGCTCGAACGAGCCGAAAAGCAAGCCCACCCAGCATTCGGTCAAGGAGCTGCGCGGCCTCGGCATTTCCCCGGATATTATCGTAGCGCGCGTCGATCAGCCTATGGATGACGACATCAAAAGGAAGATCTCCATGTTCTGCACCGTGCCGGAGGACTGCGTAATTGAAAACCGTACGCTTCCCGTACTGTATCAGGCGCCCATGATGCTGGAGGAAAGCCACCTGTCCGATATCGTCTGCCGCGAGCTGGCCATCGGCGCGCCCAAGGGCGACATGAGCGAGTGGGTCGCCATGCTCGAGCGCATCGCAGCGCGCAAGGCGCATGTCCGGATCGCGCTGGTCGGCAAATACGTTAAGCTGCACGACGCATACCTGTCCGTTGCGGAAGCCCTGCAGCACGGTGGCTATGAAAATGAATGCTTTGTCGATATTGAATGGGTGGATTCGGAGGAGATCAACGACTCGACCGTGGACAAGCTGCTCGGCGAGGTCGACGGCGTCATCCTCCCCGGCGGCTTCGGCCCGCGCGGCATTGAGGGCATGATCTGCGCCGCCAATTATGCGCGCACACAGGGCATCCCCTATTTCGGCATCTGTCTGGGCATGCAGATTGCGGTCATGAGCTATGCGCGCAACGTGCTGGGCTTTGAAGACGCTAATTCGAGCGAGTTTGATCCGGATTCCACGCATCCGGTCATCGACCTGATGGAAAGTCAGCAGGGCGTTTCCAAAAAAGGCGGTACGATGCGTCTGGGCGCTTATCCATGTAAAATTCGTCCGGACACCATCATGTCTGCGGCCTATGGCACGGAAATGATTTCCGAGCGCCACCGCCACCGTTATGAATTCAATAATAATTTCCGTGAGCAGATCGAAAAACAGGGTATGCTGATTACAGGCACCTCGCCCACCGGCGAGCTGGTTGAAACAGTCGAGATCCCAAACCATCCGTTCTATATCGGCGTACAGTTCCACCCCGAATTCAAGTCCCGCCCCAACCGCGCGCATCCGCTGTTCAAGGCGTTTGTTGCAGCATCGCTGGAAAGGAGCAAAAAACATGCAGATTAATCAAAATTTTGACAATATCGCGCAGAGCTATCTGTTTTCCACCGTAGCCAAAAAGCAGCGCGAATTTCAGGCCGCCCATCCGGAAGCGGATGTGATCAAGCTGTCCATCGGAGATGTAACCCGTCCCCTGGTTCCTGCTGTGATCGACGCGCTGCACGCGGCGGTCGAGGATCAGGCCCGGCAGGAAACCTTCCACGGCTATGGCGACGAGCAGGGCTACAGCTTTCTGCACGAAGCGCTGGCCGGCTATTACCGGACGCATGGCGTTTCGCTTGATACCGATGAAATCTTTATTTCGGACGGCGCAAAAAGTGATCTCGGCAATATCCTCGACCTGTTCAGCGCAGATAATACCGTCCTGGTTCCCGATCCGGTCTATCCCGTCTATGTCGATACCAATGTCATGGCCGGCCGCAAGGTGATTTTTGCGGACGCCAACGCGGGAAACGGCTTCCTCCCGCTGCCGGATGCCGGCACAGCGTGTGATATCATCTATATCTGCTCCCCGAACAACCCGACCGGCGCCGCATATGACCGTGCCGGACTTCAGGCATGGGTGGAGTACGCCAACGCGCAGCATGCTGTTATCCTATATGATGCGGCTTACGAATGCTTTATCGAAGACACCGGTCTCCCCCGCTCCATTTATGAGATCGAGGGTGCCAAAACCTGTGCGGTCGAGTTCTGTTCGTTCTCCAAAATGGCCGGCTTCACCGGAACGCGCTGTGGCTGGACGATCGTCCCTAAGGCTTTGGCTGATGGAAAACTCAACAAAATGTGGCTGCGCCGCCAGACCACAAAATTCAACGGCGTACCCTATATCGTACAGAAAGGTGCGGCGGCCTGCTTTACCGAAGCGGGCATGCAGCAGATTCGGGAAACGCTCGGCTATTATAAGCAGAATGCCAAAGTGCTCAGCGAAACGCTCGATTCGCTCGGCATCTGGTACACGGGCGGTAAAAACAGCCCATATCTCTGGCTGAAATGCCCGAATAGCATGGATAGCTGGACGTTCTTTGACTACCTGCTGGAACACGCCCATGTGGTCGGCACGCCCGGCGCCGGCTTTGGCAAGAACGGCGACGGTTTCTTCCGCCTGACCGCGTTCGGCGACCAGCAGCGAACGGTTGAGGCGGCAGAGCGCCTGAAAAAGCTGCTTGGATAAGATAAAAAGGGCTGTCTCTTCGGAGTCAGTCCTTTATCCTTTGATCGGAGGGGTGTTATGGGTCTTATTTTTACAAAAACCTGTGTACTTTGCTGCAAAACCTTGGATGCTGACGCTGGGAAAGCCGCCATGCTTTGTCCTGCCTGCGCAAAGGCCGTGCGGGAGCAGTACCGATGCACCGAGCGGTTCCAGATCGACGGAGCCGATGATGCCGCCGCACCGCTTCTTTACACCGGTGCGGTCGCGGACGCGGTCAAGCGTTTCAAATTCAAGCACCGCCAGCACTATGCAGACTGGTTCGCCGCGCAGACCCTGCCGGTCTTAGCGGAGCGACTGGACACCTGGATGCCTGATCTTGTCACATTTATCCCCATCGGTGTGCTCCACTGGTACCAGCGCGGCTATAACCAGGCGGAGCTGCTCGCGCAGCGGATCGCCGCCCCGTTTTCGCTTTCCTGTGCCGCCACGCTGTGGAAGCGGCCGTTTACCCCCAAGCAGTCTGGCCGAAAGGACGCGGCGGCGCGGGAGAAGAACGCGAAACGCGCTCTGTGGATACGCGCCGGCATCGACCTTTCCGGTAAATCCGTTGTCCTTGTAGACGATATTATCACAACCGGTTCGACGGCTGCCGCGGCGGTCAAGCTGCTGCGCGAAATGGGCGCGACGCATGTTTATGTGCTTGCCCCTACCAGAACGCCGTCCGGCCGCAGAGATTAAAAAAGCAGGGAGATGGTGCTACCATCCTCCCTGCTTTTTCCATTTCAGTCGTCCCGCTCATCTCCCCAGAAAAACAGCGCAACCGTCCCTGGGCCGGTATGCGCACCGATTACTGTGCCGATACTGTTTATGGAGACCCTGCCGTTCAGATGCGGGAATCGCGCCTCTACCATATCCGCTACCGCGCGCGCATCTTCCATGCATGCGGACTGCGAAATAAAGCATTTTCCGCTGTAATCCAGTCCATTTTCCGCATGCTGCTCCATCATTTTAACAATTTCGGAAACGACCGCTTTTTTGCCCCGTATTTTCTTCCGAGGAACCAGACGGCCCTCAAAATCCACGTTGAGCAGCGGACAAATCCCCAGCAGCGTGCCAAAGGTTGCTGCAGCGGGCGAAATTCGGCCACCGCGCTTAAAGCTGGTCAGGTCGGTCGCAAAAAACCAGTGGTGGAGCCGGAGCTTGTTCTGTTCCACCCATGTGTGCAATTCATCAAGCGACATACCCGCGTCGCGCTTATCGCAGGCCGCATCCACCAGCAGCCCATAGCCGGAGGATGCCGCCAGCGTATCCACCACATAAATCTTCCGTTCCGGATATTTCTCCCGCATTTCTTCGGCCGCAATACAGGCGGACGCGCAGGAGCCTGACAGTCCGCTAGAAAATGACAGATGCAGGATGTCTTTCCCCTCCTGCAGCAGCGGTTCGAACAGCCGCTTGTATTCCTCCACATTTACCTGCGCCGTGGTGGGCTGCGCCCCCGCGGCTATTTTTGCAAAATACTCCTCATAGGGTATGGTTTTGCCGAGATCGTCCAGGTAATCTTCCCCCTCCAACTGAAAATGAAAGCTGGCGAAGGGTACCTGCCTCATCCGAAAGAATTCGGCGGGCAGATCTGCTGTCGAACAGCAGGTAAGCGCATATGAAACCATAAAACATTCCTCATCATTCCATCATTTGTTTCCAGTATACCATGAAACCGCTTTTCTGAAAAGGCATATACCGTAAAACGTCGACGCCTTGAAAGGCGGCAGAAAACCCGTTTCGGGAACGGTCCAGACATTTCTTTTCTTGACCTTTTCCCCCATCCATGTTATCTTTTGATTAGGATAACGCACGCAGGCACCGCGATTGAAGCACGCTTTCAATCGCTTTTTTTCTGCAAAGCAAGGAGCTGCCGCTATGGAAGAAAATATTAAATGGACCAAACTTACTCGTTGCGCAGGCTGCGGCGCCAAGGTCGGCGCCGGTATTTTGGCACAGTTGCTCGACGGCATAGAGGTCCACCGCGATCCTGATCTGCTGGTGGGCTTTGACAAAAGCGATGACGCCTCGGTTTACCGGCTGTCGGACGAGCTTGCGCTGGTGCAGACCGTGGACTTTTTTCCACCCATTGCGGACGATCCGTTTCTGTTTGGCCAGATTGCGGCCGCCAACGCCCTGTCTGACATTTACGCCATGGGCGGCGAACCAAAGCTCGCGCTTAACCTGCTCTGTATACCGGAGAAGATGCCCCAGAGCGCGGTCCATGCGCTTCTCAGGGGCGGCTATGGCAAGGTATATGAAGCCGGCGCGCTCATCACCGGCGGACACAGTATTTTGGATGAGGAGCCAAAATACGGCCTGTCCGTCACTGGCTTTGTCCATCCCGAGCGGCTGCTGACAAACGCAGGGGCAAGGCCGGGGGATATTATGTTTCTGACCAAGCCCCTCGGAACCGGCGTCCTCACTACCGCCGCCAAAGCGGAGCTTTGTCCCCCTGCCGCGCTCGCGCAGGCCTATCGCCTGATGGCAACCCTGAACAAAGCCGCGCGCGATATCATGGTGCGGTATCGCGTCCATGCCTGCACGGATGTAACCGGCTTCGGCCTTCTCGGCCATGCGGTTGAAATGGCGCAGGCAAGCGGGGTTGCGCTGACGCTTGACGCAAAAGGGTTCGACCTGCTGCCCGAAGCCCTCGCGCTGGCGCGCACCGGCATCCTGCCGGAAGGGATGTATCGCAACCGCACCTTTGCCCAGCCCTTTGTCGATGCGGGACAGACCGAGCTGGCTGTACAGGACCTGCTGTATGACCCGCAGACCTCCGGCGGGCTGCTGATCGCCGTCGATCCGGCGGACGCGGACGCGCTTTGGGACGAGTTGCGGCCATCCGTACCCAGCGCGCAGCGTATCGGCAAAGCGGCCGACTATACCGGAGGCGCAAGAATCATCCTGCGCTGACCGCGGCAATGGCTTCCAGCGCACGCCCGACCTCTTCTTCGGTCGTGAACCAACCGAAAGACAGCCGCACGCTTCCTCTTGGGAACGTGCCAAGCGTTTTATGAGCGGATGGCGCACAGTGCAAACCGCAGCGTGTCAAAATTCCATATTCGCACTCCAGCCGGTACGCCGCTTCCGCATTATCTTTTCCAGGGAAATCTAGGCTGAATACCCCTACCCGCCCCGCGGCGGTTCGGGGGCCGTACAGCACGACGCCCGGCACTCTCTGCAAGCCGTCCAGGAACTGTTCGGCCAGCACCCTGTCATGTGCGGCGACCGTCTCCACCGTAACGCCCTGCAGGTATTCCAGCGCCGCTTCCCAGCCGTAAATCCCCGGCACATTCGGTGTTCCCGACTCAAACCGGTCGGGCATATAACTTGGCTGTTCCTCGCTGTCTGACGCGCTTCCCGTCCCACCGGAAACAAATGGTTCCAGAGCCGCCGCGAAATCCGGCCGCAGAATCAGCGCCCCGATGCCCTGCGGCCCCATCAGGCCCTTATGCCCGGGAACGGATAGCGCCGCAAGCCCCAGCCTGCCGAAATCAATCGGCAGGTGTCCGGCCGTCTGCGCGGCATCCAGCGCAAACGGAACACCATGCGCAGCGCAGACCTGTCCCGCCCTTTCGGCGTCCTGCACCGTGCCGGAAACGTTGGAGGCGTGGCAAAGCAGCACCAGCCTCGTATCCGGCCGCAGCATCCGCTCCAGCGCCCGCAGGTCAAGGCATCCCTCCGCGTCGCACGGCACGCGCTCAAACCGCACGCCGTGCTGCGACATCTGCTGTAGCGGACGCATGACCGCGTTGTGCTCCATCGCGGAAACCAGACAGTGATCGCCCGGGCGCAGCGCGCCGTGCAGCAGCATATTCAGCCCCCAAGTATTGCCGGGCGTCAGCACCACATGCGCAGGGTCGGGAAAAGAGAACAGCGCACCCAGCCTTTGCCGCAGGCGCAGCGCGACCATACCCGCCTCCTGCGCGGCGCCATAGGACGACCGGTTGACCGTCGCGCCCACGGTTTCCACATATTCCTGCATCCGTTTCCCTACCGCCGGCGGTTTGGGGAACGACGTCGCGGCATGATCCAGATATATGGTTCTCATCGGCATCCCTCCATTGCCCTCTCTGTACAGGGCTCTGTTTTGACCAGTGTAGCACAGCCTGCAGCAAAAGTAAAATTTCGACCTCATTTTATTAAAGGAGATTCCCTATGAGCAAACACCACCGTCTCATCCTTCTGGCCGGTTTTATCACCGGCCTCGCTGCGCTGGGGCTTACCGCAGCAGGCAATCCCGCCAATATGGGCTTCTGCATCGCCTGCTTCCTGCGTGATATCGCGGGCGGGCTTGGTATGCACAGCGCCGCAAAGGTCCAATACATACGCCCGGAAATAATCGGGCTCGTACTGGGCGCGCTCCTGTCCGCCACGGCCGGCCGTGAATTCGAGGCGCGCGCCGGTTCCGCGCCCGCGCTGCGCTTTGTACTGGGTATGATTGTCATGGTCGGAGCGCTCGCTTTCCTCGGCTGCCCGCTCCGCATGGTGCTTCGGCTGGCCGGGGGCGACCTTACCGCCGTTTCCGGCTTTGCCGGCTTCGCGCTCGGCATCGGCATCGGTGTGTTGTGCCTGAAAAAAGGATTTTCCCTGGGCCGCGCCTATAAAGTAAAGCGGTCTAACGGCTTCGTCCTGCCCTGTTTTATGGCCGCCCTTCTTGTCCTTCTGCTTGCCGTACCTTCTGTGCTGCGCTTCTCCGAGGAAGGGCCGGGCGCGAGCCATGCCTACTGGCTGGTTTCCCTCGCCGGCGGGCTGATCGTCGGCGGGCTGGCGCAGAAAAGCCGGCTGTGTATGGCAGGCGGCATCCGCGACATATTCCTGTTCCGCGACTTCCATTTAGTGAGCGGCTTTGCGGCGATCTTCGCCACCGTGCTGATCGGCAACCTGCTGCTGGGCGGATTCCATCCCACGCTTGCCGTGCAGCCGATTGCCCATCATGATTATCTGTGGAACCTGCTCGGGATGGCAGCGGTCGGCTGGGGCGCTGTTCTTCTGGGCGGATGCCCGCTCCGCCAGCTCATTTTGGCCGGAGAAGGCAACGGGGACAGCGCGGTTACCGTATTCGGCATGCTGACCGGCGCGGCGCTCTCCCACAATTTCGGCATGGCCGGCAACGCGGATGCCATGACGGGCGGCGCCTTTGTCGCTGGAGGTGTGGGAACGCCCGGACAGATCGGGATACTGATCGGCCTGATCCTGCTGTTTATCATATCCGTCGTGAATCTGCACAAGGAGGAAAAAAACAATGGTTGATGCAAGAGGATATTCCTGCCCCATGCCGGTGGTCATGGTGCAGAAGGAAGTCAGCCGGAGCGCGCCCGACCAACTTGAGGTGCTGGTGGACGACCGCTGCGCGGTCGAAAATATTTCCCGCTTTGCCGGTCACAGCGGTTATGCGGTAGAGATTCGCGAGGTTGCGGATGATGAATTCTCTCTTCTGCTGACTAAACTGCCATGAATCGATATATTGCGACGTTCTACACCCACCTGAGCGCTCTTTTAAGCTTCCAAGCCCTGCAAAACGCGGATATTCCCGTCCGGATGCTGCCAGTCCCGCGCACGCTCAGTTCGTCCTGCGGCACCTGCGTCCAGTTTTCCGCCGAAACTGACTGCCGCGCGCTGCTGGATACGGATACCGAGGCAATTTACCTTGCGGGAACCACTGGTTATATTCTGCTTTGGCGCAGCGAAACCTGAAAGGAGTGACACCCATGTCGCCTTTCGTAATTGCCGCCGTAGGGGCCGGCGGGAAAACGACCGCCCTGCTTCATCTGGCACGCGCCCTCTCCCACCGTGCTGTCCTGCTGACCACCACGACCCATATGTTTCCAGTCCGTCCGCCGCTGTGCCGCAGCCTGCTGCTCGATCCCCCCCCCATCCAGCTTCAGGAACAGCTTCGCCGGACCGGAGTTACCTGTGCGGGTACGCGTTCTACAGACGGGAAAATGGGGGCGCTTCCCGCTGCCTTGCTGCAGCAATCCATCCGCGCTTCCGATATTACGCTTTGCGAAGCGGACGGCGCGCACGGCTTACCGCTCAAGCTGCACCGTCCGGATGAACCGGTACTCCCGCCGCAAACCAGCCTTTGCCTGATTGTTGCCGGCCTGTCCGCGCTTGGGCGACCGGTCGGGGCAGCGGTACACCGTTACCAGCTCCACCCCGTCTGGGCGCAGGCTCCCAGCCAGCGGATCGGTCCGCAGACCATGATATCCTGCATTCGGGAAACCGTCGCCGCGGTCGGACTTCCCCCTGACAAGCTGCGCGTCTTCCTAAATCAGTCGGATCTTACCGGTGTTCGGCCGCAGGCGAAGGAAATTTTGCAGGCGCTTTCCTCTGACGGCCTGGACTGCCGCATGGGAAGTCTACACGACACCCCTGCCCACTTCATCGACTGGCTGCTTCCCTTGACCTAAAAAACGGGCTGATACCAGCCCGTTTTTGTCGTTGCTTACAGTAACTCGATCCCCTTTTCTCCGGATAGCTCGAGAAGCGCTTCCACCACGCCGCCGCCGATTGCACGCGCCTTATCCGATATGGTATCGCAATAGGCCGCCTGTTCCGGCCGTGGGTCGATATCCGCGATCTTCAGCCCCGCCGATACCGGATAGCCCTCCCGAATCAGGCCGCGCAGAACGCCGTTTATCGTCGCGGAAACCGGCGTTTCTCCAATACGGGCGATGGTCTGCCCCGCGCGGACAATCGCGCCGATATCCACTGCCGCACCAGTTTCATCCTTAACAAAGCGCATCCGCCCTGCCGCCGGCGCGTGAATGACCCGTTCCACCGTATAACCCGCAATCGCCCCCGGCACACCCGTATCTGGTATTGCCGCACCCTGCCGAATCACACGCCCCAGATGGTGTCCCCGCATGGTCTCCACCACTGCGTCCACATCCTCGCCCGCAGTAAAGCCTGGGCCAATGCCAATCGTGATTTGAGCCAGGCTCCGGTCGGTACCCAAATTGTGTTTGGCCAAAATGGCATCCACCACTGCGGCGGGCCGCAGCACCCCGATGCAAGCCGCGCGTTCATCCACCAGCAGCGGCACTTCGCCCGTGCGGGATACCGCTGCCGCCTGCGCCACATCAGAAACGCAGCGGCAGCGCACGCCCTCCACCTTGGATGTCCCCCGCCAAACAGCCTCGCACAGCGCCGCCTTGCGCCGAATCGCGGAAGGGTCCGCACATTCAGTCGTGATCACCCTGAAGCCGCAGCGGTACAGGCGAACGATCACTCCGGTTGCCAGATCTCCTGCTCCCCGCACCAGCACCCACGGCCGCACTTCACGCTTTAACATTCCAGTTCACTCCTGCCCCAACAGATCCGTAAAATATTCCTGCGCCATCTGGTCGAGCATCTCATGTGCCTGTCTGTCGAACGCACGGTACCGCGCCAGAAGCGCGCGTCCTTTTTCAGTCAGCGACGCGCCGCCGCCCCCCGCTCCGCCGATGCGGCGCTCCAACAGCGCAAAGCCAAGCTGCTCCTCGCAAGCATGTACCACGCTCCATGCCTTGTTGTAGCTCATCTCCATGCGTGCGGCGCTGCGCCGCAGGGATCCCAGTTCCGCGACGCCCTCGAGCAACTGCGCCGCGCCCGGCCCGAAAAGCTTTCCCTCCCGCACAAGGCGCAGGCTTGCTTTCACCCGAATCCGCTCCGCCATTAGGTTTTCCTCCATCCGCCAATATGCCATCATTATAGCATGTCCCCTGTTCAAACGCAACGGCCCACCCGTTTTGCATACCTTTCGTTATATATTAATTAATATAACGAAAGGTGCGACAAAAACGCCCTGCGCTTTTCTATTCCTTATTTGTTGCCGAAATAGATTGCAGTATGGTATAATCGTGTTATACAAATGCCGCTGGACGCTTTTGTGAGCAGTCCGCAGCTTACCGCAGGAGGCTTTCCCTATGAAATTGATACGCACGCAGGACGCGGTCGGGCAGGTGCTCTGCCATGATATCACCCAGATTATCCCTGGCATCACAAAGGACGCGGTGTTCCGCAAGGGTCATATCATCCGCGAGGAGGATATCCCTATCCTCCTCAGCGTCGGCAAGGAGCATATCTATATTTGGGAAAATAACGAAACCATGCTGCACGAAAACGATGCAGCGGATATCCTGCGTGCAATCTGTCAAAACGCGCATATGCGCGCCACCCCTCCTAAAGAGGGGAAAATCGAGCTGATCGCTGAAGCCGACGGCCTGCTGCTGGTCGATATCGAGCGCCTGCGCGCGGTCAATGCGCTGGGCGAAATGATAATCGCCACGCGCGCCTCGGGCTTTCCCGTCAAGGCGGGCGACAAGCTGTGCGGCATGCGTGTGATCCCTCTTGTGATCGAAAAAGAAAAAATGGAGCGGGCTGCACGAACAACCGGAGACGAACCGCTCCTCCGACTGCTTCCATTCCGTCCCCGTTCTTTCGGCGTGGTCACAACTGGAAACGAGGTATATCATGGCCTGATTCAGGATGCATTCACGCCGGTGCTCGTGCGGAAAATGGCCGAATACGGCTGTAAAATGACCGCACATACGGTTTGCAGCGACAACGCGGGACAGATCACGGACGCAATCTGTCAGATGGCGGCCAGCGGCGTGGAGCTGATTCTCTGTACCGGCGGCATGAGCGTCGATCCGGACGACCGCACTCCGCTTGCCATACGGAATGCGGGCGCGAAAGTGATCAGCTACGGCGCACCCGTGCTGCCGGGCGCGATGTTCCTTGTTTCCTATCTGCCGGACGGGCATCCGGTCTGCGGCCTGCCGGGGTGCGTGATGTACGCAAAGCGTACCATCTTCGATCTGGTCCTGCCTCGTCTGCTGGCAGACATGCCTGTCACTGCAGACTGGCTCGCCGGTCTGGGGCATGGTGGGCTGTGCCTGAACTGTGCGGACTGCCATTTCCCGAACTGCGGCTTCGGCAAGGGCATATGACGCATCGGCTTCATCGTGGGAAACAGGAGGACGTTATGGCTTTTACCCATATTGATGCAAACGGCAATGCCGTGATGGTGGATGTAAGCGCGAAGCAGTCCTCTGTGCGCACGGCTTCCGCCTCTGGACGCATCCGCATGAGCGCGGAATGCTTTTCAGCTGTTCAAAGCGGCACATCCCAAAAAGGCAATGTGCTTGGCGTAGCACAGGTGGCGGGCATCATGGCTGCTAAACACACCGCCGACCTTATTCCGCTGTGCCACCGGCTGAACCTTACCAAATGCGAAATCGCATTTACGTTTTTGGAAGAAGAACGGAGCATCCAGGCTGTCTGCACCGTGCGTTGCGCCGGCCCGACCGGTGTGGAAATGGAAGCCCTGACCGGCGCTTCCACCGCGCTGCTCACCATTTACGATATGTGTAAGGCGATCGACAAGCGCATGGTGATCTCGGACATCCATCTGCTGAAAAAGCAGGGCGGCAAGAGCGGAGATTTCCGCTTTGCGGACAACAGCCATGCGTGACGCGCTCGGCCGCGAGATTAACTACCTGCGCTTATCCATTACCGACCGGTGCAACCTGCGCTGCCGCTACTGTATGCCAGCCGGAGGCATCCCGCTTTCCGCGCACAGCGCTCTGCTTCGGTATGAGGAGCTGCTGCGCGTCGCACGTGCGGCGGCGGCGCTGGGCATTGACCGGTTCAAGGTCACAGGCGGCGAACCGCTTGTCCGCCGGGGCTGTACGGATTTTATCCGCGCGCTGAAGGCAGTTTCCGGCGTGCGTCAGGTAACGCTGACCACCAACGGCCTCCTGCTCCCGCCTTTGCTGGACGAGCTGTGCCAAGCCGGTCTCGACAGCGTCAACATCAGCTTGGACACCCTCGATAACGCGCAGTATCAACGCATCACCCGCCGCATGCACACAGCAGACGACGTGCTCGCCGCCGTACGCCAATGCGCGGGGCGGCTCCCTACCCGCATAAACGCTGTGCTTCTGCCGGAAACAGCAGATCAACTCATCTCACTCGCGCGGCTGGCGGAGCAGCTCCCTGTAGACGTGCGTTTTATCGAACATATGCCGATTGGCGGCAGGAAAGCGCTTTCCGCCGCGTCTTCTTCCGTTCTTGACCGCCTGCGCACAGTCTGGCCGACGCTTGCGCCTTTTGGGGAGCGGCGCGGCAACGGACCTGCACGCTATTATTCCACGCCCGCTCTTCAGGGCTACATCGGACTCATCCAAGCGGTCAGCCATTCGTTTTGCGCAGACTGCAACCGCGTGCGCCTGACCAGTACGGGCATATTGAAGCCCTGCCTTTGCTATCCGCAAGGTACGGACCTGAAGCCGCTCCTGCGCGGCGGCGCGGCGGAAAACGCGTTGAGTACGGCCATCGAACAGGCAGTTTGGGCAAAACCTGCCGCCCATTGTTTTACCCGAACGCAGTACCCCGCCGAGCAAAGAAGCATGAACCAGATCGGAGGATAGTCAATGGGAAAGATAATCGCCGTATGTACGAGCGAAACGCGCGGCGTACAAAAGCAAAGCCGAAAGGAAGCTCTGCTGGAAAAGGATTGGGGTATCCGCGGTGACGCACACGCCGGACACTGGCACCGGCAGGTCAGTCTGCTTTCCGCAGAGGAGGTTGCTGCTTTTAACGCAAAAGGCGCGGATGTGCGCTCCGGCGCGTTTGGGGAAAATCTCGTGGTGGAGGGCATCGACTTCCGCAGCCTGCCGGTCGGCACATTGCTGCGCTGCGGGGATGTGCTACTTGAGCTGACACAAATCGGCAAGGAATGCCATCACCACTGTGCGATTTACGAAAAAATGGGGGATTGCATTATGCCGCGTGAAGGTGTGTTCGCCCGCGTGCTCGCAGGCGGGCAAATCTCCGCAGGCGATGAAATGACAGTCGAGCCGCGCACCGCGCCCTTACCATATCAGGCGGCGGTCGTCACCCTGTCCGACCGCTGCGCTTCAGGCGAGCGAGAGGATAAAAGCGGTCCTTTGGTCGCCGCACGGCTGGCCGCGGCCGGATTCGTGGTTGTCGAGCAGCTTGTCCGGCCGGACGAACGCGAACTGCTTGAGCGCAGCCTTATCCGCCTGTGCGACCAGCGGCAGCTCGACCTGATTCTGACCACGGGCGGCACAGGCTTTGCCCCGCGCGATATCACACCTGAGGCGACACGCGCTGTCGCGGAACGCGACGCGCCCGGCATCGCGGAAGCGATCCGCGCCGCGAGCATGCGCATCACGCCGCGCGCCATGCTCAGCCGCGCGGCGGCGGTCATCCGCGGCAAGACGCTGATTATTAATCTGCCCGGCAGCCCCAGGGCGTGTATGGAGGGCATGGACGTATTTCTGGACCAGCTCCCCCATGCGCTTGACCTCCTGCGTGGCATGCCGCAGGACTGTGGGCGCTGAGTTCTCTACATCAAAAAAGGAGGCTTTGATGCATACCATACCTCTTGAAACAGACCGGCTAATCCTGCGCAAATTTGAAGACAAAGATATGCAGCCTCTGCATCTTCTTTTGATGGATGAAACGGTAAACACGTTCTTACCCTGGTTCCCCGTCAAAAGTCTGGAGGATACCAGGACATTTTACGAAACGCATTTTGCAGGCAAGGCATATCATTTCGCAATTTGTCTACAAAGTGATAACATTCCGATCGGCTATGTAAAAGCAGATACGGACGACAGCCATGATTTCGGCTATGCGCTCCGCCGTGAGTTCTGGCACAGAGGGATCGCGACCGAGGCAGGCAAGACGCTTGTCGCGTATCTGCGAAAGGACGGTGTTCCTTACATCACGGCAACGCACGATAAAAACAACCCCAGAAGCGGAAAAGTGATGCGACAGATCGGCATGCGATATTGCTATTCTTACGAGGAGCAGTGGCAGCCTAAAAATATTCGGGTCGTATTCAGAATGTATCAATTGAATTTTGACGGACAGGACGACCGCGTATACCGGAAATACTGGAACCTTTATGATGCGCACTATGTTGAAAAGCATCTGTAATCTTGTCCGTATGCTATATTCCACCAAGAAATCCATGAAAAAGAAAAGAGAATCCCCTATGGAAAAACACATTGTATGGTTGCTCACGGCAGCAACGGCGCTCAGCCTGACTGCCTGCGACGGCACGGAAGCCGCATCCGGCGACGTCGCAGCAGGGCAGGAAACTGAACTGGTCGTTTTCGCAGCGGCCAGCCTTACCGAAACCCTGGACCAGATCGCCGAGGACTACAAAACCGTCGCGCCGGACGTGACGCTGACCTTTAACTTTGACTCCTCCGGTACACTCAAGACCCAGATCGAGGAAGGCGCGATGTGCGACCTGTTTATTTCCGCCGGCCAAAAGCAGATGGATCAATTGGATGCGACGGCTGACCCATCGGTCAACACCGACGGGCTGGATTTCTTGCTGGCGGGCAGCCGTGTCGACCTGTTGGAAAACAAGGTGACGCTCGCCGTGCCGGAAAATAACCCCAAGGGCATCGACAGCTTTGACATGCTGGCCGCGCATCTGGAAGCGGGGGATATCCTGCTCGCCATGGGCAACAGCGATGTGCCGGTCGGTCAATATACGCAAAAAATCCTTGCCTACTATGGCCTGGATGAATCAGCGCTCACCAATGCACAGTGTATCACCTACGGCAGCAACGTCAAAGAGGTCACCACTCAGGTCAGAGAGGGCAGCGTGGATGCGGGCGTTATTTACTGCACGGACGCTTACAGCGCGGGCCTGACCGTTGTCGATGAGGCGACACCCGAAATGTGCGGACAGGTCATTTATCCGGCGGCCGTGCTGCAAACCTCCGCGCATCAGGATGCGGCGCGGTCTTTTCTGGACTACCTTGCCGCAGACGAGGCCATGTCAGTGTTCGAAGCGGTGGGATTCTCTAAAGTCGCCTAACGGCGCAGGCTGGGTTCGGACAGAGAAAGGGATCCAGTCCCACACTGGTATCTGAGGAGGTAACGCGGGTGGACTGGTATCCGCTTTGGAACTCGCTGCGCATCGCGGCGATCAGCATCGTGCTGGTATGCTTTACAGGCATCGCGGCGGCATACTACGCCGTGCGCCTGCCCCGTGCGCTCAAAGGCGTTTTGGACATGATACTGACCTTGCCGCTCGTATTGCCGCCTACGGTCGTCGGATATTTTCTGCTGCTGTTGTTCGGCAGCCGGCGGCCACTGGGCATGGCGCTGGAAAGCGTCGGAATAAAATTCGTGATGACCTGGTACGGCGGTGTAATCACGGCGGCGGTCGTCGCGTTTCCCCTACTGTACCGCACCGCGCGCGGCGCGTTTGAAGCGTTCGACGAGACCTTAGCGCAGGCTGGGCAGACGCTTGGTCTCTCCAATTGTTACATATTCTGGCGTATCCGGCTGCCTGCCTGCAGGCAGGGGATTTTCGCGGGCGTCGTATTGGCGTTCGCCCGCGCGCTGGGCGAGTATGGCGCGACCAGTATGCTGATCGGCTATACGCCCGGCCGTACCGCGACCATCTCCACCACCGTCTATCAGCTGTGGCGCACCGGCGACGAGCTGCACGCATTTTACTGGGTACTGGTCAACCTTGCGATCTCGGCAGCAGTGCTGCTGACCGTGAGCCTGCTTGAGCGTCGCCAGCGGAAAGGAGGACATGTCGGGTGAACTTATTTGTCGATATCCGCAAGCGGCTGGGCTCTTTCACATTAAACGCTTCGTTTGAGACTGCGGACGCTGTTACCGGCCTGCTGGGCGCCTCCGGCTGCGGCAAAAGCATGACGCTCAAATGTATCGCCGGCGTGGAAAAGCCGGACGAAGGCTGGATCGTGCTGGACGGTGAAACGCTGTTCGATTCCGCTCGCGGCATCAACCTGCCGCCGCAAAAACGGCAGGTTGGCTATCTGTTCCAGCACTATGCCCTGTTTCCCCATATGACGGTGGAAAAAAACATCCTGTGCGGCCTGCACGCGGAAAAGGATAAGGCCACCCGCCAGCGGTGCCTGCGGGAAACGCTCGAAATGCTGCAGCTCACCGGTTTGGAAAAACACCGCCCAGCCCAGCTTTCGGGCGGACAGGCGCAGCGGGCAGCGCTTGCCCGCATGCTGGTCAGCCAGCCGCGCCTGCTGCTGCTGGACGAGCCGTTCTCCGCGCTGGACAGCCATTTACGCGACCAGCTCCAGCCCCAGTTCATGTCCCTGCTGCGCTCCTACGGGCGGCAGGCGGTGATGGTGACGCACAGCCGTGACGAAGCCTATCACCTCTGCACCCGTCTGTGCATTATGGAGGATGGCCGTATCCTGCGCGCGGGCGGCACTAAAGAGGTTTTTGCCGCCCCTGGCAGCGAGGCCGCCGCACGTCTGACCGGTTGCAAAAATATCTCCCGCGCGGTCAAAGCGGGCGCATATACCGTCGAGGCGCTCGACTGGGGCGTCTGTCTGACTGCCGCGCAGCCTGTGCCGGACAACCTGAAAGCGGTCGGCCTGCGCGCGCATGCTTTCCACCCGCAGGTTCCGTCCAACCGCTTGCCCGTGTTATGGGCAGACGCGTTGGAAGAGCCGTTTGAATGGATCCTGCTGTTCCGCTACCAGAGCCAAGCCGCAAGCGCGCCTGCGCTCTGGTGGCGCTTCCCCAAGGACAGGAAGCCGGCCGCGCTCCCTGATTCGCTCGGCATCGCGCCTGAGCATGTATTGCTGCTGACTTGAAAACGGAGGGTATCCCGCATGATCGAACTACTGCTGCAAACCGCGCTGTGTGAAATACAGGCCGGCCGGCCCGCGATGCTGGTATCCATCGTCCGCTCCACCGGTTCCACGCCGCGCAAGGCCGGCGCCCTGATGCTCGTTGGAGAAAACGGCCTGCTGTGCGGCACAATCGGCGGCGGACTGCTTGAGCATCGCTGCCTTGCGATCGCCTCGTCCGCCCTTACCGTACCGCGCTGTGAAGCCTTTGTGCTGGACAACCGGCAGGCGGGTAGCTTGGGCATGGTATGCGGCGGTACTGCCGAGGTTCTTTTTACCCCGCTTACCGACGCTGCGCCGCTGCAGCAGGCCGTGGACAGTTTCCGTGCTGTCCCGCCTGTCCGATTCTGCCTGCCGCTGGACGGCTCCGCGCCTCTACTCTCGCAGGAGCAGTCCATCCGCTCCTGCCCCGCTGTCGTCCTTCTGGAAGAGCGTCCAGTCCTGGCGATCCCCTTATCTGATGCCGGTCGGGTGTTTGTGCTGGGCGGCGGGCATGTGTCACTCGCCCTTTCCCCGCTCCTGTATCATCTGGAGTTTCGCCATATTGTCATTGACGACCGCGCGGCGTTCTGCTCGCCGGAACGCTTCCCCCATGCCGAGCATACCCTTTGCATCCCATTTTCCCTACTCACCCAAACATTGGCCGGTCCGATTTCCCCTGCCGCCGACGATGCTTTCTGTATCATGACGCGCGGCCACGAAGGGGATACGGACGCGCTCCGTTTCGCCCTCTCCACCCCCGCTTCCTACATCGGCGTAATGGGCAGCCGTCGCAAGCGGGAGTCAGTCTTTTCCCTATTGGAAAGCGAGGGCTTCCTCCATGTGCGGCAGCGTGTCATCACGCCGATCGGACTTGCTATCGGCGCGCAGACCCCCGCAGAGATTGCGGTATCGATTGCCGCGCAACTCATCGCATGGCGCAGCTCAAAGACCGCCGCCGCCAAGCTGTGAGCGGCAGCGGCCGCCGTATTTCCTCCCGCTTAGTTCCTCGCTCTGTCCCGCTCTTCCTGTTTTTTAAAACTTGTGGAAAAAGTCTTGACATATCTGCTTATCCGAGATATAATATAAAAGCTGTCACGGTTGGAAAACATTGCGACGGATATAATTCGAGGTGTGGCTCAGCTTGGTAGAGCGCTTCGTTCGGGACGAAGAGGCCGCAGGTTCAAATCCTGTCACCTCGACCATAAAAAGGTTTTGCATCTTGCAAAACCTTTTTGTTTTACGCAGGAAAAAGCGGGTCCAGAATGGACCCGCTTTTTTCACACGGTGCTTCGGTCATAATCCCGCTATCAGACAGTGCATAAAGCGCCGGAATTCTCCCCCGCGTTGTTCCGCAATCTGATTGACCTCCGCGCCAGAAAGCGGCTGCATCAAAACCCCCGCCGCCATATTGGTGATCATTGCAACCGCAGCTACCGGCAAGCCGCAGTGCGCCGCTGCGACCACTTCAAATACCGTGGACATCCCAACCGCATCGGCTCCCATCGCGCGAAACATCCGGATTTCCGCAGGTGTTTCAAACTGCGGCCCATTCACGCCGCAGTAAACGCCGGACCGGAGCGTCACACCACAGGATAATGCGGCCTTTCGTGCGGTATCCCGCAAAGCAGGTGCATACGCAAACGTCATATCCGGAAAGCGCACGCCCAAGCTGTCGTCATTCGGTCCGGTGAGCGGGCTTTTTCCCGTCATATTGATGTGATCCTCAATCAGCATAAGATCGCCGACCGAAAACGATGTATTGATCCCCCCCGACGCATTCGTCAGCACCAGCGCGCGCACGCCAAGCGCTTTCATTACATAGACCGGATACGCGATCTCCTCGGGCGCATAGCCCTCGTAGCCGTGCAGGCGCCCCTGCATACAAAGAACCTTTTTCCCCTCCAGCATACCGCAGATCAAACGTCCGGTATGGTCCGGCGCGGTGGATACCCGAAAATGCGGTATCTCTCCGTACGGGATACACACCGCAGCTTCCAGCTCCTCCGCCATCGGGCCGAGTCCGGATCCAAGAACCAATCCGATTTCCGGCACAAACGGCAGCCTGCTTTTCAAATAATCCGTCGATTCATCCACTTTTGTTTTTTTCATACGATATGCCCCCTTACAGTGCGGACAAAATCCGGCTGGTACGTAACCGTACCTCTGCCTTAACCTTTTCCAGATCGATCGTGGTATACGAACCGTCGCGGTATAATACCTCGCCATCCACCATCGTCAGCCGGATATCCGCCCCCTGCGCCGCATATACCACGTTGCAGGCCGCATCCGTCATGGGTGTGAACTGCGGCGTATCCGTATTGATGACGCACAGGTCGGCCTTGCAGCCAACTTTGAGAAGGCCGCTGTCCGTCCGCCCCTGTGACAAAGCGCCTGCGCGTGTCGCCGCATACAGCGCCTGCGCGGGAGTAATTAACGTCGCATCGCGATAATACCCTTTATATGCCACAGCAAACAGGTACAAATCCTGCAGGATATTAAGATTATTGTTGGAGGCCGCGCCATCCGTACCCAACGCGAGGTTAATACCCATATCGAGCATCCTGGGTACATTGGCATAGCCTGACGCGAGTTTGAGATTACTGGCCGGACAGCAGGCAACGGTAACGCCATGCTTCTTGAGGATGTCGAAGTCTTCCCCCTCCAGCCAAACGCAGTGCGCCGCTGTGGTCGGCACGTCGAATATGCCGTGTGCCTGCATATAGGCCGCCGGCGTCATGCCGTGCCGCTGCTTGCACGCCTCATGCTCCTCCTGTGTTTCCGAAAGATGAATATGCATCCGCGCGCCGCATGCCCCGGCCTGCGCGGCAACCGCCTCCACAACCTTGGGGGTCGAGGTGTACTCTCCGTGGATGCACAGGTCGCCCCGCAGCCGACCCTGATTCGCGCCGTTCCACTCGCCCAGCAGCCGCAGGTTATCCTGATATGCCGGCAGCGCTTCGTAAGAACTGTCGTCAAACACGGTAAGCCCCCTGCTCAAATTACATTTGATGCCGCTTTCCAGAATCGCCCTAGTCATCCCATCCAGAAAGAAATACATATCCGTGAATGACACCGTGCCGCAGGCCAGCATTTCAGCAATCGCAAGTTGTGTGCCGTGGTAAGCGGCCTCATCATCCAGCTTATCCTCAAATGGAAAGACCTTTTCATTCAGCCAGCGCTGCAGCGGGAGGTTCTCCGCATAGCCGCGCAGCAGGGTCATGGGCGCATGGCTGTGTACATTGTAGAAGCCGGGCAGCAGCAAACGGTGACACCCATCGTACCGCTCACCATAATCCGCGTCCGGCGCGGCCGGCCCGATATAATCTATCATACCATCCCTTGTTCCTACATATTGCCCCCTTTTCAAAATGAAGCCTTCATCCAGTACATCAATGTTACAGAACAGCATTGTTTTCTCCTTTACCTTGGGTATGTATGGCGCGGTCTTTTTTCATTTGGTTGGAGGTTTCCCCAAACAACGTTCATCGGCACGGCATAGGTGGAAAAACGCACGCCGAGATCGGTGTTAAAATGATCGATCGATTTCATCAGCCCGATACAGCCCACCTGGAACAAATCATCCGGCGATTCACCGCGGCCCTGAAAGCGCTGCACGACTGACAAAACCAGCCGCAGGTTACCTTGGATCAACTCGTCCCTCGCCTGCTTGTCTCCCTGCTTCACGCGCAGCAGCAGTTGGTCGGTCTTTTTGGCCGACAGCACCGGCAGCCCTGATGTATTTACCCCGCAGATCTCTACTTTGGTTTGCATGGAAAATCCTCCTGCCTCATGCACAGGTTGTGCGTTCTATCAGGATTTTCCCCGCGGTTCGGAAAGAATATACCGACGAAATTTTTTGCCAGCCGACATGCTTCGACCGGATTTTCCGTCCGGATATGCTTGGCCGGAAAATATTTCTCAGCCGCTTCCACTTTTATTTTACCTTATTTCATCCGTATTCGCAAGGCAGCAAAGGAAAAAGACCACCGACAGCCGTCGGTGGTCTTTTGGTGCGGATGGGGGGACTTGAACCCCCACGTCCTTGCGAACACTAGCACCTGAAGCTAGCGCGTCTGCCATTCCGCCACATCCGCATATTCTCTTGTCTCGCACCTGAGAGAGTGGTGCGAGTGACGGGACTTGAACCCGTACGTCGATTGACACACGCCCCTCAAACGTGCCTGTCTACCAGTTCCAGCACACTCGCATTTGCTTTCTCATCGAGTCGCCTCACTGTCAGCGACAATATGTATTATATCGAATAGAACGAAGTTTGTCAACAGCTTTTTTCAAAAATTTTCCCAGACAACAAAGAATTCTGTCTGCTAAAAATCCGTTAAATTTCATCCACGCTACGTCTTCTTTTCAACACAGCGTTGACTTTTCCTATTCATCCTGATAGAATAGCAACAGTCAGGAGGAACCGCATCATGCCAGAAAAGAAAGTCAGCCGCCGTGTGCTCTATACGCGCAACGCGCTGCGCGACGCCTTTATTGATTTGATTACCGAACAGCCGTTATCCGATATCACCGTGACCGATATCTGCGCGCGGGCCGATATCAACCGCAGCACGTTCTACCTTCACTATCGGGATGTCGATGCGCTTCTGGTCGAAATTGAAAATAATATCATCGACCATATCGAGCAGGAGTTTTCCCGTGCGCCTCATGAGCATGTGTTCGAGGAGCTGGTAGCCTTTCTAAAGCTTCTACAGCAAACACCGCGCATTCCCAAGCTGTTGTATGCGCTTACCGGCGAGCAGGGTGATCCCCGCTTTATCCGCCGCCTGCAGCAGTTGCTCTTCAACGCTTTCCAGCAGGGATGGGACTTGCTCATGCCGGAGAGCTCCCGCAGCTATAAGTTTTTGATTTATTCCTATACTCTCCCCGGCGTCATATCCCTGCTGTCATCTTGGTTGCGCGGCGACGCGCCTGATATGACAGCCGAGCAAACCGTGGAACTGCTCCATACGCTGATTACGCATGGCATGAGCGGTATTTCACCGCTTTTCCTTCGCCCTGGCGCTGGGGTTCTCAATTTATCTTGACAAGCTTTTCGCAGGGTGCTATATTAAAAAAGCTGCAAACCAAATATGCTCGCGTTTTTATCGCCGGATAAAAATTGCTGCGCCAGACTTTCTATCGTAGGCCTTAGAAGATAGAAAGCGCTGGCGTTTTTTATTGGTTAAAGGAGAACATCAAAATGGAACATACTGCTGATCTACGCTCCTTCGGGCGCTACGCCTCACTGAACGTGCTTGGCATGCTGGGGCTTTCCTGCTATATCCTTGCGGATACCTTTTTCGTCTCCTGCGGGATGGGCGCGAACGGGCTTGCCGCTCTCAACATCGCTATCCCCGCCTACAATCTACTCAACGGCCTGGGGTTGATGATTGGTGTCGGTGGCGCGACCCGCTATACCGTCAGCTGCGCCCAATGCGACAACATATCCGCGGATCGCGCGTTTACGCATGCCGTCGGACTCGGCCTTGCAGTAGGCTTGCTTTTTATGCTGATCGGGCTGGCTGGCGCGGCACCGGTTTCTCGTCTTTTAGGCGCAGATGCCGACACCTTTCCCCTGACCAGCGTTTATCTGCGCACCCTGCTCAGTTTCGCGCCTTTTTTTGTGATGAACAATGTATTACTTGCCTTTGTCCGCAATGACGGCGCGCCTGGGCGCGCTATGTGCGGTATGATAGTCGGCAGCTTGTCCAATGTTGTTTTGGACTATGTATTCATTTTCCCCTGCGACTGGGGCATGTTTGGCGCGGCTTTCGCCACTGGGCTTTCCCCAATTATCAGTCTGCTGATCCTTTCCGGCCATCTGCGCAGCCCTGTCCGCGGCTTTCATCTGTGCCGAGTGCGGCCGCAGGGCCGCCTGCTCGCTTCGATCTGCGCGTCCGGCATCTCTTCTTTCGTCGGGGAGCTTTCCTCCGCCGTCGTGCTGTTTTTATTCAATTTCGTCCTGCTGCGGATTTCCGGCAATACCGGCGTTGCGGCATACGGTATCGTCGCCAATCTGGCTCTGGTGGCCATCGCGATCTTTCAAGGCCTGTCGACCGGCATGCAGCCCCTTGTCAGCCACAGCAGCGGCCTGAACGACCACGGCGCGCTTCGCCGTTTCTACCGGTACGGCATCACGTCATCGCTCGCGATTGCCACGCTGCTTTATGTGCTGGTTTTCGTATTTGCCGCCCCCATTACCGCAGTGTTCAACAGCGAAAACAACGCGGTCCTCGCCGGCTACGCGGTCACCGGACTGCGCATCTATTTCTGCGGCTTTTGGTTCGCCGGCTGCAATATCGTCTCTTCTATCTTTTTCAGCGCGTCAGGGCGTTCCGCACAGGGATTCCTGCTCTCCATGCTCCGCGGCGTAATTGCAATTGTGCCGTTCCTCTTCCTTTTGACCGCATGGTTCGGTATCACGGGCGTTTGGGTCGCCTTTCCGGCAACCGAGCTGTTCACTTTCCTGTTCACCGCCGTATGCGCTGCGAAAGCGTTCCGTCGCACTGCGTAAAAAGACAGCCTCCGGTTATCCGGAGGCTGTCTTTTCATTTTGCTCACATACGGTTTTAAAGCGCTTCCACCAGTGATTTGAACAGCTTGCCGCGCTCCATAAAATTTTTGAACCGGTCAAATGACGCGCTGGCTGGACTCATGATGACCATATCGCCCGACTGCGCCTGCGCCTGTGCTTCGCGCACGGCGGTTTCGAGGTCCGGAACCTCAATGATCGGCGGGTGTTCCCCTTCGGCCGCCAGCACGCAGTCGCGTATCTTTGGTGCGGTCGCGCCGGTCAGGATCAGGGTCTTGACATGGGTGCAGATCGGCCCGCCCAGCACATCATAAGGGATGTGTTTATCATAGCCGCCCGCAATCAGGATCACTTTCTGCTGAAAGGATTCCAGGCCAGCGATCGTGCGCGTTGGGCTGGAAGCAATCGAATCGTTATAATATTTGACGCCGTCCTTTTCCCGCACGAATTCGATCCGGTGCTCCACCCCGCCAAAGGTCGTCGCAACCGCGCGGATATCGTCGTCCGGCACATACCCCTGCACAACGGCCGCAGCCATCATCATGTTGTATACGTTGTGCGCGCCGGGAATACGGATATCCGCCGCCGACATCAGCGCACGGCGCGTACCGTCCTCCGAAATATACAGCATATCATCTTTCAGAAACACACCGTTCGCAAGCTCCTGCGTTTTGCTGGTGCAGAACAGGTTGCCGGAAGCGTGCAGCGAACGGGTAACCTCGTCATCCAGATTGAGCACCAAACGGTCATCCGCTTTCTGGTTAAGGTAAATAGCCGTTTTCGCCTGCACATACTCGTCAAAATCCTTGTGGTAATCCAGGTGGTTGGGCGTCAGATTGGTAATCGCCGCAATGTGCGGCGAATGCCGCATCCCCATGAGCTGGAACGACGAAAGCTCGACAACAGCAAGATCCCTTTCCTGCATCTCATTTACGCGCGGCAACAGCGGTGTGCCGATGTTGCCGCCCAGATGCACGGTGTAGCCCGCATGCTTTAACATTTCGCTCACCAATGTTGTCGTGGTCGTTTTGCCGTCCGAGCCTGTGATACCGATGATCGGACACGGGCAGACCGCGAAGAAAAGCTCCATTTCGCTTGTGATCTCCGAGCCATTCTGCCGCGCATTTTCCAGAAAACGCGGATGCACGCCCGGCGTGCGGAAGATCACGTCCTCGTCCAGCGCTTCCAGGTAATGCTCGCCCAGCACGAAGTCCACGCCCAGCGTCGCCAGCGTTGCATAGCCGTCGCCAAGCTCTGTCGGGGTCTTTTTATCATGTACCGTCACACAGACTCCCGCCGCGCGCAACATGCGGATGAGCGGCATATTGCTAACGCCCGCGCCGATTACGCCGACCCGTTTATCCGACAGGCCGCCGAGATATTGTTCCAAAGCTGTCATAATAATGCGTCCACCGCCTTTTTCTCGATGTACAGTATAACCGATTTCATCCAATTTTGCAAGTACAGGTTTGACGGGAACGCTTTTTTGGGGTATACTGGATACCGTGACTGGTGCAGACGGTCGCGTGCGTTATGCATGAGGAAAGTCCGGGCTGCGCAGGGCAAGGATAACGGATAACGTCCGCCGGGGGCGACCCCAGGAATAGTGCAACAGAGAAATACCGCCGCGTCTCCGTAATGAAGACTCGGTAAGGGTGGAAAGGCGAGGTAAGGGCTCACCGCGCCCCATGGCAACATGGGGGGCCTGTAAACTCTATCCGCAGCAACGCCGACAGGGACTATGGGCGGCCCGTCCGTCCCGACTGGCGGCTTGAGGCGCGCGGCGACGCGCGTCCCAGATAGATGACCGTCCAATACAGAACCCGGCTTACAGCACCAGTCATGACACGTCAAAAAAGCGCTCCATACGGAGCGCTTTTTCCTTTTCTTCCCTATCAGTTCAGCAGCCAGATGGCGCAATTCAGATATCCGGCAAACAACAGCCACAGGATGTAGGGTGCGAGCAGCCATGCCGCCAACTTCCGTATCCTGCCAAACGCCGCCACGGCAGCCAGTACCAGCGCAAGCAGAAGCAGCAGCCACAGGAACGACACCCCATACCAGCCGCGGCCAAAGAAGAGTAACGGCCAGACAAAATTTACCGCAAGCTGTCCACCGTACAGTGTCAGCGCGCGCTTCTTGTCCTGACGCGCCGCGTCCGATTTCCAGACCAACCAGCACGCGACCCCCATCAGAATATATAGCACCGTCCATACCGCTGGAAACACCCATGCCGGCGGCGCAAGCGGCGGCTGTATCAAAGCCCCATACTGGTCCATGCTGCCCATGGTGAGCCATGCGGACAGCCCGCCGACCGCAAGCGGCAGCAAAATACTGGCAACCAGCAATTTGCATCAGCTCCTTTCCCCTGCTGTTTCAGGGTATGGAGCTTTTCCGGCGTTTATGTATTTTTCTCTATCCAAAGGTGCGCCGCAGTTTTTCCCGCTCCTCCGGTTTTTCCACCCAGTTCTCAACATAGCCGCAGTCATAGCAGACATAGCGGATCACCGGTACCTTGCCGAGCAGCGTCGCCCTTGTCGTGTAAATATTGTTTCCGCTGGCATAGCGGTACGGATTATCAGAGATGCGGATGCTGTGGGTCCCGCCGCACTTCGGGCATTTTGCGCCGTTTTTCATACCGGTTCCCTCCTTCCCTCAGAGCAGGCCAAGCAGCAGCATTTTCGTTACCTACAGCGCGTCGTCCGTAACCTTCCTATCCTCCTCGTACTCCGCAACCGGACAGGTTTCCGCATCCGTGTCGCAGGCTTTTCCACAGTATTCGCAAAACTTCATTTCAAAGCTCCTTTTTCCGGTAAAGCCGCACGCTGACCCGATAACACAACAGGTATACCATCAGCGCGACCGCCAGACAGCCCAACAGCAAAAAGACAAAGCGCCTTTCATCCACTCCGGCAAGCCAGCGTCCCGCTGCCGCCAGCAACGGTATCCGGATTTCCAGGCTTACTGCGGCAAACACCAGCGCCAGCGGAAGAAAAAATGCAGCCAGCATGATATACCCCGCCTTTTGGATGCCCCATTTAAACGCTACCGCCATCTCCACACCGATCATAATAACCGCGACCGCTTCACAGGCCAGCACGGACACATAATTTTCCATCAACGCCTGCGGCTGCCCATGCGCCAGACAGTAAAACGTGGCAAATACCAGACTGCACGCAAACAGCGTCAGATTGACGGCCAGCGCCAGCAAAAAACGGCTTGCCACCACCTCGTGCCGCAGGATGGGCAGCGACAGGCTCAGACGGTCCCAGCCGGCGGACTGCTCCGCCGAAAAAGCTGTACTGGGGAACATATACCCCATAACGACAAGCATGGAAAAGAAAAAGATCGGCTGCTCGGCTATGACCGCCCATACCAGAAAAATCACCGGCGCAAGCAGCATAGACTTGATGGAAAGGCGAAAATTCATCCAGTCCGCATATAATATCGCTTTCATCGAGCGCTCTCTCCTTTACAGCTCAGTCCTTTGATAGATTTTCAGGCTGATCAGATAGCAGATAAGGTATACGGCGACGCCGACCGTTACCGCCGCCGTAATCAGCAGGCCGAGCCGCGCTTCTTCCGCCGCATCCAGCCATCGGGCGGCCGCCTCGAACACCTCGCCAAAGCCGGGCAGCTTTTCGAGTACAAACATCCCCAACACCGGCACCCAGACGCACGCCATAACGATATACCGGCCTTTTTCGATGCCAAACCGAAAGGTGACCGCCATCAGCACCCCCATCAGGAGCAGGGATACCGCCTCGCACACGAGCAAGCCCGCCAAAACCTCGGCTAGACTGGTTGACGAGTCATAAAACACGCAGTATGCCGACGCCAGCGCCGAACCGATCCCCAGCAGTGCCAAGTTGATCAGCACGCCGATCAAAAATTTGCTGCCGACCACATCGCGCCGCAGGATGGGCAGCGACAGGCTCAGGCGGTTCCATCCATACGCCTGATCTGCGGCGAACAGCGTCGTCGGTATCATGATGCTGAGCATCACTACGATAAAGTTGAAAAACATCAGCTTGTTCCACACCAGCGCGGTCGCGGCAAACACCACCAAGACGAACAGAATCGAGCGGATAGACTGCCGGAAGTTCATCCAGTCCGCATACAGCATCGCTTTCATCGCTGCTCCTCCCCTCTGGTCAGGAACAGCATAATCTGCTCGATATTGGCGGCCTCGACCGGCCAGTTTGCCGGCACACTATCCCTGCGCACCAGCGCCTCGCAGCCAAACGCCCCAATCCTTTTCGCACGCATGGCCGACGGCTCCAGCGCGGAAAGCTGCTCCGCCGTGCAGCGCAGCACGCCGAAAGTATCCAGCAGCTCGTCACGCGGCTCGCTCAGCAGAACGCGCCCCTGATGGATAAAAGTGATATGATCCGCGATCTTATCCAGATCGCTCGTGATATGGCTGGACAGCAAAATCGCGTGGCTGTCCTCCTGCATAAAATCGTAGAACAGGTCGAGCACCTCGTCGCGCACCACAGGGTCCAGTCCGCTGGTCGGTTCGTCCATAATCAGCAATTCCGCTCCGTGCGACAGCGCCGCCGCGATGGAAACCTTCATCCGCATCCCCTTGGAATAATCCTTGATCTTTTTATTACGGTCGATCCCAAAGCGTTCCATAAAGCGGAAGAACTGCTCGGACTGCCAGCTTTGATAGGCCTTGCCCATCAGCACATCCACATGCCGGGCGGTCAGCGTGTTCAGGAAGCAGCCGTCCTCGAGCACCACGCCGATACGCTCCTTCACCGCGCGCTCTTCTGCTATATTGTCCAGCCCCAGCACCTTGATCGCACCCGCGTCCCGCCGGATCAGGTTGAGCACCGCTTTGATCGTGGTGGTCTTACCCGCGCCGTTTTCCCCGATGAAGCCCATCACAACGCCGCGCGGAAGCATAAAGCTCACGTCCTGCAGGGCAAACCCATCATAATGCTTGTACAGCCCATTTATCTCCAATGCGTTTTCCATCATGTTTCCTCCTCAAACAATGTTTCCGCGATCCCCAGGAACTCCGCCTTATCCAGATTGCCCAGATGGGCGGCGCGCACCGCCGCTATCAGGTGTTCCTCCACCACGCGGAGCTGCTCCTCGCGCAGCAACTCGGTATTGCACGGCGCGACAAAGCTGCCGCGGCCGGTCTGGGTAATGATAAAACCCTCCCGCTCCAATTCCTCATAGGCGCGCTTGGTTGTGATCACGCTGATGCGCAGCTCCTTTGCCAGCAGGCGCATGGAGGGCAAAGCCTCCCCCGCAGTCAGCTCCCCGCCGACGATCTTGGCCTTGATCTGCCGTACGATCTGCTCATAAATCGGCGTTCCATCCATATTGGACAGGATTATCTCCATTCCATCCTCTCCTCCCATTTTGTATATATCCATTATATACAATAGTCACGCCATGTCAAGAGGGTTCTTCAAAATATTTTTTGTTTGAAATGACGAAATCTTTTTCTTGTGTTTGTGCAAAAAGCACGTTATACTATTTAACGCGGACAGGATTGTCCCGATTTCAAACGATACAGGCATTACGTCCGCGTTACCGGACAACTTACATTTTTTACAATTTGCTATCTCCTTTTACCTTTCTTTTTTACTTTTTACAGGAAAAGGCAGCCGGAAACCGGCTGCCTTTTCTCTTTCTTATTTTCCTCCGCGTAAAGCATAGAGCGGGAATTGAATGCGGACCTTAAACAAATCCCCGTCCACATCGACTGACAGCGTGCCGCCGCAGGCCTCCACATAGCTTTTCGCAATCGCAAGCCCCAGGCCGCTCCCTTCAGTCGAGCGCGCTTCGTCGCCGCGGACAAACCGCTCCGTGATTTCGCTCGCGTCAAAATCCATCGCATAGTTTGCGGTGTTTTTGATTTCAATCACTGCGGTTTCCTCCCGTTCGTAAACCGAAACGAAGACGCGCGTACCTGCCAACGCGTATTTCACGCAGTTCCCGATCAGGTTTTCCAGCACACGGGACATTTTTTTGCCATCCGCCCAGACCGGCACCTCATGCTCCGGTATATCCACCTTGAGCGTCAGTTTGCCTCCCACGATCGACTGGTCCTGTTCGCCAAGCGCCTGCCGGACGAGCGTGCAGGCGTCCAGCCGTTCGCACTCCATCTGTTCCGCGCCTGACTGTACCTTGGAGATATCGAACAGGTCGCTCGTCAGGTTTTTGAGCCGCAGCCCCTTCTGATGGATGATTTTTGCATAGTCGTTTGCTTCCTCCGGCGTCAAATGCTCCTGACACAGCAGGTCGGCGTAATTCAGGATAGAGGTGAGCGGGGTTTTCAGGTCATGGCTGACATTCGTAATCAGCTCGCTCTTCATCCGTTCCGCGCGGATCTCGTTCTGCAGCGCGGTCTGCATCCCGTCGCCCAGGGAGTTGATATCCTCCGCCATCTCGGAGAAGACGCCGGCCGGCATGTTTTCCAACTTATATTCCAATTCGCCGCCGCGCAGACGCCGCAACGCTTCCACAACACATTCAAAGCCATTGATACGGCTGAGCAGGAACCATGCCGCCGCCGCAAACCAGACCACGCCGAGGATAAAGACCAAAACGCCCTCACCGTAATCTATCATCAGGCCGAACATCATCGCCAGAAGGGAAAGTATGACCGAATATCCCAAAAATATCAGCAGTACATTGCGGGTCTTGTAATTTTTCAGGATTTTTCTCCATACGCTGTTCCCGCCGCGGCCAATGGCATGCCAGCCGCGGCGCAGCAGGTCGGCCAGCCAGAACCAGAGCCGTTTAACCGTCCTCCAGCACCAGCGGCAGGCCCTAAGAATGAACGAGTGCTGTACAAAGCTCCGGTTTTTCAAATTCCGCACCAGAGAAAGCGACAGCTCGACTGCCAGCGCGAACGCGCCGATAAACAAAATGATGCTCGGCAGCAGGAACCACCACATGCCGCCCATGTCCCTTTGCTGCATCCCTTCAAATATCACATAGATATTGAACGCCCCTGCCGCGATCGGCAGTCCAAACAGCAGCAGCAAATTAAGCTCGATAAAAAGGCGGTCAATGGTGACCAGATGGACAGCTTCGTCCTCCCCTGTGCGTCCGGTAACAAACAGCAGACAGATATACGCGATCACCGCCAGCAGGCACAAAACGACCAGGTTACGCAGTATCCCCATCAACGCGCCGCGCTGCGCCGACCATTGCGCCGCATATTCCGCGGCCTGTTCTTCTGTGATGCGCACATAGATCACGCTGTTTTCCGGCACATCCTCTTCCCTGTATACTCCCGACGACGGATCGACATAGGAATACTGCAATGGCATAAACATGTAATCCCCACTAAAATACAAGGTACCGTCCGCCTGCGCCACGGCAAAAAACAGGGACGACGCGGCCTCTTCCTCCGTTAAATCGCTGTTTTTCAGTACACGGTCGCCCATGCGTCCATAATAGTCGCCGATAAAATTCGCCCCACTGAACCGCCGGTCGAAAGTCTCCTGATCCAGCCCCTCGTGCAGCGCGTAGTCTAAATCCGCTACCGTGGTACTGACCAAACCATTCACCAATTGGGAATCCTCAAACCGGTCTTCCAGCCGGTATACCAGCTCGCTGTCGTTCGACCAGCGAAGCATATTCATTATCCCATATTCGGCCTGCGTGACCGCGCCCGCCACGCAGCCAACAACAACCAGAAACGCGACCAGCTTTGCCGCTGTGCTGCGGAATATCTTTTTCACCGTCATGCTCCTTCGCTCCTCTCTATCTTATAGCCCACGCCCCATACAACCTTGAGGTATCGCGGCTCTTTCGGGTTGATCTCGATTTTTTCCCTAATATGACGGATGTGTACCGCAATTGCATTGTCCGACACGATCTCGTCGTTCCACACTTGCCGGTATATTTCCTCGGTTGAGAACACCTTGCCCGGGTGGCGGCAGAGCAGCTCCAGTATTTTATATTCCAGCGGCGTGAGCCGGACGCTTTCCCCATCTACCGTCACAATCTTGCTCTCGATATCCAGCACCAAGCCGCGAATCGCAATCTGCTTTTCCGTTACCTGCATCGCGCCCAGCTGGGTGTACCGCCGAAGCTGGCTTTTTACGCGGGCAACCATCTCGGAAGGATTGAACGGTTTTGTGATATAATCGTCCGCGCCCGCCGTGAGGCCAAGTATCTTGTCCGCGTCCTCACTTTTTGCGGATATTAAAATGATTGGTATATTTTTGCTCTCCCGCACCTTGAGCAGCGTCTTGATCCCATCCATTTCCGGCATCATAATGTCAAGCAGCAGCAGATGCACCGTGCGGCTCATCAGGATATCGAGCGCTTCCAAGCCGTTATATGCCTTTTCCACCGCATAGCCTTCTGCTTTCAGAAATATCCCGATACTGTCCACGATCTCCCTATCGTCGTCCACCACCAGTATTTTCAATTGCTCCATGCTTTCCCCCTCCTCTGCGTTTTATCTTATCAGAGCTTTCTGTTGATTTCCGTTATAAAATTCTTGAGATTTTATTAAGATTTTGCTTTCTTCCGGATACAAAAAAAGAGACGCCCCAAGGCGTCTCTTCTTTCAGTTGGAGGTACCACCCAGAATCGAACTGGGGATCAGGGAGTTGCAGTCCCACGCCTTACCGCTTGGCTATGGTACCATTCCAGTATAAGGATTGTAATGGAGCGGCTGACGAGGCTCGAACTCGCTACCTCCACCTTGGCAAGGTGGCGCTCTACCAGATGAGCTACAGCCGCATATAAATGGTGCCTCCGGGCGGAATCGAACCACCGACACGGGGATTTTCAGTCCCCTGCTCTACCGACTGAGCTACAGAGGCAAATCTTCTTCAGCCGATTCCGACCAAAGAAATGGCGACCCGGATGGGACTTGAACCCACGGCCTCCAGCGTGACAGGCTGGCGCTCTAACCAACTGAGCTACCGGGCCGGATCGCCGCCGCCGTACTCACCAGCGGCGAGATTTATTATATCGAAGATTACGCAAAATGTCAACAGTTTTTTTGCTATTTTTTCATTTTTCCGCGTGCGCCAAAAGCTGCTGCAATTCCCCGCGGCTGAAGGTATATATCTTATCGCAGAACTGGCAGGTCACTTCGCTTTTTTCCTGCTCCGCCGCCATTTGAGACAGTTCCTTTTTCCCCATGCTGATCAGCGCACGCTCGACCTTTTCCCTGCTACAGGCACAGCGGTAGCCGATCTCATCGGTCTGCAAAAAATCCACATCAAACCCATCGAGTACCGCCTGTATAATCTCCTCCAGGGTCATCCCCTGTTCGAGCATGGCAGTCATGGGCTGGAGCTTGGCAAGGTTGGCCTCCAGCCGGTCGATATCCTTGTCCTGCACGCCCGGCATTAGCTGCACCAGCCAGCCGCCCGCACACTTTACTGTCCGGTCGGTATCCACCAGCACGCCCAGCGCGCAAGCGGAAGGAATCTGCTCACTCTCCGCGAAATAACGCGTCAGATCCTCGGCTATCTCGCCGTTTACCAGCGCGACTGTCCCTGTAACCGGATCCTTCAGTCCAATATCTTTAATAACCATCAGGTAGCCGCGACCCACGCCGCCGCCCACATCCAGTTTGCCATCCGCCCGCAGCGGCAGGTCGGCCGACGGGTCCTGCAGGTAGCCGCGCACATACCCATCCGCATCGCCCACACAGACGATCGCGCCCAGCGGGCCGTTTCCCTTGACCTGTACGGTCACGGAGCCGTCCGGCGTCTTAAGCTGGCTGCCCATGATCGCAGTCGCAGTCAGCGTGCGCCCAAGCGCGGCGGTCGCCAGCGGCGTTGCGCTGTGAATCTGCCGCGCGCGTTCGACCAGACCGGTCGTTCTGGCTGCGGAAATTTGAATGCCTGCGTCGCGGGCAAGCGCGCGGAGTAATAAATCGCTCATAAATTTTTAATCTCTCTTTCGTGCTGTAAAATAAATCCGGTCTTCGCCGCCACGAACCGGCGCAAATTCCTGATCCCCATAGATTTTGATTTCGCTGAAACCGGCTCGTTCCAGCATCGCGGTCAGCATTTCAGCCGTATAGATTCGCTCCTCATGCGTTTCCTGCGCACGTGTCCAGTTTTCCCCGCTGCGCTCGAAGATATCGAACTGATAGGCGCACAATCCGTCCTCCACCGCGGCCTGCCATGCGCAGAACACATCCTCGTCCTCCCGCACATAGCAATTTCCGTCCATGCGCGCGAACTTTTCCGGTGTATTGATATCGAACACAAAAAGGCCGCTCCCCGGCTCGAGAAAAAGATGCACCCGATCGAACGCCTGCTGTAATGTTTCCGGCTCGGTCACATAATTAACGCTGTCCAAGCAGCACAGGCATACGTCCACCGTACCATACAGGTCGAGCGCCTCCATCCGTTGATTGAGAAACAGCGGCCTGGGATCGCAGTTCATCGTATTCTGCATGGCCTGCATCAGCATATCGGGCGACGCATCCACCCCGATCATCTCATAGCCGCGCTGGGCGAGTATGCCGGTCAGGCTTCCCGTGCCGCAGGCCAGGTCGAGCACCAGCTTCGGCTGCATCCCTTCGCGCGCGAACAGGCGCTCAAAAAAATCCGCCCAGCGCGCATAGCCCACGTCATCGGTAAACCGGTCGTAGTATGCCGACAGGGTTTGATAACTATTCATGGTCTTCTTTCAGGCGGTCCAGCATTCTGCGGTAGCCATCCGAGCCATACACCAGGCATTTATTGACGCGGCTAATCGTCGCCGTGGATGCGCCGGTTTCCTGCACAATGTCGCTGTAAATGCGCCCCTCATCCAGCATGCGCGCCACCTGGAAGCGCTGCACCATCGCGCGCAATTCAGCGATCGTACACAGGTCCTCAAAGAAGTCGTAGCATTCCTCTACCGTTTTGAGCTTCAAAATCCCTCGAAAAAGGATATCCATATCCTCGTCTTTCAATTTCCGGTTCAACCCCATTTCCTCCTTTCGAAAAATCTTTCTCATTATGATGTATTTATTATAGCACAGCGCTTTCATAGTGTAAAGTATGAAAAAAGCGAACCGCCCCTCCTGACCGCTGCACAGGCTGCCTCAAGAGAAAAACAGGCCGCATCCTTGACGGATACGGCCTGTTCTTATTGCAATTTACAGCTTACGCCTTGCCGTTGCAGCCCAGAACGTTGATCAGCTTGTGGGTGACCATGTCCTTGACAGCCTGGCGCGCAGGCTTGAGGTACTGGCGGGGATCGAAGTGATCCGGATGCGCGTCAAAGTACTCGCGAATGGTAGCGGTAATCGCCAGACGGATATCAGAATCGATATTGATCTTGCAGACGGAAAGCTGTGCGGCATGGCGCAGTTCCTCTTCCGGAATACCGATCGCATCCGGCATCTTGCCGCCATGCGCGTTGATCATCTGGACGAAATCCTGCGGAACCGAGGAGGAACCGTGGAGTACGATCGGGAAGCCCGGCAGGCGCTTAGATACCTCTTCCAGAACGTCGAAGCGCAGCGGAGGCGGAACCAGAATGCCCTGCTCGTTGCGGGTACACTGGTCGGGCGTGAACTTATAAGCGCCGTGGCTGGTGCCGATCGCAATTGCCAGCGAGTCGCATCCAGTGCGGGTGACGAACTCCTCAACCTCTTCCGGATGGGTGTAGGAGGAATCCTCCGCGGACACCTTAACGTCGTCCTCAACGCCGGCCAGCGTTCCCAGCTCAGCCTCTACGACAACGCCGTGCGCATGCGCATACTCAACGACCTTTTTGGTGATCTCAACGTTCTCATCAAACGGCTTGCTGCTGGCGTCGATCATAACTGAGGTAAAGCCGCCGTCGATGCAGGCCTTGCAGGTCTCAAAGTCCGGACCATGATCAAGATGCAGCGCGATCGGGACATCCGGACACTCAATAACTGCAGCCTCTACCATCTTGACGAGGTAGGTGTGGTTCGCATAAGCGCGCGCGCCCTTGGAAACCTGCAGAACAACAGGGGCTTTCTGCTCCTGGCAGGCCTCGGTGATGCCCTGAACAATTTCCATGTTGTTCACGTTGAAAGCGCCGACAGCGTAGCCGCCGTCATAGGCCTTCTTAAACATCTCAGCAGTAGTAACTAATGGCATGGTAAACTTCCTTTCCTAACAAACAAATTAGCCTAAGCTGAATTCTCCCTTTATTTTAGCAGGGTACATTCATAAAATCAAGTCCAGCGCACAAAAAACCAACCAAAAATTGCTTGCTGTTCCCGTGTCCGGCAGCCTGTCCAAAAAATTCGGATTTGCATTGATTTTATTGCGTTTTTATGATACCCTTTAGAATGAAAGAGAATGCAGAGTATTGCGCCCTGATTCTCAACTTTGTTAGGAGGTATATCATTATGAGTGAACTGAAAGGCGCTTGCGTCATCGGCCAGTCGGGTGGCCCGACTTCGGTCATCAACTCTTCTGTTCTGGGTGCGCTGGAAACCGCGCTGGACAACCCGTCCATCACCCGTGTCTTCGGCATGGCGCACGGCATCAAGGGCTTGCTGAACGACGAACTGTACGATATCGATAAGGAAGACCGCGAGGAGCTGGCGCTCCTGCGTTACACCCCGTCCTCTGCCCTCGGCTCCTGCCGCTACAAGCTGGCCGATCCCGATGTGGACGACACCGATTACAAGCGCATTCTTGAAATCTTCAAAAAGTACGACATCCGTTATTTCTTCTATAACGGCGGCAACGATTCGATGGATACCTGCAACAAGGTTTCCAAGTATATGATGAAGTCCGGCTATGAGTGCCGCGTCATGGGTATCCCGAAGACGATCGACAACGACCTGTTCGGCACCGACCACTGCCCGGGCTTCGCTTCCGCCGCCAAATATATCGCCACCTCTTGCATGGAAATCTACCAGGATGCGCGCGTGTATGACACCGGCATGGTCTGCATCGTCGAGATCATGGGCCGCCACGCCGGCTGGCTGGCCGGTGCGGCCGGTCTGGCTACCGCTATGGGCGCGGGTCCGGATCTGGTCTACCTGCCGGAGACCGACTTCGACATGAAGAAGTTCCTGGCCGACGTCAAGCGCATTTATGAAGAGAAGGGCAACTGCTTGGTCGCGGTTTCCGAAGGCATCCACTATGCGGACGGTTCTTTCGTATCCGAGGCAAAGACCTCCGCGACCGACGGCTTTGGCCACGCCCAGCTTGGCGGTCTGGCCTCCATGCTGGCCGATACGGTCAAGAACGAGCTTGGCTGCAAGGTCCGCGGCATCGAGCTGTCCCTGCTGCAGCGTTGCGCGGCGCACTGCGCTTCCAAGACCGACGTGGACGAGTCCTATATGGCGGGCAAGGCTGCGGTTGAAAACGCGGTAGCAGGCAAGACCGACTATATGCCGGGCTTCCAGTGTACCCGCGACGAGAACGGCTACAAGTGCGAAATCGAGCTGCTGCCGCTGAGCCAGGTTGCCAACACCGAGAAAAAGGTGCCGCGCGACTGGATCAACGAAGAAGGCAACGGCGTAAACGAAAAGTTTATCGAGTACGCAATGCCGCTGATCAACGGCGAAAACGTAGGCCCCAAAGTGAACGGCCTGCCGCGCTTTGCCAACCTCAAGAAGATCAAGGCGGAAGCGTAAAACAAAAATACGCGCTCTGCTGCGCGAAACAATGCCGAAAACAGGCAGAGCCGCCAGGCTCTGCCTGTTTTTATTTTCAAGGGGAGGGAACCTATATGACCAAACGCTATGTTACACCTCTGCTTGTCTCCTTATCAGTGGTTGTATGGCTGGCTGCCAGCCTGTATCTGACTGAAGTTTCCGTCCAGTATGACGACGCCGTCCTTTCCAATTCCTACTATTTTTGGTTTTACGCGCCGGCGGCGCTGATCGCAGGCTGCCTGAACAGCAGCAAAGCCGCGCCGCGAAAACCATCCCGCGCGGGCGATGTGCTGATCTTTTTTGTTTTCACAGGGCTTGCTTTCCTGCTTTTTTATCAGCCGGGCGGGATGCGGCGGCTGCCCTATCTGCTGTATGTCTGGTGGCTTGCCTTGCTGCTCCTTTTGCTGCTGCTTGCGGCACTGTACTGGCACATCCCATGCCGCCATCCCCAAAAGAAGCAGCGAACACAGACTCCTCTGCATGGGGCAGCCATCGTGGTGCTGCTGCTGTATCTCTCCATAGCGCTTGTCACTGCGCTCTATCTTGCCGTGCTGCATCCCGTCAGCGTGGAGCAAATCACGCCCATCGGCGAAGCGGAGGGCGGGCGCTTTATAGGCCGCATCACCGGCGACCGGTCACAGAATCCGCTCGGCGTTTACTTTTTCGCGGACGGCGACCGCTGGTACTATTACGACGTTTTGACCGGCGCGCCTGTCAGCTACGACTCCCCTGCACATCTTCATCCATCAAGGTGATCTAAGTATGATAGACATTATACAAGACACCTCCTTTTCCGCTCGCGGCATTCCTTTCGGCATCGCCGAGGTCGTTTATCCCGCGCGGCGCGAATGGGAGGAAGCCGCGTTCCGTGCGCTTGCCGAAAAAGAGCTTTCCGCATGCAAGGCCTGTTATGCAGATTACAACCGCAAGGCAGTCTTTGGGGAAAACCCTTATTTCCGTTTTTTCCGGAAATTTCGGAAAACCTATCCGGTTATGCAGCAGTTTGAATCCGTCCTGTTCAAGGGACGCCCATTTCCGGAGGTCAACCCGATCACTGAGGTACCATTCCTGCTCGAACTGTGTACGTTTGTCCTGTCCGGCACGCATGATATCGACCGTATGGACGGCCCCCTCACCCTGTTCTCTCCTGACGCCAGGCTACCGTTTGCCGGCATGCGCAGCGACAGCACGCACACCTATCCCGGCGACCTGTGCGGCCGCGACCACAGCGGGATCATCTTCAGCATGATCGCGGGCGCGGATACGCGCACCTGTGTTTGTCCGGAAAGCTTTCATGTGTTTTACCCTGTTTTCGGCACGCCGGACACGCCGCGGGAGCTGCTGCGGGACGCGCTGAACCGGCTTTCCGGCTACATCCGCACGCTCGCCCCCGATGCGGCGGTCGAGACTTGCCTGCTATGACCGCGTTACCGTTTTTCCGCTTTCAGGAGGCTTTTCAAAAAAGTCTCTTTTTTCTTGCAGTAATCCGCTCCTTTCACGCGTCAAATGATTGGAAAGGATGTGGAGCCGCTGTGGAAGCTGTCGAAAGCAACGCCCCCTCATACCTACAGGACGAGGACGGTTTTGCGCGCCTGCTCGACGACTGGGGCGACCAGCTGCTGCGCCTATGTACGCTTTATCTGAAAGACGTGCATTTAGCCGAGGACGCAGTACAAGAGACAATGCTCAAGGCGTGGCGCAGCGCCGGACAATTCCACGGCGGGGGCAGCGAAACGACCTGGATCACCCGCATCGCCATCAACGTATGCAAAAGCTATCTGCGCTCCCCTTGGAAGCGCCGCCGCGCACCCGCCGAAGAACTGGACGCGCTGCTTGCCCCCGCAGATGACCCTCATGTGGACGATACCCTGCCCCGCGCCATTCTGGCGCTTTCCCGCCCTTACCGCGAAGTCATCATCCTGCACTATTATCAGGAACTCAAAGCGCGCGAGATCGCCGATATCCTCCATGTGGATATCTCGACCGTCACCGCCCGCCTGTCCCGTGCCCGCAACAAGCTGCGCGAGAGCCTGAAAGGATGGTACTATGATGAATAAGCGCAATATGAGGAGGGATCTCGATATGACCATGGCAAATATCACACTTTCACCCGAACGGCGCGCCCAAATCCTGCGCGGCGTCCGGCCACGCCGCGGAAAGGCCCTGTGTTGGACGACCGGCCGCATCCTGGTGGCCGCTGTTCTGGCGGTGCTGCTGACCTTCTCGGCGTTCGCCGCCGCTGTCCCTGCGCTCCGCACAGCGCTACAGAACGCGCTTGGCAGCTTCGCCGGACAAAGCCAAAGCCTTACTGGCATCGCTATGGAATACGACGGCATCGAGGTGCGGCCGGTGTCCGCACTCTCCAGCAGCACCTATGTCCGCATCTGGGCCGAGGTGCAGGACAAGACGGGCGACCGGTTGCGCGCGGATATGGATATTGACGGGTATGTCGCCGATGTCCCCACTTTGGGCGTATCGCAGTTCAGTCTGCCGCAGGTCATCTCGTATGATGAAGAAACCCACACCGCATTGATCGAATTTTCCAGCACCGGCTATGGCGTTACGGAAAACGTCCCTGTCTCTATTTGCTTTGATCGGTTCCAGCCCCGGCAGAAGATTTCCGACGTTTCGGTTCCGATCGAGCTGGTAACGGCGCAGACGTTGGCCAGCACCACCGCCCCTGACGGTTCGGTCGTCCTGGTCCCTGAGCAAACGCCTGTCGCGCTGGAGCATACCGATTCTGTTCGTTTGTCCTCTTTCGGCTTTGCCAACGATGGACGACTCCATTTGCAGTTGGCTTTCCTCAACGCTGCGAACAGGGAAGACAGCTATCTGATCACGACCGCGCGCAGCATTTCAGGGGGGAAAGACGATGCCGTCTACAACCAGGAGCTTGGCAACAGTATGTTTGAGGAAAACGGGATCTGGTATCAGGATATGTCTTTCAGCGTGTCTCCCTCGGATTTGGGCGACGTTACCTTTGACGATTTAGCTGGCACATTGCTTGTCCTGCCCCCGGTCACCGGCGAATGGTCCACGGATATCACCATCCGGCCGGTTGAAGAGATCACCTACTATCCCAACGTTCAGGTAGGCGGCGCTTTGGTGAAGGAGATTCGCGTCTCTGAAATCGGCTTCTACGCGCTCTCCTCCAGCCAAGGTACGATTTTAGGGTATCGTCCAACCTTTGCCATGACCAAGGACGGCAAAAAGCTCTATCTGACGAATAATTGTATTGAAAGCGGCTGGTGCATTGACGATTGGAATGGCAGCAGTGGAGCCGGCCACGCGATCGACCAATGGCTGTTTGACGAGCCGATCGACCCTGCAAGCATCGCTTCCCTCAATTTTGACGGAGTGACCGTTCCCCTGCAGTAAGCCTGTTGTAAAAAAATCCCCTCTTTTCAGAGGGGATTTTTTACGTCCTCCTTGCAGGAACATTTGTTCGGTGGTATAATAGCCACAGAACGTCCGGCACCGCTGCACGCCAGGCATCGGCAGTACCACAGAATCATCACCAAACGGAAAGGAGACGCGCTATGGAGCAGCAGACACTTTTCGGCGGGGACGATACCCGTCCGCTCGCGGCGCGGCTGCGGCCGCAGGAGCTCTCCGAATTCGCTGGGCAATCCCACCTGCTTGGGCCGGGCAAGGTGCTGCGCCGCCTGATTGAAAGCGACCGCATCAGCTCGATGATCTTCTGGGGGCCGCCCGGCGTGGGCAAAACCACGCTCGCGCGCATCATCGCGAACCATACTCGAGCGTCGTTCATCGACTTTTCCGCAGTCACCAGCGGCATCAAGGAAATCAAGCAGGTCATGCAGCAGGCGGAAGACAATCGCCGTTTCGGAGAGCGTACGATCGTATTCGTGGACGAGATACACCGCTTCAACAAAGCACAGCAGGATGCGTTCCTGCCCTTTGTCGAAAAAGGCAGCATCATCCTGATCGGGGCGACGACCGAAAACCCCTCCTTTGAGGTCAACGGCGCGCTTTTATCCCGCTGCAAGGTGTTCGTTTTGCAGGCGTTGGGTACGGACGATCTTACTTCCCTGCTCTCCCGCGCGCTCACTGACCCGCGCGGCTTTGGCGGACAGAAAATCCACATTGCGCCCGATATGCTGGAGGCGATCGCGAATTTTGCCAACGGCGACGCGCGCAGCGCGCTTTCCACACTCGAAATGGTTGTGCTGAACGGCGACGAGGCGGACGGCACGGTCACGGTAACGCCCGAAACGCTTGCGCAGTGCATTTCCAAAAAATCGTTGCTGTACGACAAAACCGGCGAGGAGCATTATAACCTGATCTCCGCGCTGCATAAGTCCATGCGCAACTCCGATCCGGACGCGGCGGTCTACTGGCTTGCGCGCATGCTCGAAGCGGGCGAGGACCCGCTCTATATCGCGCGCCGCGTGACCCGCTTTGCCAGTGAGGATATCGGCCTAGCGGATTCCCGCGCACTCGAGGTCGCGGTCGCGGCTTATCAGGCGTGCCATTTTATCGGCATGCCGGAATGCTCGGTCCACCTGACGCATGCGGTGGTGTATCTGTCGCTCGCGCCCAAGTCAAACGCATTGTATATGGCCTATGAAAGCGCGAAAAAGGACGCGCTTACCCAGCTCAGCGAACCAGTTCCGTTGGTCATCCGCAACGCGCCCACCCGCCTGATGAAAGAGCTGGATTACGGCAAAGGCTACCAATACGCCCATGACGCCGCCGATAAGCTGACCAATATGCAATGCCTTCCGGACTCTCTTGCAGGGCGGGAATACTACCGCCCGACCGAACAGGGACTGGAAGCCAAATACAAGGCCCGTCTGGAACAAATCAAGGAATGGAAGCGACAGCACCGCGCGAAATGAAAGGAGCCCCCTAATGAGAAAACGCCTATTCCCCTGTGTTTTCCTGCTGGCTGCGACGCTGCTCTGCGTCGCGCTCCCCTCTACCAGCTACCCGCTTTCCAGCGCAATCCCGACAGAATTTACCGTGTCGCCCGACGGCACGGCAACCGTCCGCGTATCGGTGGTTTCCAGTGTGGGCTATGTACGCGACTGCCGCATTGATACGCGTGACGACGGGCTGTATCTGACCTTTTACTCTACCTATGGTCTGAACAATCCAAATGGAGCACGGGATACTTTTACCATTTCCCTGCCCGCAGAATGCGATAGAATTTTCACCTACGGCGGCGGCCACAGCTATTATCCTGTCTATCAAAAGCATACTGAAGCCGAGGAATGGCAGCAGGTCTGAATCACAACAAGCAGGCGGCGGGAATTTCCCGCCGCCTGCTTGTTTTTTACTTTTGCAGCGTCTTGGCGAAGCTGTCCTTGAGAGTGACAATGCGGTTAAACCGCCCTGACTCCCGATCCTTGACATAATAGCCCATACGGACGAACTGAAAGCGCTCGCCCGCTTTCGCGTCCGCGAGAGCGGGCTCGAGTTTGCAGCCGGTCAGCTTTTTGAGGGAGTCCGGATTGAGGTAATCCAAATAGTCTTTCCCCTCAGGCAAATCGTTCGCGTTCTCAATCGTCAGCAGGTTATCGTACAGGTACAGGTCCGCATCGACCGCATGCGCGGCCGACACCCAATGGATCGTACCCTTGACCTTGCGGCCGTCCGCGGGCATCCCGTTCCCTGTCTCAAGGTCGGCGGTGCAGCGGATCTCGACGATCTCGCCGTTCCCGTCCTTGATAACCTCGTTGCATCTCACAATATACGCGCCCATCAGGCGCACCTCGCCGTCCGGCTTTAAGCGCTGGAACTTCGGGGGCGGCACCTCGGCAAAGTCGCTCTTTTCGATATACAACTCGTGCGTGAACGGCGCCTTGCGTGTACCAGCGGCCTCGTCGCGCGGGTTGTTCGGCACCTCAAATTCCTCGCACTGGTTCGCCGGATAGTTGGTAATAACCAGCTTGACCGGCTCGGTGACCGCCATGCGGCGCAGCGCGGTGTCGTTCAGCTCCTCACGGATACAGTGCTCAAGCAGCTTGATATCCACCAACGAATCCGCCTTGGCCACGCCCGCGCGCTGGACGAAATCCAGGATGGCGCTCGGCGTGTAGCCGCGGCGGCGTAGCGCGCACAGTGTGGGCATACGCGGGTCGTCCCAGCCCTCCACATGGTGCTCGAACACGAGCTGGCGCAGGTAACGCTTGCTCATGACCGTATGCGTCATGTTCAGACGGGCGAACTCGCGCTGCTTGGGATGATGCGGCAGCGGGCAGTTGTCCACGACCCACTCGTACAGCGGGCGGTGGTTTTCAAACTCGATCGAGCAGAGCGAATGCGTGATACCCTCGATCGCATCCTGAATCGGGTGGGCAAAGTCATACAGCGGATAGATACACCACTTATCCCCCTGACGGTGGTGGTGCGCCCGCACGATACGGTAAATCGCCGGATCGCGCAGGTTCATGTTCGGGCTGGCCATATCGATTTTGGCGCGCAGCGTTTTGGAACCATCCGCAAACTTGCCCGCGCGCATATCCGCGAACAGCTGCAGGTTCTCCTCCACCGGACGGTCGCGGTAGGGGCTGGGCTTGCCCTGCACGGTCAGCGAGCCGCGGTAGCTGCGCATCTCCTCCTGCGTCAGGTCGTCCACATAAGCCTTGCCAGCCTTGATGAGCGCCACCGCGCAGTCGTAGCAGGTTTCAAAATAATCCGATCCATAGAACACACCGCCCGTGGGTTCCTCGCCGGTCAGCCATTTGATATCCTCCCAGATGGAGTCCACATACTCTGTGTCCTCCTTAACCGGATTGGTGTCGTCATAACGGAGGTTGAATTTTCCGTTATACTTTTTCGAGATCGACCAGTTAATAAAGATCGCCTTGGCTGAACCGATATGCAGATAGCCGTTCGGCTCGGGTGGGAAGCGGGTATGGATCTGCTCGTTCAGCCCCGCCTCCAGGTCTGCGTCAATGATCTCGGTCAGAAAGTTACTTACGTTTTCCATCATAGCGTTATTAATTCCCCCAAAAGCGGATCAAAGCACATCCGCACATTTTTTCAGGCGCTCGAGTACCTTTTCGCGCCCCATAATGCTCATGACCGTCTGTAGGTCGGGCGCGTTCTGCCGTCCGGCGACCGCCACGCGCACCACCATGGACACGTCGCCCACCGCGCCCTTGTAGGCGGACGGGTCGGCCTTATACGCTTTGGTGTCCGTTGCATAACCGTGCTGGGACGCGATCTGCTTCATTTTTTCAAAAAAGCTGTCCGGCGTGTCGTCTTCGTCAAACACGGCCGCGAAGTCAGTCAGGATGATCCTGGCATCCTCCGCAGGCACGCGCTCGGGCATAGTGTAGTCCGGCCGGAACAGCTCGTCAAACATAAAGTCCATATAGCCCTTGGCATCCGACCAAAGCGCCAGGTCCTTGCGCGGCTTTTTGCCGCCGCGGCCGATCGCGAGGTACGCCTTGGAGCGCGCCGGATCGCGCGTGAGCAGTGCGTGGAACGCGGGATCGTTTGCCGCGCTCCAGTCCGCGATATAGCTGTATACGGTATCCGCATCCATGCGGGAGATAACGTTTTTGGACACGTCGCGCAGTTTTTCGATATCGAACAGCGCGCCCGAACCGCTCATCTTCTTGGTCGAGAACGGGAAGTCGTTCATCGGCGCGTCCGGATTGGCGCGCCGCCACTCCTCAAAGTTAGAATTTAAAAGCGTCATCAGGTATTCCAGCACCGCAGGTACCGGATACCCCTCCTGCGCGTAGAACGTGAGCGCGAGCTCTGGGTCCTTGCGCTTCGACAGCTTGCGCTTTCCGCCAGTCTCCGGATCGATCTTCATCAACTGTGCGGTGTGCGCGTACTTGGGCGCTTTCCAGCCCATAGCACGAAACAACTGCAGGTGTACTGGCAGGGTTGCGAGCCACTCCTCGCCGCGCACAACGACCGTCGTACCCATCAGGTGGTCATCCACCACATGCGCGAAATGATAGGTCGGGATACCGTCCGACTTGAGGATGACCACGTCCTGATCATTCTCCGTGACCTCCATCTTACCCTTGACCAGATCCTCATGACGAACCTTGTTTTCAATGCTGCCCTCCGAACGGAAACGCACCACATAGGGCGTACCCTTGTTCAGTTCGGCCTCGATCTCCTCCATCGGCCGGTCGCGCCACACGGCATATTTGCCGTAGTAGCCGAAGTTCTCCTTGTTCGCTTCCTGTGCGGCGTGCGCCGCGGCCAGCTCCTCCTCGGTGCAGAAGCACGGATAGGCCATGCCGCGCTGCACGAGCGACTTGACAAAGGTCTGGTATATCTCCGCGCGCTGGGACTGGCGGTAGGGGCCGTAAACACCGTTGTCGCCATCGAGCGACGCGCCCTCGTCGAACGGCAGGCCAAACGAGGAGAACGCCTCGATGATGGTCTGCACGCCGCCCTCTACCTCGCGCTTTTTGTCCGTATCCTCAATACGCAGGTAGAACACGCCGCCCGACTGATGCGCCAGACGCTCGTCCACCAGCGCGCCGTACAGGTTGCCCAGGTGCATGAAGCCCGTGGGGCTTGGCCCCATGCGGGTCACCTTCGCGCCCTCCGGAAGCTGGCGCTTCGGGTAGCGCGCCTCGATCTCCTCCGGCGTGGTATGGATATGCGGAAACAGACGTTCCGCCAACAGATGATAGTCCATGATATTCACTCCAATATTCCTGCAAGGGTATAATTGCCCAGATTATGATTATTTTATCACACCGGACGTTCTCATGCAATGCAAAAACCATATAAAAAGCAGCCGGAACATGCCGGCTGCTTTTCCTTATTTCTTTTCCTCGAAGATTTCGCTGGTGCCGGAAAGCCGGTCATGCAGCATACGCCTGCTCGGCGTATACATGCCCAGCATGATCGAAACGATCGTCACCGCCACCATCACGATCCGCAACGCGTTCGCGGCGCTGTCGCCCGCCGCGCGGGCGATCAGTTCCCGCAGCAGTTGACTGGGGAACGCGATCGCGCCCTCCACCAGCAAAATTCCGACGATCTGCCGCAGGGCGAGCGCGCCCGCCCCCACTCTACCCGCACCCTCTGCGCGAACAATGCGCAGGCGGAACAGCCGTTTTCCCGGCGTCCGTCCATCCCAGAGGAGCGGGATCAGCCAATAATACAACATGCCCAGCAGGAGCGCGACCGTTCCCCAAAGCCAGCCGGCAGCGCCGTCTGGGATAGAGGTGTCGATTGCTGTGGAGCCGGTACGCATGGAATTGACGAGCAGGAGCGGCGCGCCGCATGCCATCGTCGCCAGATACCAGTCCACCGCGTAAGCGGCCAGCCGCCGAAACGGCCCGACTGCATTGGTTTTCATGCAAACGCCTCCCCGCAAACCTGTTCCAGCGCTTCCCCTACTGTTTTCACCGTCCATGAGGCAGCCCGCCGGACGCATTCCTCCGCGCGGGACATGGCAAAGCCGCGGAAGCGGGACAGCATCTCCATATCGTTCCGTCCGTCCCCCGCTGTATAAACCCGCCCGGACGCAACCCCGAAATGCGCGGCAACCGCCGCAACAGCCGGCGCTTTGCCTACGCCCTTCGGCACCACATCCACATATTCGCAGTTCGGCCAGGCGGACAGGCCGAACCTGTGTAGCTCATCCGCCAGCGCGACCGCTGCGCGGCCGTCCTGTGTGCGGCAGCTAATCTGATAGACCGCCGCCAGCTCCTCCGCACACCGGCGCATGGCGTACATCCGCCCGATCGCATCTATGTAAGCCTGCTCCCCTGCGGACACCTCTGCGGTGCGCACTTTGCCGCTGCGGAACATATACGCTTCTTCCCTGCTGAGCATCGTGAAGAACAGACACCGCGCCCGCAGCAGAGGCAAAGCTTTCTCCCAGCCGGAAAGCAGCTTTTCTTGCAGGCAGTCCGCGCCCGCCTCTATCCGCGCGCCGTTCATCAGGATGAGGAAATCACAGGCCAACCCATGCTGGGAAAGCTCGTCTTTCAGGGTTCCCGGGTCCCGCCCGCTACATACGCCGAAGCGTCCGCCTTTTTGACGGAACCGGCTGACCGCAGCCAAGGTCTGCGCGTCGATCTCCTGTCCATGGGACAGAGTACCGTCAAAATCGCTGGCAAACAGCACCGCGTGCATCTTATCCCCCGATCTCTTCGGCCGGCGCAGCCTGTTCTTCCTTCAGATACTGCTTATCCAGCGCCGTAATGAACGGGTAATAGATCAGACCGCCGATCAGCAGCACCACCAACTGCAGCACGCCGCCGCGCCAGTCGTTGCACATCATCCAGCCTCCGAACGGCGCGGGCAGCGTCCACGGCACGGTCACGCCCGTCGGATACGGCACCAGGCCGAAATACATGGCGCAGAAGGAAATCAGCACAGTGACAGGCGGCACAATGAAAAACGGGAGGGCCATCATCGGGTTGAGTACCATCGGCAGACCAAAGATAACCGGCTCGTTGACGTTAAAGATGCCCGGCAGCAAGCTGAGCTTGCCCAACGACTTGATGCGCTTGGAGCGGCATTTGAACGCCATGATCGCCGCCAGCGACACCGTGTTGCCCGTGCCGCCTAGGAAGATGATGTGGTTGGCGAAATCCTGCGTCACGATATACTGGCGCGCCGCAGTAACAGAAGCCTGAAACATATCAAAGTTGGCAAAACGCGCCGCATACCACAGCGGTCCCATGAACGAGTCGATGACCGCCGTGCCATGGATGCCGAAAAACCACAGGATAGAGTTCAGTATGGTGATAAACAGCGTGCCAATCAGCGTCGTACCGATATCGGTCAGCGGCATCTGGATCATGGTCACGATGAAGTTCGTCACAGTGCCGAACGGTGTCGCTGCAAAGACCAGGCGGATAAACAGGAACAGGACAACGATCACCGTTGCCGGAATAAGCGCCTCAAACTGCCGGGACACAAAGCTCGGCACCGTGGAGGGCATCTTAATTTTCACATTCTTTTTCAGCAGCACCGCATACAGCTTGGTCGCCAGCAACGCGGTGAGCATGGCGGTAAACAGCCCGCCCGATTCAAAGCTCGACGCGGCATAGCCGCCCTCCTCCATTTGCTGCAGCAGCAGGAAGTAGGCCGAGATCGAGATCGCGACTGCGGGCAGCGGCTCGACCTCCTCCTCCGACGCGAGGCTGTGCGATACGCCGACCACCGCAAACAGGGCTACCAGGCCCATCGTCGCCGGATTGACCATATCCCAGCACCAGGAATACCATACGTCACCCACGATAGAGGCCATGAAATCATGGAAAGCCTGCACTGGGAAGTCGCCGATGACAACGGCGATCGATCCAATAATCAACAGCGGCATGGAAAGCATCAGGCCGTCGCGCAGCGCGACCAGATACTTATTGCTGGAGAGCTTCTGCGACAGCGGCATCAGATGCGTCTCCATAAATCCCGTCATTTTACTCATTTTTGTTCCCCCTCGGTTTTCTGGTTTATATCTATTTCAAAACAGGGAAATGCTCCCCGTTGACCGCGATATATTCGTCCAAAATCCTGCGCGCCAAGTCGGTATCCACCACCGTGCGGTTGACGACAAGCGCCTGTAACGCCTTTTGGTAAGAGCCTTCGAGCGCCGCGTCCACCGTCAGCTTTTCATAGGCGTACTGCCCTTCCAGCAGGCCCTTTTCGAAAGTCCCTGCAGGCTGTATCCGCAGCGGCTCGCCGCCCCGCGCCCCCACGCGGCAGGCGACCTCCAACATCATCCCATCCGACAGGTTGGGGACAATGCCGTTGTTCTCAACCATCAGCAGGAATACTTCGTTTTGGTTATAGGCAATGCTCATTGCCAGTTCCACAATGTAGGTCGCATGCGCGTCATTGTGCGCGATCGTCGCGGATTCAAATTCGCCGTCTGCATTTTTATGCGAACCCGCGCTGTATTTCCGATCCAGGTCAAATTTTGTACCGCGTATCTTCCCCAGGGACATAATCTCGTCACAGTACGCCTTTACGCGCTTTTCCCGCCCGTCAATAACGGTGTTCGCACGGGTATAATTGGGATCGGTATGCGAAACCATGGTCTGCGGGTACAAATAGTATTGCAGATAGGTATTCGGCAGGGAGTGCGGAAAATCCTGCACCATTTTTTCCAGATGCTTGAACGTGAAATTCCAGTAGGCGTCGTTTTTGCCGGAAAAGCCAAGCTCATCGTCGCAGTTGCCGCGCTTGAGCTTTTCCAGTATCTCCGGCAGTACATCCTCGCCCGTTTTTTTATCATACATAGCGGTAAACCAGCCGAAATGGTTAAGCCCATAATAACGCGGTTCCACATCGGTCCGCTTGCGCCCGCCGGCCAGCGGACAAAAAATATCCATGATCGAGATCGGCATATCGCAAATGTTGATCAGGCGGAAATCATCCGGAAAAACGCGCTTGGTCGCCTCCGCGACAATAGCGGCCGGATTGGAGTAATTGAGGATCCATGCCTCCGGCGACCAGCGGCGGATCGCACGCACCAGCTCGATCATCGCAGGGACCGAGCGCATCCCGTAGGCAAAACCGCCGGGGCCGCAGGTCTCCTGGCCGATCACGCCGTATTTCAGCGGGATTTTCTCATCCATTTCGCGCATTTTCAAGCCGCCCGGCCGAATCTGCACAAGCGCAAAGTCAATATCCGTAAACGCGGTTTCCTCATCTGTTGTATAGACGAATTCAGCCTCCGGATAGTATTCGCGGTAAAGTATTTCGCCAAAACGGCCGATATGCTCCTGCCTTTCCGCGTCGTTGTCATACAGCACGACCCGGCGAAGCGGAAAATGCTCCCGCACCAGACAAAGCATCTCCAGCATATCCGGCGTATAGGTGCTGCCGCCGCCTGCGATCACAATCGAAAATTGCTTCATGACAGCCACTCCTCCTTTTATATCCTTATATTAGGGCACAAAAAGCCCGTATTCCTTTCATGTCTTTAAGCATAAAGAATACGGGCTTTTTTTCAAGCATTTCAAATGAATAAAAAATTTGTCAACTGTATAAAAAACATGTTTCCGATTTTTCCGCCGCGGTTGCAGCCCGCGTTCCCGCCTGTTAAAATAGAAATAGCAGTCATATCGGTCAGCTTTCCTGCTGCAGCCGATCCACCAGACGGGACAGGATATATTCGAACAGGATGATCGTCCGCCCGATAAAGAAATCAGGAACGTTATACGCTACCGACCCTCCGGTCCGTATCACCAGGCAGTTGTCGCTCATGCGTCCCAGCGTGGAATCCCCATGCGCCGTGATGGTATACAGCTTGTGCCGCAAGGTCTGCGCATGCAGGGCTACGTCCACCAGGTCGCGCGTTTCCCCGCTCTTAGACAGAATCAGCGTCAGGCTGGGCTGGTCTCCGCCCCGCATCATATCAACCGGCGCGCCGTCGTACGCAAGAATGCCCAGTGTCGCCAGCCGACGCATAAAGTATGACGAGGCGATCGTTGAAAAGCCAAGCCCCACGATAAAAATGCAGTTGTCCCGACACCGCAGAATCTCATTTGCAAAGGCTTCAATGCGCGCTTCATCCACGGTTTCCAAAATGCTTGTCAGGTCGATTCCGGCCGCGGCATTCCGCTCCTCCTCCGCATGACGGCGGAGCGAATAGATCATATCGCTGTAGCCTTGGTATCCCAGCTTTTTGGAAAGCTTGATAACCGTGGTCGTGGACACATAGGACTGCTGCGCGACCGAACGGATATTGATTTTCGTATCATGTTCCACCGCGTCAAGTATCTGCTCCAGCACCCTATGCTCAGTTTCGTTGAGCAAATGCCGTTTGGACAGATCGATCAAATTCACCAACAGCACCCCCATTTCATTATTCTGCTGTTCTTATCAGTATAACATATTGTGTCGAAAAATAACAGAGGAGGCTTTTCATTTATGAACGTATTACTGCTTTGCTCGCAGGGCATGTCGACCGGCATGCTATGCGACCGGATTGCGGCCGCTGCCAAGGAGGATGGCTGCGAAATGACCGTATGGGCCGCCAGCGAAATCAAGGCGCGCGAGCATGTCGGCAAGGCCGACATCATCCTGCTCGGGCCGCAGGTCCGCTATCTCAAGAGCCGCATCGAGGAAATGGCGGAGGGCAAGCCGGTCGAGGTCATCGATATGATGGCTTACGGCACGATGGACGGCAAAAAAGTTTATAACGATATCAAAAAGCACATGGGAGACAAGTAAATGGCAATTACACAGGAGCAGCTTGAGCAGGCCTGTTTCCAGCTCATCTCATTCAGCGGCGCGGCGAAAAGCGATTTCCTCGAAGCGGTTGAGTACGCAAAAAGCGGCGATTTCCCCCAGGCTGAGGCCGCTGTCGAACGGGGAAACGAAGAATACCTGCAGGCGCACAACGCCCATTTTGATCTGATCCAGGAAGAGGTCAACAGCGAAAACGGCCTGCTGACCCGTCTGACGCTGGTCCACGCAGAGGATCAACTTGCCATGGCGGAATCCACTCGCATCCTTGCCGAGCAGTTGATCGAACTGTACCGGCGCCTGCAGAAATAAGGCCCACCCGTTAAACAGAAAAGCAGCCTTTCCACACAAACAAGTGCGGAAAGGCTGCTTTTTATTTTCGCCTGCAAAAACTTGAAAAATTTCCTTGACAATTATCCGAAATCGGACTACAATAACAAACAGTCCGGTTTCGGACATGAAAGGAGCTTGCCCTATGGACTCGATTTCTTATCCGGAATTCAGCCGAATCTATAATGGCCTGCAAAAGGAAAGCAACCAGCTTTACCGTCTGCTTTCCAAGCATTACGGTATTTCCGACAGTGAGTGCTGGATCCTTTATGTGCTGCGGGAAGAGGGCCGCCCCCTTACCCAGACCGAGTTATGTAATACCCTCTATCTCAGCAAGCAGACCGTCAACTCCGCGCTCAAATCTCTGGAAGCGGATGGTTATATCCGTCTGGAATGTGCGTCCGGCAACCGCCGGAGCAAAAATATCCACTTGACCGAAGCCGGTCTTGCGCTTGCCATGCGCACGGTCGATAATGTGTTCAAGATGGAGGAACGGGCTTTTCTTCGTCTTTCGGCATCAGAGCGCGCCGCGATCCTTTCCCTTGGGCAAAAACACCTGAACCTGCTGCGCGAGGAGGCATGCAGGCTTTTATCCGGAAAATCTTTTGGAGGATAACTTTTATGCAAATCAGACTTTCCGATCACTTCAGTTACCGAAAGCTGCTGCGCTTCACCCTTCCATCCATCGTCATGATGATCGTCGCTTCCATTTACAGCGTGGTCGACGGGCTCTTTGTCTCCAATCTTGTAGGGGATCTGGCGCTTTCAGCGGTCAATATTATTTTCCCCGCCACCATGATCATCGGCGCGGCCGGATTCATGCTCGGCACGGGCGGCAGCGCGATCGTCGCGCGCACGCTGGGCGAGGGCGACCATGAGCTGGCCAACCGCTATTTCTCCATGATTATTTACAGCGTAATCATCTTAGGCGTAATCCTGTCCGTCGCCTGCGCGATTTTTATTGAGCCGATCGCGAGGCTGTCCGGCGCCAGCGACCTGCTGATGGACGATTGTATTGCATACGGCCGCATCATGATGCTCGGCAGTGCAGCGTTTATGCTGCAGGTTTCGTTCCAAAGCTTTTTGGTCGTTGCGGAAAAGCCGCACATGGGGCTTGTGCTGTCCATCTCGGCCGGCCTGACCAACATGGTGCTCGACTATGTGTTTATCGCCGTTTTTGAGATGGGCGTTGTAGGCGCGGCGCTGGCCACGGTGGCAGGATACTGTGTCGGCGGTCTGATCCCGCTGGTCTACTTTTTCCGTGCGTCTCCCGACCGTCTGTGTCTGTCCAAAACGCAGTTTTATCCCAAGGAGTTCCTACACACCTGCACCAACGGCTCCTCCGAGCTGATGAGCAATATCTCCGCCTCCATCGTGGGTATCCTGTTCAATATCCAGCTCATGCGGATCATCGGCGAGGCGGGCGTAGCGGCGCATTCGGTCATGATGTATGTGGATTTCGTCTTTATTGCTGCGTTCCTCGGCTTTTCGGTCGGCAGCGCGCCAATCGTCAGCTATCATTACGGCGCTGCCAACCACAGCGAGCTGAAAAATGTTTTCCGCAAAAGCATCACCATCATCGCGGTCACCTCGGTCGTCATGGTGCTGATTTCCGAACTGCTCAGCCGCCCCCTGTCCTTTGCCTTTGTGGGGTACGACGCCGACCTGCTTGATATGACGGTACATGGCTTCCGCTTGTTTGCACTCTGTTACTTTTTCTGCGGCATCAACATCTACGCCTCCGCGTTTTTTACCGCGCTCTCCAACGGCATCATTTCCGCATTTATCTCGTTCATGCGCTCCCTGGTGCTGCGCGGCGGCTTGGTTCTTCTCATGCCGATCTGGCTCGGCCTGGACGGCGTATGGACCTCGGTCATCGCCGCTGAGGCGCTCGGCGCCTGCATTGCCGTGTGCTTTTTCATGATGCAGCGGCACAAATACCATTACCTGTAAGGCAGCATTTCCATACAGCAGAACAGAGGGGACGAAAGTCCCCTCTGTTCTGCTTCTTCATGGTAATATGCGCCCATATGTCCGTTCACACCAGAATTTCAAATATCCCCAGCCCGACCATCAGCAGATTAGCCACGGGTTCGGCTAACCATCCGATTGTGCCGCCTTCCCGCAGGCCGCCGATCCAATTCCCGCCGAAAAAGAACAGCAGGCTGCATAAAAAGGCGCAGGCCGCCGTTGGAACGAGCCGCATGCCGGTAATGCTGGCGCCCACGCCAAGCCCAATGTTGTTTACCGCCAGCGCCGCGCCCAAAAGCAGGGTGCTTTTCAGCGTCAATGCACGCGGAACACGCTCCCTGCCATCCTTTCCCTTTTGGGAAAACCAGGGCCGCAGTAGGCTGAACAGTCCGATGCCCATGATAATACCGCCACCCAATACATTTTCAAACCGGTCAGGCAGCACCGGCAGGAGCATCCGCCCTAAAATCATGGAGCAGACTGTCCCCGCGAGTGACAGCAGAGCCACCACAAGATTGGATTTCCAGTCGACCTTTATTTTCCGCAACCCATAGGATAACCCCACGACCAGGCTGTCCGCGCTTGCCGCTGCGGAAAAAGCCAAAACCGAAAGCATCTGTATCCGCACAAAAACACCCTTTCCCGAAAAACGCAATACGCTTCCGTAAGGCATTTTATTGCGGAACGAACCGATCGGTTCCTTCCTCACTTTTTCCGGATAAACTCCTTAGGATTGCGCCCAAATTCCCGTTTGAACGCCTTGATAAAATTGGAGTAATCGTTAAACCCGCACTGCATGCAGGCGGTCATGACCGGCACCCCCTCGCACAGCATGTTGCGCGCAACCGTCAGGCGCTTCTTTATAATGAATTGATAGAGCGTCAGCCCCGTATAGAGCTTAAATTGATGCGCCAGATAGGATTTGCTGATAAAAAACACGTCCGCCAAACGGTCAAGTGTCAAATTATCCGAAAAATAATCGTTAATATAGGCCACGACCTCGTTTATTTTTTCATTTTCCGTGACATCCTTTCGAATAGCGTCCGGCGTGGCAAAATAGGCGCGATTGAGGTAAACCAGAAATTCCAGCAGGTAGATTGCCGAAAGCGTGCCGCTTCCGAACTCCTCCTCGTCCCGACTGTGCAGCATTTTTTCGCAGATCCCTTTCAGCCGCGAAAGCACATTGCTCTCCGGCCGGATCAGCTTGTACTTTTTCTGGCTCGCATCCGTAAAGCAAGCGGTCAGGTCCGCGCCTTTCCCCGCAGTCTGCGCCAGGAAATCCGGATGGATCCAGATCACAAAGCGTTCATACGGCCTGCCTTTTCGAATGTCCGGCTTGTGAATATCCCGATTATCCGTGAGCAGGATATCCCCCGGCCGCAGCTGATAGGTGCGGCCTTCGATGCTGTAGGACACCTCGCCGGACAGGAAAAAGAAAATCTCATAGAACGCATGCTCATGGAAATCCACCTCGGGAGGAACAACGTCCAGATAGTGATAGCATTCAAAATCCGTCCGCTCCATCGTTTGTCTTTGAGTAAAAATATCTTTATGCAAATCCAACAATTTCTCCTCCCCTCTTTTGTATGTGTTTATATTATATAGCAATATTCACCATATTTCAAGCAGGATATCCCGAGAATCGACTTTTGCAAAACGGTATAATAAGAGTACAAAAAGAGGGAAAAAGAAATCATTTCCCCGATATTATATTCAGAAAGAGAGGTTTTACAGATGCAAGGTTTCATTCACGACGATTTCCTCCTGACCACAGAGCCCGCACGCAGGCTGTATCACGAGCATGCGGAGCGCATGCCGATTTTCGATTATCACTGCCACCTCAGCCCGGCAGAGATCTACGAAAACAAGCAGTTCTCGGATATCGGCGAGGCCTGGCTTGCGGGGGACCACTACAAGTGGCGTGTCCTGCGCGCAAACGCCGTGCCGGAGAAATACGTCACCGGAAACGCCAGCTATCGGGACAAGTTCGACCGCTTCGCTGCGATTATGCCCTGCCTCATTGGGAACCCCATTTATCACTGGTCCCATCTGGAGCTCAAGCGCTTCTTCGGCATTGACGAGCTGCTGAGCAGCCAAACCGCCGATTCGGTGTGGGAGCGCGCGAACAGCAAGCTGAAAAGTCCGGATGGCGCGGCACGGTCCCTGATCTCTGAAAGTAATGTACGCGCCCTTTGTACGACGGACGATCCGGTTGATGACCTGCGCTACCATCGTCTGCTGGCGGAGGACAACAGCTTTACAACCAAGGTGCTGCCTACCTTCCGTCCGGAAAAAGCGCTGGATATCCTTTCCGCTGGCTATCCCGCCTATCTGCAGAAGCTGGGCGCCGCGTCCGGAATTTACGTCCGCACGCTTGACGACGTCAAGCAGGCGCTGGCCGCCCGTGTAGAGTATTTTGCCTCATGCGGCTGCCGCCTATCCGACCATTCGTTCGGCGCGCCCGATTTCACCGTCTGGGATGAAGGCGCGGCGGAGGAGGCCATGTCCAAGGCGCTGGCCGGCGAGCAGCTGCTCGATTACGAGGTCGCGGCCTATCAGTCGGCTATCATGGACTTCCTGGGCGGCCTGTATGCGGACAAGGGCTTTGCTATGCAGCTCCATATCGGCGCGATCCGCAATCTGAACACGCAGCGCTTCCGCTCGATCGGCGTGGATATCGGCTGCGACTCGATTGGCGATACCATCCCCGCCGCTTCGCTCGCCGCCCTACTCGACCGTATGGCGGTACGCGGCAAGCTGCCCCGCACCATCCTCTACACGCTCAACGCAGCGGACAACGACAAGCTCATTGCCGCAGCGGGCTGCTTCCAGGACGAAAGCACGGCGGGCAAAATCCAGTTCGGTTCCGCCTGGTGGTTCAACGATCATTTCGACGGTATGACCGCCCAACTCAAGAGCCTAGCCAATATTGGCGTGCTCAGCCGCTTTGTCGGCATGCTCACGGACAGCCGTTCGTTCCTTTCCTATCCGCGCCACGAATATTTCCGCCGCGTGCTGTGCGAGCTGGTCGGCGGATGGATTGCCTCCGGCATGGCGCCCGCGGATTACGACGGTATCGGCAAAATCATTGAGGATATCTGCTTCAATAATATCTGGCAGTATATCGGGCTGGAATAAGTGCATTATCTTGCGGCAACTGAAAGAATAAAAGGGAGACGCTTATGAAAAAAAGATTTCGTGCGGCGGCGCTGGCATTGTCTGCAACGCTGATGCTCGGCGCGCTCGCAGGCTGCGGTAACAGTTCGGCCGCAGACCAGCGGGAAATCATCCGAATTGGTCACAACCAATCCACCAACCATCCGACGCATCTTGCGCTTGTTGCTTTTGAGGAGTTCATCGAAAGCAAGCTCGGCGACAAGTATGACGTCGAGGTTTTCCCCAGCGAGCTGCTCGGCTCGCAGAACGAAATGGTGCAGTTGACCCAGACGGGCGCCATCAACTTCTGTGTGGCCAGCAATTCCTTGCTGGAAACCTTCAGCGATAACTACACACTGTTCAACCTACCTTACCTGTTCGCCTCCAGCGAAGCGTACCACGCCTCTATGGACGACGAAGCCATTACCGGCCCGATTTTCGAATCCACCAAACAGGCGGGCTTTGAGGCCGTGACCTGGCTGGATGCGGGTACGCGCAACTTCTATACGGTCGATAAGCCGATCGAGACCCCCGCCGACCTGAAAGGCCTGAAGATCCGCGTGCAGCAATCCCCCACCAACGTGCAGATGATGAGCCTGCTGGGTGGCTCCGCCACCCCGATGGGCTTCGGCGATGTTTACACCGCGCTCCAGTCCAAGATCATCGACGGGGCGGAAAATAACGAAATGGCCCTGACCGACAACGGTCACGGCGACGTGTGCAAATATTATTCCTACGACATGCACCAGATGATACCGGATATCCTGATCGGCAATATCGCATTCCTTGACGGGCTGAGCGAGGAGGAGCGCGCGGTCTTCGACGAGGGCTTCGAGCTGGTCAACCAGGTTCAGCGGGAAGAGTGGGTAACCGCGGTCGAAAACGCTAAGGACCGCGCGGAAAACGAGCAGGGTGTCCATTTCATCTATCCCGACACGGCGCCATTCCAGGTGGCCTGCGCGCCGATGCACGACGCCATGCTCGAGCAATACCCTGACCTGAAGCCTATTTATGACGCAATACAGGCTTATAACAAGCAGTACCCGTCGACTGAGTCCTGAGGGAGGTGTCAGAAAAATGAAAGCGCTGAGAAATGTACTCACCAAACTGCTCAATGTGCTTGCCGGCGTAAGCTTTATCGCAATGGTCGTCCTGACCTGCTGGCAGGTCTTCACCCGCTATGTGCTGCAGGATCCCTCTCCCTGGTCTGAGGAGCTGGTTTCCTACCTGTTTGCTTGGGCCAGCCTTTTGGGCGCGTCCCTAATTACGGGCGAGCGCGGCCATATGAATATCCCGATCGTCGTAGAGCGCGTGGGCGCGGGCATGCAGAAAACGCTCGGTATCCTCGGCGAGCTGGTCGCCTTTGCTTTCTCCGCCATCATTCTGGTTTATGGCGGCGTGCAGATCTCCCAGCTTGCCTTGGGACAGATGACCTCGTCGCTCGGCATCGCTGTCGGCGTATTCTATGTCGTGCTTCCCCTTTGCGGCGTGTTGAACATGATCTATACCGTGTTGAATATTGCCGATATCTGCAAAAACGGCACAGAAACAAAACAGGAGGGGGCATAAACTATGGCTATTGAATCCTTGCTGATTATCATCGGCGTGCTGGCAGTACTGCTAATCGTCGGCGTACCGATCTCGTATTCCATTGGTATCGCGTCCCTAGTCGCGATTTTGCAGACCGTTTCGCTTGACGTATCGGTCGTTACCGGCGCACAGCGTATCTTTGTCGGCATGAGTAAATTCAGCCTGACCGCAATTCCTTTCTTTATCCTCGCCGGCAACCTGATGAACCAGGGCGGCATCGCTAAACGCCTGGTGGATTTTGTTATGGCGATACTGGGCAAGCTACCCGGCGCGTTGCTCGTGACCAATATCGGCGCCAACGCGCTGTTCGGCGCGATCTCGGGTTCCGCTTCCGCGGCGGCCGCTGCGGTCGGCAGCATGGTGGAAAAAGGCGAAGAGGAGCAGGGCTACGACAAGGCGCTCTGCGCCGCCACGAACGGCGCTTCCGCCCCGTCCGGCCTTTTGATTCCCCCGTCCAACGCACTGATTACCTATTCTCTTGCCGCGGGCGGCACCTCTGTAGCCGCTCTGTTCCTGGCGGGCTATATCCCCGGCATCATTTGGGCGCTCTGCTGTATGGTTGTTGCCGTAATCATCGCTACCAAAAAAGGTTATAAAGGCATCCCAGGAAAATTTGACTGGAAAAACCTTGGCGTTGCGACATTACGCGCCATTCCTTCGCTTTCTCTGATCGTTGTTGTCATCGGCGGTATCGTCGGCGGCATCTTCACCGCAACCGAAGGCTCGGCCATCGCGGTCGTCTACGCACTGATCCTGGGCATCTGTTACCGCAACATCACCTTAAAATCCTTCTGGAACATTGTTGTGGACAGTGCGAAAATGAGCGGCATGGTCGTCTTCCTGATCGGCGTATCCAACATTCTCGGCTGGGTCATGGCATTCACCCAGATCCCGCAGGCAATCTCCGAGGCCCTGCTCGGCCTGACGCAGAACCCCATCATCATCCTGCTGATCATGAACGTCATCCTGCTCATTGCCGGTACGTTCATGGACGTTACGCCGGCGATCCTGATTTTCACGCCGCTGTTCCTGCCGGTTGTCAAGACCTTTGGTATGGATCCTGTACAGTTCGGCCTGATTTTGGTCTACAACCTGTGCATCGGCAATATCACTCCGCCAGTCGGCAACACGCTTTTCGTCGCAATCAAGGTAGGACGATCGACGCTATCCGGCGTCATGCCCTATATGCTATGGTATTACGTCGCTATTTTGGTCGGCCTGTTGCTGGTCACTTATGTTCCTTTCATCAGTTTGGGACTGCCTATGGCCGCCGGCTTGCTATAAACGGAAAAAAACAGAAAACCGCGGAAAACCGTGGTTTTCTGTTTTTTATTTTATACCTCCGAGAGCTTTTCCAAAAGCTCGGACTGGATGCGCAGCCGGATATCGATTATCTCGCCGCGCTTTTCCTGGGAGAGTTCCTCGCCGCCTGCTGCCGTTCCATCGGCGGCAGACGCCTCCGCACTGCCCCGTGTTTTTCCCGTTCCTGTGTTCAGGCGACGCTCGGAGAGCTGCGCGATTTCGCTTACCGGCAGCATATCCTTCCGCCTGCCGCGTCGGTCAAGCAAGCCTTTTGGACCCTCGGCCTCAAACTTCCGCAGCCATCCATAAATCTGATAATAGGAAACATGGTATTCTTTTATTGTCAGTGCATAGTCTTTTCCATGCGCGATGCAGTAGCTTACAATTTCTATCCGCTCTTCCAACGTGGTTTTTCTTCCCTTTTCCATACGACCACCCTTTCGACTTAGCTTTTCTTCTTAATACAGATAGTTGCACGCAGCCGCACAAAAGAGGGGCTGATTCCACAAACGCCGTCTTAACACCGGCAGCCGCTTCTCTAATATTCCGAACAGACTGCGGATATCCGCTTCCTGACACAACACTGGTTTGAAGTATGCGGCCGCATTTGCACCGCTCTATCCAGTTGCAAAAAATGAGCAGGACCTCAAGGTGGGAGGGCCTGCTCATTCTATCAGGAAAGGCGGCGCACCCTCCCCAATCATCTAAACTGCTGCGAATAAATAGAAACCGCAAAGGGGTTCTATGACAGACTCCACCGCTTATCCCAGCGGTACAAAAATAGCATCAATAAAACAGCAAGTCAAGCGACCTTAAGGAAATTGGCAGGTTAGCCGCATTTCTATACGGTATCTTAACGACCGTTTTTCCCTCTTTTTTCATCGCGCTGTGAAAGAGTAAACGCCTTCCCTTTCCTGCAAGCACCACTTGGCTGCCCAACCTTTTACAGTTTTGCGCAAACAAACAAATTTTTTTTATCGCAGATCACCAATTACGTGCAATATATCACTAAATAAACAAAAAAAATTTATATATTTATACAAATTGCATAAAACACCTTGACAAATAATTCTCCTCATAATAAAATAATCTCAGAAAAAACGAAGGAGGAGGGTGAAAGATGAAAAAGGAGATAAATACGGAACGGGCGCCGGCGGCGATCGGGCCGTATGCACAGGCGGTAGCGGTGGATGGGCTGGTGATCACATCGGGCCAGCTGCCGATCGACCCGTCGACAGGAAGCTTTCCGGAAGGGATCGCAGAGCAGACGAGACAGTCTCTGACGAACGTCAAGGCGATACTTGCGGAAGCGGGGGTCGGGATGGACCGCGTGATTAAGACCACGGTGTTCCTGAGCGACATGAACAACTTCGGTGCCATGAACGAGGTATACGCCACCTTCTTTGGTGAAGGCGGTTACCCAGCCCGTTCGGCGGTCGAGGTGGCGCGCCTGCCGAAGGACGCCCTGGTAGAGATCGAAGTCATCGCGGCCCTGTAAGCGTTTTCCCCCTGTTCCCCTTGTAAGGTACTGTCCGCCAGTCGCGACGCCGGAGACGCAGGCCGGCATACGATGACCGGGGTATCCTCTAACAAAAGGCGCATACCGCGCCGTGATCAATTGGAGGTAATAAATATGGACAAAAAAATGGCTCACTATCCGCTGGATGTACCTGCACCGCATCACTATACGTTCGCTGTTCGTGACATCCCCGAAGTCACGATCGAGCAGCGCGAGCGCGCGCTGAACGCGACGCACTGGAACGAGTTCGCGTTTCCGGCCGCTATGCTGACGGTCGATATGCTGTCCGACTCGGGTACCACCGCGATGACCAACCACCAGTGGGCGTCGCTGTTTCTGGGCGACGAGGCGTACGGCCGCAACACGGGGTATTATGTACTGCTGGATACCTTCCGCGACATTTTTGAGCGCGGGGGCGAGAAGAACTGGAAGAAGATCATCGACCTGGTGCGCACGGACTGCCGCGACGTAGAGAAGATGATGAACGAGGTATACCTGTGCGAGTACGAGGGCGGGCTGTTCAACGGCGGCGCCAAGCAAATGGAGCGTCCGAACGCCTTTATCATCCAGCAGGGCCGCGCGGCGGAGTCCGTGCTGATGGAGATTGTCCGCAATATTCTGGCCCGCCGATACCCGGGCAAGAAGTTCACCATCCCGTCCAACGGCCACTTTGACACGACCGAGGGCAACATCAAGCAGATGGGCTCGATCCCGCGCAACCTGTACAACAAGGAGTTGCTGTACGAAGTACCCGAAGGCGGCCGCTACGAGAAGAACCCCTTCAAGGGCAATATGGACATCGAGAAACTCGAGCAGCTCATCCAGGGCGTCGGTCCGGAAAACGTGCCGCTGGTATTCTGCTGCATCACGAACAATCCGGTATGCGGCCAGGCGGTTTCCATGGCGAACATCAAGGAGATCAACCGCGTTGCGCATAAGTACAATATCCCGCTGGTATTCGACGTAGCGCGCTGGGCGGAGAACTGCTACTTCATCAAGATGAACGAAGAGGGCTACGCCGACAAGTCCATCGCGGAGATCGCGACCGAGATGTTCCAGTACTGCGACGCGTTCACCATGTCTGCCAAGAAGGACGGCCACGCCAACATGGGCGGCATGCTGGCGTTCCGCGACAAGGGCCTGTTCTGGAAGAACTTCTCCGACTTTGACGAGAACGGCAACATCATCACCGATGTCGGCGTTACGCTGAAGGTCAAGCAGATCTCCTGCTACGGCAACGATTCGTACGGCGGCATGTCGGGCCGTGATATCATGGCGCTGGCGGTCGGCCTGTACGAGAGCTGCGACTTCAACTACCTGAACGAGCGCGTTGCACAGTGCAACTACTTGGCCGAGGGCTTTTACAAGGCGGGCGTCAAGGGCGTCGTGCTGCCGGCCGGCGGCCACGCGGTGTACATCAACATGGATGAGTTCTTCGACGGCAAGCGCGGCCACGATACCTTCGCGGGCGAGGGCTTCTCGCTGGAGTTGATCCGCCGCTACGGCATCCGTGTTTCCGAACTGGGCGACTACTCCATGGAATACGACCTCAAGACCCCTGAGCAGCAGGCTGAGCTGGCGAACGTGGTCCGCTTCGCGATCGACCGCAGCCGTCTGACCCAAGAGCATCTGGATTACGTCATCGCGGCGGTCAAGGCGCTGTATGAGGATCGCGAGTCCATCCCGAACATGCGCATCGTTTGGGGCCACAAGCTGCCGATGCGTCACTTCCATGCCTTCCTCGAGCCCTACCCCAACGAAGAGAAGTAAGCTCATCCGTATGAAAATCTGGGCGTAACCTGCGCCGCGTGGAAAGCGCGCAGGGCAAGTGTGATGAATCGGGCCGCGGATAACTGAATAGTTTCCGCGGCCTTGTTCTTTGGGGGCAACCGAAAAAGAAAAGGGGTGCAAATTATGAGTAATGAAGAGACCAAACGCGATGGCTTTTCAAGCAAATGGGGATTTATTTTAGCTTGTATCGGTTCTGCGGTCGGTATGGGAAACATTTGGCGCTTCCCGATCATGGTGCAGAAATACGGCGGCATGACCTTTTTGATCCCATACTTTATTTTTGTGATCCTGATCGCCTCCTCCGGCGTTATGGAGGAATTCGCGCTTGGCCGCCGCGCGGCGGCCGGACCGGTAGGCGCTTTCGGCATGTGTACCGAGGAGCGCACCGGTAAACGGCGTCCTGGTGAGTTGATCGGTGCGATTCCGATTATCGGCGCTTTGATGCTGGCCATTGGCTATACGGTTGTGCTTGGCTGGATCTTTAAGTATACTTGGCTTGCTATCTCAGGCGGCCTGTTTGCGATGGGGCAGGACATGAGCATCATCGGCCCTGCGTTTGACGCAACCTCGGCCACGCTGACGAACGCAAACGGAGAAGCGTTTTCGTTTGTGCAGTCTGTCGGTGCGATGTTCTCGAGCGGCCTGTTTGGAATCGGTAACGGCGTGTGGCAGCTCATTGGTCTGGTCGTCTCCATGGCGATCATGGCGATGGGCGTTGCAGGCGGCATTGAAAAGGCCAACAAGGTCATGATGCCGGTGCTGTTTTTCCTGTTCCTTGGCTTAGGCATTTACATCGCCACGCTGGATGGCTCGTCCGAGGGCTACAAATACATATTCACGATCAATCCCGCAGGGTTGGCGAGTGTTGAGGTATGGGTGTTCGCATTCGGCCAAGCGTTCTTCTCGCTCTCCGTCGCGGGTAACGGCTCGGTGATTTACGGCTCGTATTTGAGCAAAAAGGAGGATATCCCGGGTTCCGCGCGCAATGTGGCGGTGTTCGATACACTGGCGGCGCTGCTGGCCGCGTTTGTCATCATTCCGGCCATGGCGGTCGTGCTGGGTGCTGGGATCAACGATGTGAATGGCGGCCCTGGCCTGATGTTCGTCTACCTTGTCAACGTGTTCAATGCGATGCCCGGCGGCCGCATCATCGGCCTGATCTTCTTCATCTGCGTGCTGTTCGCGGGTGTGTCCTCGATCGTTAACCTATATGAAGCGCCAGTTGCGTTCCTGCAGGAGAAGTTCAAGTTCAACCGCGTCGCGGCCGTGGCTGCGATCGGTGTGATCGGCGCGCTGGTATCGCTTTCTATCCAGCCGTGGACTTCTCAGTGGATGGACGTTGTTTCGATCTACATCTGCCCGCTTGGCGCGATGCTGGCCGGCATTATGTTCTTCTGGGTACTCAAGAAAGAGACTGCGATGGACGCGGTCAGCGAGGGCGCGAAGAAGCGCGTAGGCGACTGGTTCCACACACTCGGCAAATTTGTTTATGTGCCGTTGGCACTGCTCGCCCTGATTCTGGGCGCATTCTATGGCGGTATCGGCTGATTCACGCCAGCCTTGTTAATCGTTGTTCCCCCCTTTTCCCACGCGAAATCAACCGCCGCCTGTTGCAGACGGCGGTTGATTCATGTTATAATTAAAATGCCGGAACAAAAAAACCAGCCGGAAATGAGGAAAAAGAGAAAAAAGAAAAGGAGAGAAACATGGGATCTGACGTTCGAGACAAGATATCAAATGCGGCAACCGTAATCGAAATCACGCTTGGGCTGATCATCCTGATCGCCTGTGTAGTATCCAGCCTGGGCATTGTTTTCACAACGGACATTCAACTGCTGTTTTCCGTGCCGGATTACTTACAGGCCCGCTTGAGCGACGCCTGCCTGATTATTATTGGCATCGAGTTGATCAAGATGATCACGAGCTATACGATTGATTCGGTGGTTGATGTGATGCTGCTGGCGGTCGCGCGCCAGATGGTGGTGGAGCATACCTCCCCGCTGGAAAATATGCTGGCGGTTCTGGCGGTAGGCGCGCTGTTCGTGATTCGGAAATACCTGTATATTTCCCACCTGGACGGCCCTAAGAAAAAGCGCGACGAAAAAAAAGCAAAGGAAAAAGAACAGGAACACGAAATCGAATATCATATTTGAATTCAAAAATGCCGCGGCCTTGCACCGCGGTATTTTTTTCTTCAGAGGTTATTCTTGCGGCGGGATACAGCCGACGCCGTCCAGAATATAGTGCGGACGGTATGCATAGTTTTCCACATCCCCGCGCGTGGTGCAGCCGGAAAGCACCAGCACGGTATCCAGGCCGGTTTCGATGCCGGCAACAATGTCGGTATCCATGCGGTCGCCGACCATGACCGCCTCATGCGAATGCACGCCCAGCAGACGCAGGCCGGTGCGCATCATCAGCGGGTTGGGCTTGCCGACATAATAGGCCTGTTTGCCAGTGGCCAGCTCGATCGGAGAAACCAGCGCGCGGCACGCGGGGATAATACCCTGTTCGGATGGACCGGTCAGGTCGGAGTTGGTCGCAATCAGGCGTGCGCCCTTGTTCACCAGATCGACCGCCTTGAGGATGGTCTGATAGTTGTAGGTATTGGTTTCGCCCGCGATGACATAGTCCGGATCCACGTCGTTCATCACGATGCCGGCCTCGTACAGCGCGCCGACCAGGCCGGGCGCGCCGATCACATACGCCGAAGCGCCGGGCTTCTGGCTGGCGACAAATTTTGCGGTCGCGAGCGCGGAGGTATAGAAATGCTCCTCCCCGATTTCCAGCCCCATACGGGCGAGCTTTTGCTGCAGCTCGAGCGGCGAGCGCTCGGAAGAGTTGGTCAGGAACAAGAAGCTCTTATTTTCCTTTTGCAGCCACTCGACGAATGAGGGAACCCCGTCGAGCAGGCGGTTGCCGTGATAGATGACACCGTCCATATCGCAGATAAAGCCTTTTTTGGAGCGGAGCAGCGAAAGCGTATCGTTCATAAAGATCACCTTTCCGGAAAGCATGCTTTCCACGTTCTATTATGCCTAACGGACGGCGGCCGCGTCAAGGGGAAACGCAGGGGAAACTGTTAATTCCGTGTAAAAAAACAAGGGGCTTTGCGCGTATCGGAAAGCGTGGTATACTGATACTATGGAAAACGGGAGGGGGAAGCCGAATGGCGATCAGCAAGGCGATGCGCGCGGCGCTGCATACCCTCAGCTATGCCGCGAATATCGATGTGGGCAGGACCTATAAGGTAGAGCGCGTGTTGCGCGGGCTGCGGACGCCGCTTTCGCCGCTGTACCAGCTGTGGGACCGCAGGGTCGAGCGGGACGGGCATGAGGTGCGCGTGCGCATCTACTCTCCCAAAAAACAGACGGACAGCCGCCTGTTGCTGTTTTTTCACGGCGGCGGCTGGGTGCTGGAAAGCGTGGACACCTATAACAGCGTGTGCCGCAGCCTTGCGCGGAAAACGGGTTGCCGCGTGGCGTCGGTGGAATATGGCCTGGCGCCCGAGCATACGTTCCCAGAGGGGCTGGAGGACTGCTACGCTGCCGCGCGCGAGGTATACCGGCATCCGGAGCTGTTCGGCGTACGGTCGCAGGAGATTACCCTGATCGGCGATTCGGCGGGGGGCAATCTCGCGGCCGCCGTTTCGCTCATGGCGCGCGATCGGGGGGAGTTTACGGTCGCGCAGCAGATATTGATTTACCCCGCGACGTACAACGACCATTCCCCGCACACGCGCTTCGACTCGGTGCGGGAAAACGGGACGGATTACCTGCTCACCGCCAAGCGGGTGAGCGACTATATGGAACTGTACGCGGGCGGCGACCCCCAAAAGCTCAACGACCCGTATTTCGCACCGCTTTTGGCGGCGGACCTGTCCCGCCAGCCGCGCACGCTGGTGATCACCGCGCAGTATGACCCGCTGCGTGACGAGGGCGAGGCGTATGCCCGCGCGCTGCGGGACGCAGGCAATACAGTCATGCTTTACCGCATGCCGGGCGCGCTGCACGGGTATTTTTCGCTTCCCATGCGGTTCAAGCTGGTGCGGCGTACCTATGATATGATCGATCATTTCCTGAATGGAGACAGCGCTCATGCCGGATAACAGACAAAACCGAAAAACACTAAGCTGGAGCCGTTTGGACAACGCGGCCAAGATATTCCCGCCCACCTCGCATGGGTCGGATACCGGTGTGTTCCGCCTTTCCTGCGAATTCACCGAGCCGGTCGCGCCAGACGTGCTGCAGGAGGCGCTCGACCGCACGCTGATGCAGTACCCGCACCTGCTGATGGTCATGCGGCGCGGCGTTTTCTGGTACTACCTGGAGCAGACGCCGCTGCGTCCGTCAGTAGAGCCGGAGCATGCGCCGCCCTGCGCGCCGCTGTATAACGGCAGCAAGTCGCTGCTGTTCCGCGTCAGCTATTGGCGGCGCAAGGCCAGTCTGGATATGTACCATGTGCTTGCGGACGGGGCGGGGGCGATCGGCTTTTTTGAGGCGCTGGTGACCGCGTACCTGGCGCTGCGCCATCCGGAGGCCGGTGTGGACGGACAGCCTCAGGCCTCGGTCTTCCAGCGCGGGTCGGACAGCTTCCAGAAGTATTACAGGCCGCACGGCGGCAGTGCGGCCGAGCGTTCCGCGGGTAAGGCGTACCGCCTGCGGGGCGCAAAGCGGCCGGATGGTGCGCTTATGATCCTGGAGGGCGTTGCGGATGTGCGGCAGGTGCTGGACGCGGCGCACCGATATGGCGCCACGCTGACCGTTTACCTGGCCGCGGCGCTGTTTGCCGCCATTCACGGGGAGATGTATGTACGGCATGAAAAGCGGCCGGTCGTGCTGACCATCCCAGTCGACCTGCGCGGCTTTTTCCCCTCGCACACAACGCGCAACTTTTTCGGCACGATACGGGTGGGGTACGACTTTTCCCGTCGGGACGGCACGCTGCCGGATATTATCGCGTGCGTGGCGCAGTCGTTCCGCGACGAGCTGACGCCTGAACGGCTGGGCGCACGCATGAATAAGCTGGCGGCGCTGGAACATAATCCGGTGCTGCGGCCGATCCCGCTGGTACTGAAAAATCCGGTACTCCGCATTTCCGGCGATATTGCGGAACGGGGCGAGACCGCGGTTTTGTCCAACGTGGGAAAATTCCGGCTGCCCGAGGCGCTGCACCCGTTCGTGCGCGGGTTCGGCGTGTTCATGTCCACCCACGCAACCCAGCTCTGCACCTGCTCCTTTGGGAACAGCCTGCATTTCGGCTTTACCTCCGCGTTTGAGAATACCGAGGTTCAGCGCCGTTTTTTCGAGCTGCTGGTCGGCGAGGGGATCGATGTGGAGATCCGCAGCAACGAGTATCACGAGGAGGAGGATGCGCTATGCAGCGATGCCCCAACTGCAAGGTAACGGTTGCCGGACACAAAGCCTGCTGCCCACTGTGCGGCGGCCGGCTTTCCGGTACGCCCGAACCGGATACCGAGGTGTTCCCATCGCTCGAGAAGCCGCGGTTCACCGGCAGCTTTGCGCTGCGGCTGCTGGGTCTGCTGGCGATCGCCGTGACCGTGGTGTGCCTGCTGGTCAACCTGGCTCTGGGCATGGATGACTGGTGGTGGATATTCGTCGCGGTGGGCGCGGCGTGCGTGTGGTCGGCCGCGGCGGTTGGCATTGCCTACCGGCGGGATATTGCGCAGAATATCGGCTGGCAGGTGCTGTTGATCCCAGCGTTGAGCGTGCTTTGGGACATTTGGACCGGCTGGCGCGGCTGGTCGGCCGATTTTGTCCTGCCCTGCGTATGCGCGGTCGGCCTGCTGGCAATGCTGCTGTTTGCCGTGCTGTTCAAAATGCCGGTGCGCGCGTTTGCAGGACCGTTTATCGGGGCGTGCGTGCTGGGCATCGTACCTGCAGTGCTGGTGGCGTGTGGCGTGGCGAAGGTCAAGCTGCCCTCCTTGGTCTGTACGGGGCTGGCGGTTGTGCTGCTGGCTGCGCTGCTGCTGTTCCAGTGGCAGACGATCAAGGCCGAGCTGCAGCGCCGGTTCCACCTGTAACGCGGGAAAAGAAAAAAGACGGCGTAAGCCGTCTTTTTATGACAGGGGAAAGGCGGGATCGGTTTCCCCTCCGCTCAGCGCTTCCAGCATGGCGGAGGAGCGCTCCGCCATATCCCGTAGCGCGCCCAAGAGACGCTGCTTCTCCTCCTCCCGCAGGCCGCGGGTGAGCGCCTCGGTCCAGTAATCGCGGATCTGGTAAACATGGTCGATCAGGGGACGCGCCCGTTCGGTCAGGTAGATATGCCGCACGCGCTTGTCCTGCGGGTCGGCTTCCGTGCGGACGTAGCCCTCGATGACCAGCTTTTGCACCGCGCGCGTTACCGTACCCTTGTCAAAGCTGCCAAGACGGGCAAGATCCTGCATGCTGATTCCGTCATTCTCAAAAATACGGAGCAGGAAAAACTGCTGCCCGCTGCCGATCTGGTCCTGTTCGAGCATGAGATCGAAATAGCGGCGCGTGTTGCGCTGTAGCAGGGAAATATAGCGGAGAATGGTGATGGCCTGGTGCTCCATTGAGGGGCGCTCCTTTCGGACGGCTGCGCATGCAACAGCGGTACTGAATGTATTGTACTGCAAAGCCTGTTTCTTGTCAATTCGGCTGCAGCCGCGCAGCGGTAATTCTTTCCGCCAATGCCGCTGCGGTTGTTGACACCGCGCGGAAAAGTGATAAAATTGGTATAGGTTAGAGAAACCCATACAGAACACAGCATTGGACGTTGAAAGGACGGAGCCATAAAATGTTGGTACTAAAAGATATTTGCTGGCGCGTGCCGGAGAAGGAGATTCTGGACAGCGTGAGCCTGACCGTGCCAGACGGGAAATGCGTGGTTGTGACCGGACCGAACGGCGGCGGCAAGACCAGCCTTGCTAAGATTATTGCTGGCATTGAGCAGCCGGACAGTGGGAAACTCCTGCTCGATGGCCGCATCATCAACCGCATGAGCGTGACCGAGCGGGCGCGGAACGGGATCGCCTATGCTTTCCAGCAGCCGGTGCGTTTCAAGGGATTGACCGTGCGTGACCTGATGGAGCTTGCGGTGGGGGAGGCCATGGATGAGGACGCGCTGTGCGACAGCTTATCCCAGGTGGGTCTGTGCGCCAGGGAGTATATCGACCGCGAGGTGAGCGGAAGCCTGTCCGGCGGTGAGATCAAGCGCATCGAGATTGCGACCGTACTCGCGCGCCGCGCGCGTCTCTCGGTGTTCGACGAGCCGGAGGCGGGCATCGACCTGTGGAGCTTCAACAATCTGATCGATGTGTTCCGCAAGCTGCGCAGCGAGGTGGACGGCTCAATCCTCGTTATTTCGCATCAGCGGCGTATTCTGGAGATCGCGGACGAAATTGTGATTATTTCGGGCGGCAGGGTGTCCGCGCAGGGAAGCAGGGAGGAGATGCTACCCCGTCTGTTTGACGGACAGACGCAGGGACGCCCCTGCCCGCTGGAAAGGGGGGGCGCCTGATGAACCGGATTACGGAAAAGCTGCTCGCGGCCGTATCGAACTGGACGGGCGTACCCAGGAACGCGGCCTATAATATCCGCGAGGACGGACAGTGCGCGGGCCGTCAGTCGACTGCGCATATCCGGATCACCTCCAAAACCGATAAGCCGGGCATCGATATCACCGTGGCGCCCGGCACCAGGGGGGAGCAGGTGTATATTCCGGCATGCGTGACGCACAGCGCGGAAAACGACTTGGTGTACAATGATTTTTATATTGGGGAGGATGCGGACGTGACCATCGTGGCGGGCTGCGGCGTCCATTCGGATGGCGAGGGCGAGGCGCGGCACAACGGCGTCCACCGCTTTTTTCTGAAAAAGGGCGCGCGGGTGCGGTACCTGGAAAAGCACATCGGCACGGGCGGCGGAACAGGGGCGCGGGTCATCGATCCGGTCACCGAGGTGGAGCAGGCTGAGGGAAGCACGATGGAAATGGAAACCACCCAGATCGGCGGCGTGGATTCCACCCGCCGGACCATGAAAGCCGTATTGGCGGCGGGCGCAAAGCTGCGCGTGCGGGAACGCATCCTCACGGATGGGGAGCAGCGCGCGGAAACCGATTTCGTCGTGGAGCTGAACGGGAATGATTGCGGCTGCGACCTGATTTCACGCTCGGTCGCCAAGGGGCAGTCGCATCAGGCGTTCCGCTCCCTGATACGCGGCAACTGCCGCTGCACCGGACACAGCGAGTGCGACGCCATTATTATCGGGAACGGCACGGTGAACGCTGCGCCGGAGCTGGGCGCGAACCATGCGGACGCGGCGCTGATCCATGAGGCCGCGATCGGCAAGATCGCAGGGGAGCAGATCCTCAAGCTGTGTACCCTGGGGCTGACGGAGGAGGAGGCTGAGGCCAAGATTGTCGAGGGCTTCCTGCGCTGAGGAATAGCAATAAAGAGAGGGGCTGCCGGGCAGCCCCTCTCTTTAGTTTATGCGGTTTATTTACGAGCCAGGTACTTGCGCATGTCGATCGCGCAGGCGATCAGGATAATCAGGCCCTTGATGATATACTGCCAGTTCGCGCTGACCGAAAGCACGGTCAGGCCGACAAAGATGATGCGGAGCAGCAGCACGCCGACGATGATACCGCCGATCGAACCGATGCCGCCGACAAAGGACACGCCGCCGATAACGCAGGCCGCGATTGCGTCCAATTCATAGTTCTGGCCGGTGGACGGGCTGTTCGAGCCGATACGCGCGGCTTCGATAAAGCCGGTGATCGAGTACATGATGCCCGCGAGGATAAATACCATCATGGTGTTTTTAGCCACGTTGACGCCGGATACGTTGGCCGCTTCTGGATTGGAGCCGCAGGCGAACATGTTTTTGCCGAAGCAGGTCTTGTTCCAGATGAACCACATCACAACGGTCAGGACCAGCGCATACCAGACGAAGTTCGGAATCGGGATCTGATCCTTGCCGATCTTGACAACCGAACCGTTGACGAACTGCTTGAACGGCTCGGACAGGCCGGAGATCGGCGCGCCGCTGTTGCCGTTCATATTGGTGAACAGGAGCAGGACGCCGTAGGTGATTAACTGGGTCGCCAGGGTGACGATAAACGGATGCAGGCCGAACTTCGCGACCGAGAAGCCGTTGACCAGGCCGATCACGGCGCCGACAATCATTACGATGACCAGCGTACCCGCGATCATGATTGCGGGATGGAACTGCGGGATGCCGGGGAACATCTTGCTCGGATAATCCGCCGCCTGCAGCAGCGCGGCGGACATACAGGCCGTCAGGCCGACGACGCGGCCGGCGGACAGGTCGGTGCCGGTCAATACGATCGTACCCGCGATGCCGAGCGCGATCGGCAGGTTGGCCGCGGTCAGCGAAAGCATATTGATCAGGGAGCGCGGCGCGATAAAGGACGGCTTATAGATGGCGATGCCGATGATCGCAATAATCAGAAAGATGTACAGGGAATAGCTGATCAGCCATTCTTTCCAGTAATTGCGCTTTTCGGAAGCGCTCATCGCCTTGTAATCGGCGTACTTGCGCTTCATATTATCGATAAAACGGATGTTCATGCTCTTTTCCTCCCCTTAAGCATACTTGGCGGCCAGTGTCATGATCTCTTCCTGCGAGGTGTTGGCAGCGTCCACCTCGCCGGCCAGCCGGCCTCCCGACATGACCAGGATGCGGTCGCACACGCCGAGCAGCTCGGGCATTTCCGAGGACACCATGATGACCGCCTTGCCGCGGCAGGCCAAGTCGATGATCAGCTGGTAGATCTCGTATTTTGCGCCGACGTCGATGCCGCGGGTAGGTTCGTCCAGCAACAGGACCTCCGGATCGGTCAGCAGCCAGCGGCCGAGGATGACCTTTTGCTGGTTGCCGCCGGAGAGTGAGCGGATTTTGGTTTCCTGCGTCGGGGTCTTGATACGCATGGCCTGGATGGCCCAGTCGGTATCCTTTTTCATTTCCTTTTCGCTGAGAAGGCCGCCCTTCAAATATTTCTTCAGGCTGGAAATGACGGTGTTTTCACGGATGTTCAGGATGCCGAAAATACCGGTCGCACGGCGTTCCTCGGTCAGCAGCGCGAAGCCGTTTTTGATGCTTTCGGTCGCGCGGCGGTTATGTACCTCTCGCCCGTCCAAGCGGAGGGTGCCGGATTTACGGGTGGCGATGCCGAAGATGTTTTCCAGAACCTCGGTACGGCCGGACCCGTCCAGGCCGGCAATGCCGAGGATCTCGCCCTTGCGCAGGCGGAAGGAGACGTCGCAGACGTGAGAATACATCGCGGTAAGGCCCTCGACCTCTAGCGCGACCTCGCCGGGGGTATTGGTCTTGGGCGGGAAGCGGTTGGTCAGCTCGCGGCCGACCATGAGCTTGATGATCTTTTCCATCGTCAGCTGGCTGGCCGGCTCGGTGGCGATCCACTGGCCGTCGCGCATGATGGTAACGTCGTCCGAGATGCGGAGGATCTCCTCCATCTTGTGCGAAATATAGATGATGCCGCAGCCCTGGTCGCGCAGCATGTTGATGATGCGGAACAGGTGCTCGACCTCGGTTTCTGTCAAAGAAGACGTCGGTTCGTCAAAAACGATGACCTTTGCGTCGTAGGAGACCGCCTTGGCGATCTCGACCATCTGGCGCTGGGAAACTGGCATGGTGCTCATCACCGTGCGGGGGTTGACGTGTACGCCGAGCTTTTCAAACAGCGCCAGCGAGTCCTTGTACATTTTCTTTTCGTCGATGCAGTTTGCGAATTTTAACGGATACCGGCCGAGCCACAGGTTTTCCATAACCGTCCGTTTGAGAGCCTGGTTCAGCTCCTGATGCACCATTGCGACGCCGTTTTCCAGCGCTTCCTTAGAGGTTTTGAAGTTGACCTCCTTGCCCTCCAGTTCAATGGTGCCGCTGTTTTTTTCATAAATGCCGAACAGGCATTTCATGAGCGTTGATTTTCCGGCGCCGTTTTCGCCCATCAGCGCGTGGACCGTGCCGCGCCGCACGGTCAGTGATACGCCGTCCAGCGCCTTGACGCCGGGAAACTGCTTACAGATATCAGTCATTTGCAGCAGGACGTCGTTTGCCATATGGATTGCTCCTCCCCTTTGTTTTGGATGAAAAGACGGCCGCCGCCGCTTGTGCGCGGTAGCGGCCGTTGGTTGCATGAAGTGCAGCGTTAGCGGAAAGGCTTATTCGCCGAGGTAGATCTGATAGGGGATGCGGATCTTGTTAACGCTGTCGTCAACCGTGTACTTGTCGGCAATACCGTCCATCATGTCCTTGCCGGCTGCGACGTTGGAGATGATATCGGTGATGCACTGCGCCATACCGTCGGCATCCTGCTTGATGGAGCCGGCCATCTGGCCCTTGGAGATCAGAGACTTTGCCGCGTCGGTCGCGTCAACGCCGAACACGGGGATGGTCTTATCTCCGCCGTCCTGATTGTAGCCGATGGTGTTGAGCGCGGTGATCGCGCCCTCCGCCATGGAGTCATTGTTGCAGATAACAAGCTCGATCATGTTGTTGTTGCTGTCATTGTTGGTGGAAAGGGCGGTGGTCATGTATTCCTGCGCGGCTGCGGCGGACCAGGAGCCGTTGCGGTCGACCAGGTACTTGTCGGAGTTGTTCGGATCGTAGAACTCAAGCTCCGGCTTGCCGGCCTCGGTCAGAAGGGCGTTGGCGTCTTCCACCGCGTACTGGGTGCGGTATTCCGCCTCGGCGTTGCCCTGCTCGCCCTTGAACAGGATATAGGAGATCTTGCCGTCACCGTTGAGGTCATATGCGTCATAGTTTTCCAGCAGGTATTCGCCGATCATCTGGCCCTGCAGGTGGCCGGCTTCGGGTGCGTCCGTGCCGACAAACGCGGCCTTGTCATAACCGCTGATTACAGCGTCGGAAACCTCGCGGTTGAAGAACAGGACAGGCAGGTTGCTTTCCTTGCCCTTATCAATAATGCCGTTCGCGGCGTCATCCGAGGACGTGTTGACCAGGTTGACGACCAGCATTTCCGCGCCGGCGGTGAGAACGGTCTGCACCTGCTCGGTCTGTGTGGTCTGGTTGTTGTTGCCGTCCTGGTCGTTGTGCTCGATGCCCGCGGCATCCAGCTTTTCGGACAGAGCGGCGCGGACGGAAGCGATATAGGTGTCCGCGTAGTTATAATACAGAACGCCTACGTTCAGGTCGTTGGAAGCCGCGTCCCCGCCGCCGCCGTTGTCGGAAGCGTTGTTGTCGCCGCTGCCGCACGCGGTAAGGGACAGTGCCATCGTTGCCGCCAGACCGGCCGCCCAGAATCTCTTCATGTTCATGGTAGGTTACCTCCTTCAGGACTCTCTTTTCTTCTCTTCGGCAGATTGCCTTTCGTTGTGCTTTCATTATAGTAGTAAAACAGCGCAAATAAAATAGAATTCTTTACTGATAAAGTTTGAATTTTTACTAAAAAAAGAAAAAGGATGTCGAAAAAATCGACATCCGTTGGTTAAAATATACAATTCAAATCATTGATTTTGTGTGAAGCTAAATAGGAATTTCTGATTTTGTTCGGTATACATATCCTCGCGGCCGATGGCGCGCACCTCAGTATCGATGTGATCGGCGTCCGGCTGCTGGCCGTTAATCAGCCGGAAAGCGGCTTCCAGGCCCAAATATCCCATGGCAAACGGGTTTTGGACGATCAACACGTCGATCTCGCCGGTTTCGAGCATGCCGACCGAAACCACATTATTGTCAAACCCTACGACGCGCACCGTGTCCTGCAGGCCAAGCTCCTCGATGGCGTGTCCGACGCCGAGGGTGGTTAGCTCGTTGAAGGTCACGATCGCGTTGATCTCCGGATGGCGGAGCAGCAGGCTGCGTGTTTCTGCCTGCACGGTTTCGCTCTGCGAGGAGCAGTTGATCTTTTCCACAATATGCGCACGGCTTTCCCGCGCGGCAGCGGCCTCAAAGCCCTGCTCCCGCTTCTGGCCGTTTTCACTGTGGATATCGAAGCCGACAATGCCGATATACAGCTTGTCCCCGCCGCCGTCGAACAGCGCGCGCGCCGCCGCCTCGCCCGCCCTGTAATTGTCCGTCCCGATGCGGATAGCGGCGCGGTCGGTCTGGATATCCGAATCGATGATAATGATATGGACGCCCTGGTCGGCCGCCTGGTCGATCAGCTCGGCGGGCGCCGTGTAGTCGATCGCGGAGATCACGATGGCCTGTGCGCCGTTATCGATCGCATTTTGGATCAGCACATTCTGATCCTCCCAAGCTTCCTCGTTCGCTGGCCCCTCAAACGTGTAGTCCAGATTATATTCGCTGGCGGCGGCCTTCACGCCGGACTGGACGGATTTCCAAAAGGCCGAGCTGGTGGATTTGGTGATTACGGCGACATAGGGCTTCTGCGTCTGCACGCTGCCGGACGGGATGGAACAGCCGGCCAGCAGGAACAGCAGCGCGCCGGCAGCGCCGATCAAATTACGGATTTTCATGCGCATTCCCCCCAGACTGCGGCAGGCGGATGATGACGCGCGTTCCCTGATCGGGCTCGCTCTGGATGGACAGGCCGTAGGGCGCGCCGAAGTAGATGCGGATGCGGTCGCTGACGTTTTTGATGCCGATGCCGCCCGGGCCGCTGCGGTCATGTGACAGGATCGCCCTGCACTGGCTCTGCTCCATGCCCACGCCGTTGTCGGTTACGGTCATCAGGATATCCGTCCCGTCCGGCCGGACGGAAACGGTGATCTCCCCATCCTCGACAAATTCGCCGAAGCCGTGCAGGATCGCGTTTTCCAAGATGGGCTGTAGCGTAATCTTGCTGCACAGGCAGTCAAGAAGCGACTCGTCCACGTCGAAGCGGTAGGAGAACTGGTCCTTATAGCGGAATTTCTGGATAATCAGATAGCATTCCGCATGCTCCAGTTCCTTGCGGATGGGGATCAGGTCCTCGCCGCGGGAGGTGCTGATGCGGAACAGGCGGGCGAGCGCGCTGACCATTTTGACTGCGTCCTGTGTGCGGCCAAGCTCGCACATCCACTGGATAGAGTCCAGCGTGTTATACAGGAAGTGCGGGTTGATCTGCGCCTGCAGGGCTTTGAGCTCGGTTTTGCGCAACGTTTCCTCCTCGCTCTTCACCTCGTCCACGAGCTTCTGGATGCGGCCGACCATATGCTCAAAGGAATCGGACAGCACGCAGATCTCCCGTGTGCCGCTGACCGGCGTATAGACAAAGTCGGGCGCGGCGGTTTCAAAATCGCGCATCTCCCCTACCAGGCGCAGGATGGGGCGCGAAACCAGCCGCGCGATCAGAAGCGCCACGCCGAGCAGGATGAACAGGGCGATGGGAACGGCGAACAGGAGCATTTGCAGCGCGGTCTGCTGCGGCTGGCGGACCAGCTCGTCCAGATAGCTGACGCCCACAATGCGCCAGCCGCCCTGCGGCAGGGATTTGATGACCCGAATGAGATCCTGATCCGCATGCACCCCGTCGCCCAGCGCCGCGAGCGGCGCGGTATCCTCGGTTTTGAGGCCGGAATAGATGAGCTGCTGCTGCGGATGGTAGACCAGGCGGCCGTCGCTGTCGATGATAAAACTGTAGCCGTGCTGGCCGATGCCGACCGCGTCCATATAAGCGGCGATGGAGGAAAACTGCAGGTCCATGGACACAAAAACCTCCCCGCCGTAGCGGTCGAGCGCGGCGGGACGGGCGATGGTGACCACCCAGGGATAATAATCCGCATACAGGTTCTGTACATGCGGAGGGGTATAGTACAGGCCGGAGGGGTCGGGCTCGACGCCGGTAAGGTCGAGCGAACCGGCCTGCGGCTTGCGCGTGCGGCCCGAGGTCCAGCAGGAAAGCAGCCGGCCGGAGCTGGTGTAAACGCCGATGCTGGTCAGGTCGTCGCGCATCTGCACCATGGTGCTGAAGGTTTCCGCAAGCGTCAGGTCGTCCGCCTCGCTTTGCAGCTCGCCGGTGATGCGGCGGATCAGGGTGCTGGCATCCGAGGTGTAATCGGATATCGCACCCGCCGCCTGTGCGACCGACTGCTCCGAGCTTGCGGCTGCGTTGGAGCGGAGCGCGTTCGCGTACAGCGTCGTATACACCAAGGTGGAAATCAGCACGGTGATGGCGGCCACGCCGCTGACCAGCAGCACCATCAGGCTGGACAGGGAAAGCGGCTGCTGTTTCATGCGCCATCCTCCGCGTTCTGCCGCCGCAGGGCGAGCGGCGAGATGTCGAACCGCTTTTTGAAGCAATAGCTGAAATAGTGCTGGTCCGCATAGCCGCAGCGCGCGGCGATTTCCATGACCTTGAGCGAGGTGCATTGCAGAAGCTCCTTCGCCGCGTCCAGACGCTGGGCGGTGAGCAGGTTGACAAAGGTTTCGCCGGTGTTTTTGCGGATCAGCGCGGACAGGTAGTTCGGGCTGATATGCAGCGCCTCGCTGATCGAGGCGAGGGAAAGCGTTTCGTCCCCATACTGGGCGCGGATCATGCCCAGCGCCTGGTCGCACAGCAGCTTGCCGCTTTCCCGACACTGCTGGGAGATCGCGTCGTTGACCTGCAGGCAGAAGTCGGTCATTTTCGCGCGCAGCTCGTCAAAGGAGCGGTAGGAGAGCGAGAGGCCGGCGAGCGGGGAAGCGCGCCAAAGTTCGTCCACCGTGGACGGGTCCACGATCGCGCCCGCGGCCCGGCAAAGCGCACTAAGGAGCTGGATCATCATCAGGTCGGTTTCCAGCGCGGAGCGGCGGGCGGAAAGCAGGCTGTCGAACAGATTGTCCAGATACGCGGTGAGCTGCGCGCGGCTGCCGCTTTTGACAACGCTTTCCAGCCTGGCCGCCGCGTCCGTAAAATCCGAGCGGATGGAGCCGCGCGCCTCCAGGTCATCGACAAAACGGGAGCTGCCGTCCCCCAGCCCAGCGGGATAGGCAAGCACGCCGATCGCCTCGCGGTAAGCCGTATGGCAATCTGACAGCGCACCGACCGTGCGGCTGACGCCGACCGTGCAGCGCGCCTGCATCACGCGTTCGATCGACTGCACGATTTCGCTGACCGCGATATGCAGGTATTTATTCAAATCGAATTCGCTTGCCATCACAAGCGAGACGATGCGGCCGCCAATAAAGCAGGAGGCGCTGTGAAGGTATTTTTGCAGCACCAGCTCGACCGCATGAACATGCGCGCGCGAGGTGAGCGGCGTGCCGTCCCGTCCGGCGATCGCTGTGACAAGCACAACGTAGCCGGGCGGGATATCCTGTGCGGTGAGCAGGCCGCACTCCACAGCCTGCCCGTGCAGGTATTGCTCGAGCGCGGCGTCTGCCAGCGGCGGGTTGGCGCCGAAAAACAGCGGCATCAGAAAATCGGCCGGCCGCGGCTGTCCGGCGCGGCCCTGCGCAATCTCCTGATAGCGCAGGGAAATCTTTTCTCTAATGACGCAAAGCTCTTTTTTCAGCTCCTCGAGCGTGATCGGCTTGAGCATGTAGCTGATGATATTATACTGGATGGCCTGCTGCGCGTAGGTGAAATCGTCATACCCGCTGAGAAAGGCGATGTGCATGGCGGGCCGGATCTCGCGCACCGCGCGCGCCAGCGCGATGCCGGACAGGAACGGCATGCGGATATCGGTCAGCAGCAGGTCGGGCTCGAGCTTTTCGACCAGCTCAAGCGCCTCCATGCCGTTTTCCGCTTCGCCGACCACGGTAAAGCCGCATTCGGCCCAGGGGGTGCGCTCGACCAGCGAGCGGCGCAGCTCGGGCTCGTCGTCCGCGACGATCACAGTATACATGGCAGGGCCTCCTTTTTTTGTAAATCGGGTTGCTTTTAGTTTAGCGGGTTTGCGGCCGCTTGTCTATAGAAAACCGCCGAAAGCAAGCGTTAGCCTGTTTCCGGCGGTTTTCCGCAGAGGGCGTTAACAATGGGAAGAAAAGCAGAATTGCGTGAGGCGCCGGTATTCCCCGCCCGCGCGGAGGACGGGCTGCGGGAAATGCGGCAGGGCGGGCGCGTTCGGCCAGAACTGGGTTTCCAGGCAGAAGCCATGACGCCGGCCGTACCGCACGCCGCCTTTCCCAACGGGTAGGTCCGCGCGCAGGTAATTGCCCGAATAAAGCTGCATGCCGGGCATATCGGAACGCACGGAGAGCGCGATGCCGGTCGCGGGGCAGTATGCCTCGGCAAACGGCCGCAGTCCCGTGCCATCGATGATATAATTGTGGTCGTAGCCGCCCGCGCGCGCGATCTGCGGGCAGGCGCTGTCCCAGCCCGCGCCGAGCGGGGCGGGCTGACGCAGGTCGAGCGCCGTGCCGGCGACCGGAGCGATCTCGCCCGTGGGCGCGCCGGTCCCGCCGAGCGGGGTGAAGCGCTCCGCGTGGACGCAAACGGTCTGTGCGCCCACTTCGCCGGAGGCATGCCCGCCCAGGTTGAAATAGCTGTGGTTCGACAAATTGCAGAGGGTATCCGCGTCGCTTTCCGCCGTATATGCGATAGACAGCGTGCCGCCGGACAGACGATACGCGACGCTTGCGCGCAGCCGGCCGGGATAGTTTTCCTCTCCAGCGGGGCTGTCATAGCGCAGCAGCAGGCCGTCCGACAGGACGGAGGCGCGCCAGATGCGCCGGTCGAAGCCGGCCGTGCCGCCGTGCAGATGGTTGACGCCGCTGTCGTTGCAGGCGAGCTGGTACTGCCTGCCGCCAAGGGTGACGCGCCCCTCCGCGATGCGGTTGGCGCAGCGGCCGAGCAGCGCGCCGATGTAGCAGTCCTGCGCCTGGTAGTCCGCGGCCGTGTCGAAGCCAAGGACTACGTCGGTCGGGACGCCGTTCCGGTCAGGCACGATGAGCGACTGCAGGACGCCGCCGAGCGTCAGGACAGCGGCCGAGAACGCGCCGTCCGTCAGCGTATAGCGCTCGACCGGCCGCCCGTCATGGGTGGTTCCGAATGGGGTGCAGCGGATATCCATGTCACTTCACACTTTCCGCGAACCGCAGGAACGCGGCCCGTCCCTCGGCGGTACGCTTGTACACGCCCGCGTGCTCCAGCACGGTTGCAAACACGAGGCCGACTTCCTTTTGGATAATCTGCATGGCGTTGTCCGCGGTGATGGTATAGCGCGGGGCGAAGCCCTCCGCCCAGTCCGCGTGGGACGCGGTCAGCGGGTCGGCGCGCAGGTCACGGCCCGCCGCGAGCGCTTCGCCCAGCGCCGTCAGCTCGGTTTTGAGCCGTGCGGGCAGCACGGCGAGGCCCATCACTTCGATCAGGCCGATATTTTCCTTTTTGATGTGGTGCAGCTCGGCGTGAGGGTGGTACAGGCCGAGCGGATGCTCCGCGGTGGTCAGGTTGTTGCGCAGTACCAGGTCCAGCTCATAATCCGCGCCGCGCCGCCGCGCGATCGGGGTGATCGTGTTGTGTGGCACGCCCTCGGTCTCGGCAAGGATCATCGTGTCCTTGTCCGTGTAGCCGCGCCACGCGGCCAGAATACGGTCGGCCAGCGCGGCAAGGCGCGCGGGGTCGCCACCCGTCAGACGGATGACCGACATCGGCCACTTGACGATACCAGCGCGGATATCGGCAAAGCCGGGGAAAGCCAGCGCGGTCTCGACCGGCGCCTTGGCCATGGCGAATTCATAGCGCCCGCCCTGAAAGTGGTCGTGCGCGAGGATCGACCCGCCCACGATGGGCAGGTCGGCGTTCGAGCCGACAAAATAGTGCGGGAACTGGCCGACAAAGTCGAGTAGCTTGCGGAAACAGGCGTGGTCGATCTTCATGGGCGTATGCGCTGCGTTCAGGCAGATGCAGTGCTCGTTATAATACACATAGGGGGAATACTGCAGGAACCACGGCTGGCCGTCGATCGTGATAGGGATGATCCGGTGGTTCTGCCGCGCGGGGTGATTGACGCGGCCCGCATAGCCCTCGTTTTCCGCACATAGCTGACATTTAGGATAGGCCGAGGCGGGCAGGTCGCGCGCGGCGGCGATGGCCTTGGGGTCTTTCTCCGGCTTGGACAGGTTGATCGTGATATCCAGCTCGCCATATTCGGTGGGCGCTTTCCATTGCATATCCTTTGCGATGCGGTCGCGCCGGATATAATTGGTGTCTTGGCTGAACTGGTAATACCAGTCGGTCGCGCGGGACGGGCTTTCGTCATACAGCGCGCGGAAGCGCGCGGCGACCTCGCGCGGCGGCGGGGTCAGGCGGCCCATCAGCGCGGTGTCGAACAGGTCGCGGTAGACGATGGAGTTGTTTTCCAGCACGCCGCGGGCGTGCGCGTCGTCCAGCAGCGCGTCCAGCACGGCGGGCAGGTCGATGGGCGTGTCGGAGAGGGCGGGTTCCGTATAGCTGTCCAGCCGCAGCATTTCCAGCAGGCTGTTAACCGCCCAGACATGGTCCTCAGGCGCTATCAGGCCGGTTTGCTCGGCATAGCGGACGAGCTGCGCCACTGCGTTATCGATCATAGCCGCGCCTCCTTACGCTCCGTAGCCATGCGGGTGGGCCTTGTGCCAATCCCACGCGGTCTGGATGATGGTATGCAGGTCGTTGTACTGCGGCTTCCAGCCGAGCACGGCCTTGGCTTTTTCGCTCGAGGCGATCAACTGGGCGGGGTCGCCCGCGCGGCGAGCCTCCACCCGCGCGGGGATTGGGTGGCCGGTCACACGGCGAGCCTCCTCGATGACCTCCCTGACCGAAAAGCCGACGCCGTTGCCCAGATTGAACACGTTGTTTTCCCGTCCCGCAAGCAGATAGTCGAGCGCAAGGATGTGCGCCTGTGCGAGATCACAGACGTGGATATAGTCGCGGATGCAGGTTCCGTCCGGCGTGGGGTAATCGTCGCCGAAGATAGAGATGGCCTCGCGCTGGCCGTTCGGCACCTGCAGGATGAGCGGAAGGAGATGGGTTTCCGGATTGTGCGCTTCGCCGATCGAAGCGTCCGGCTGCGCGCCGCAGGCGTTGAAATAGCGCAGCGCGACAAAGCGCAGGCCATGCGCGGCCGAAACCCATTTCATCATTTTTTCCATCGAGAGCTTGGTCTCGCCGTAGCAGTTGGTCGGCTCGGTGCGGTCGTTTTCCAGGATCGGAACGCGTTCGGGTTCACCGTAGGTCGCGGCGGTGGAAGAAAAGACGATAGTGAGCACGCCGTGGGCGACCATGCTTTCGAGCAGCGTTTTGGTGCCGCACAGGTTGTTGTCGTAATACTTGAGCGGCTTTGCCATGCTTTCGCCGACCTGGGAATTGGCGGCGAAGTGGATCACGCCCTCGATCCGCTCGTTTTCAAACAGGCGGTCGACAAAGGCGCGGTCGCGGATATCGCCCTCGTAAAAGCGCGCGCCCGCGGGAACCGCGGCGCGGAAGCCGGTTTCCAGGTTATCCGCGACAACCACTTCGCGTCCGGCCTCAACCAGCGCGCGCGCGGTGTGCGAGCCGATATAGCCCGCGCCGCCCAGAACAAGAATAGACATAAAATACCCTCCCAGTAAGTTAGATATGGGGAACGCTCCGGACGCCGTTACGCAATCACGGCGCCGCCCTCCGGACGGATGTGCAGGAAGTGGCAGCAGCCCTTCCCCAGCACAGCCTCCATGCCGGCGCGGAACTGCTCCTTCCTGCCGTTCGGCACAAAGGCCTGCACGGTACCGGCAAAGCCGCCCCCGTGGACGCGGGCCGCGCCCTCCCCAGCGAGAAGCTGCTTGGCGAGCGCGATGGTGACGCATACTGCCTGCTCCTGCGGACGGGCCGTGCAGTAGAGGTTCTGCAGCAGCAGGCCGGAGGAGATGCCGGATTGGTTCACAAGGGAGAGGAAGCGGAAGAAATCGTCGCTTTCGAGCGCCTGCGCCTGCTTGACGGCGGTCAGGTTATCCATAAAGAAGTGCATGGCGCGCAGCGCAGCGCGGTCACCGGCCTGTCGGCGGACAAGGGCGAGGTTGTTCCAGAATTCATGGTAGTCCACGTCGCGCAGCACGGACTTGCCGAAGCATGCGGCGGCCGCGCCCATCTCCGCGGGGATTGCGGCGTATTCGTCGGTCAGGTCCGCGTGGTCCGCGCCGGAATCAATGATGCAGAGCGCATGGCCGGAAGAGAGCAGGTCGTAATCCAGCTTGCGGACCGCAGGCGACGCGGGGTTCTGGAAATCGATGGACACAATGCCGCCGACCGCGCTGGCGAGCTGGTCCATCAGGCCGCAGGGCTTGCCGAAAAACGTGTTTTCCGCATACTGGCCGATTTGCGCAATCTGGACCAGGCTGACCGCGTCCCCGCAGAACAGATGGTTGAGGATCACGCCGATCAGCACTTCATACGCCGCCGAGGAGGACAGGCCCGAGCCGCCGAGAACAACGGAATCGATGCAGGCGTTGAAGCCGCGCACCGGATACCCGAGGAAAATGAAGCGGCTGGCGATTCCGCGTACCAGCGCGGCCGAGGTACCCGCTTCCGCAGGCTGTGGCGCGAGCATGGTCAGGTCAATGTCAATGTCGGGATAGCCCGTCGAGCGGATGCGCGCGGTCATGCTGCCGTTGGGGCCGGCGCAGGCGAGCGCGTCCAGATCGATTGCAGCGGCCAGCACGCAGCCGTGCTGGTGGTCGGTGTGGTTGCCGCCCAGCTCGGTGCGGCCCGGGCCGGAAAACAGACCGACCCGTCCCTCTTTGCCGAAAGCAGCGCCGTAATTGTGCAACAGGCCGGACAGGCGGGCGCGTTTGTGTGCAAGTCCCTCGGCGCCGCAGCCGCAGACATCGGACAGACGGGCGTCGAGCGCGCCGCTGTCGATCGCCTGAAGAAGGATCGATTGCTCTTCCATACGGCTCATCTCCTTTTTGATCGCAATTTCAGGATGATATCCTGGTGATTTAAGCATACTCAATTTTTAGTAAAACTTCAAGTATTGTTTTACTAAAAATATGAACAAAAATCCAGGGGACGTTTTGGGTAAAAAAGCGGCCGGTCTGGTAGACCGGCCGCCTGGGATCAGCGAATGGGGGCGTATACGCTTTCCCGCTCGATCAGCGAGGGGGGGACAACGATTTTTACAGGCAGTGCGTCCGCATCGCGGCGGCTGCGTGCAAGCAGGTCGACCGCCGTGGCGCTCATGGCGGCGACATGGGTGCTGACGCTGGTGAGCGGCGGGTCGGTGAGGGTGGAGAGCGGGGTGTCGTTAAAGCTGATGATGGACATATCGCGCGGAACGTGCAGGTCGTTTTCCCGCAGCGCGGCGCACGCGCCGATTGCGGCTTCCTCGTTGGCGGCCAGCAGGGCGGTCGGCAAAGCGCCGCCGGACTGAATGCGGGCGGACAACGCGGCGCGGGCGTCCGAGGAAGTCATTTTCGCTTCAAACAGGAATGCGGGGTCGAACAGACCCTTGCGCGTCATATAATCGATGAAAAACTGGCGGCGCACCTCGGGCGCGGGACGTTTCTTCTGATCGAGCTTGCGGTCCGGACCCAGGAAGCCGATATACCGGTGGCCACGTGCGAGCAGGTAATCGAGCGCCTGCTCCACCCCTAACTGGAAATTCAGCACGACCGAGGGGAACTTCAGCTCATCCGGTGCGGAATCCAGGAACACAAGGTTGGACGACAGGGCGGACAGGTTTTGTATCTGCGCCTCGGAAAAAATGCCGATGGCCAACAGGCCGTCAAACGAGGTGGGGACGGGCGCGCGATAGGCACCGGCCTGCTCGGACAGGTGGATGACCGAATAGCCGCAGTCGCAGCAGCGCTGCTCTGCGTAGTTTTTGAGATAGAGGTAATAAGGATCCACCAACTGCTCCGCCGGAGAGAGCATCTCCGCGATGGCGATGCGCAGCGAGGAGGGCGCGCCCGTCCGGATCCGGCGCGGGCGGGTGGAGGAGCGGTAATGCAGCTTGCCCGCGGCCTCCAGGATCTTGGCGCGGGTGGCGTCGCTGACGCTCATGGTCGGGTCGTTATTGAGCACACGGGAGATGGTTGTGATGGAAAAACCGGTGTATTCAGCTAATTCTTTAAGCGTTGACATCTCGATCCCCTGTTTTTAGTAAAATAAGTTGCTTTCATTATATCCAATGCGGGGAAAGGTTGCAAGCGTTAAATCAGCGAAAAAGAAACTGGAAAAAATTTCTTTACTAAAAACCATGCCGGCGGGATGCGGGAAGCATGAAATTGTTGCCGAACAGACAAAGCTGACTGGATGGCAAATTGACGCGGGCTGATGAACTGTCGTATAATAAAAAGCAGAATATCATTGATCTGGAGGGGGAGCAAGACAAGGTGATAACGATACCAGAGAGGAAGGAGCGCGAGTCGGCAAAGGAATATGTCGTTCGCGTATTGGTGGACAATATCGTCAACACAGGACTGGAGCCGGGGGAAAAACTGATCGAGCAGGAGCTGTGCGAAAAGCTGGGCGTCAGCCGCACGCCGTTCCGCGAAGCGGAGCTGGAGCTGGCACAGCGTAAGCTGATCGATATCCGCCCGAAAATCGGTACCTATGTCGCTTATATCGACGCGGAGTTGGTTGAGGAAGTGCGGCACCTGCGCAGTGTACTTGAGGCAGAGATTGCAGGGATGGCATGCCGTCTGCTTTCCGCACAGGATATTGACCGGCTGTGGGAAAATATCGCACTGTGGCAGCTTTATATCAAGCGGAAGCAGGAGGATAAGATATTCCTGCTGGACAAGCAGTTTCACAGTATGCTCTACCATCTGTGTGGACGGAGACACTGGTATGAACTGGTAGAAAGCATTGCGCCGCATTTTGACAGGACTACTATCCTCAGCTTCCGCTGCCGGCCGGCGCAGATGATCCTACAGGATCACGAAAATCTGATACGAGCCGTGGAAGCGCGTGATGAAGCACATGCTCGCATGATAGCGGACCAGCACATGAACCGCTATACGGAGAATATCGCAGCCATCCGCGCGGCATTCCCTAAATATTTTAAGGTTGAAAATAGATGAGACAGAAGCCGCTGTGCCGGAGTGTTTCCCACCGGATACGGTGGCTTTATTTTTTTTCAATAAGTGCTTGACAAATGAAAACGAATGTTATATATTTTGATCAATGAAATATATAACATTCGTTGTGTGTGAGGCGAATACTATGCAAGAGCAATATGATGTAATTGTGATTGGCGCAGGCGTTGTCGGGAGTGCGATTGCGAGGGAGCTTTCCCGATACCGGCTGCGTATAGCGGTACTGGAAAAAAATCTGGATGTATGCAATGAGACGAGCGGACGCAATTCCGCTGTGGTACACGGCGGCTTCGCCAATCCGGTCGGGAGCCTGAAGGCGCGCTTCTGCGTATCAGGAAATAAGATGATGGATAAGCTGGCGGCAGAACTGGATTTTCCTTTTAAGCGGTGTGGCAAGGTGCTGGTCGGTAATACACCGGCGGATATGGAACAGCTCCAGCGCACGATGGAGCAAGGTGCGATAAACGGTATGGACGGACTGGAACTGGTAGACGAGGCGCGTCTGCATGAGCTGGTGCCGGCGGTTGTGGGAAAATTTGCAATGTGGTCGAAAAACAGTGGTATCATGGACCCGTTTTTGTATACGATTGCGCTGGCGGAAAACGCTCATGCTAACGGGGTATCCTACTTTTTCGATCACGAGGTGACCGGCATCCACAGAGAAACAGACGTCTATGTCCTGCAGACCGGTAAGGGAGATTTCCGGACACGTTGGGTGGTCAATGCTGCGGGGCTGGGCTGCAAACGGATATCCGATATGCTGGGAATTACGGGTTACCGCGTGGTTGGTTCGCGCAGCAATTATATTATCCTGCATAAGCGGATGGGGAGACTGCTGCCTATGCCGGTTTATCCGGTACCGAATAACGTCTACATGGGAATCCATGTGACGCCGACAGTGGACGGGAACGTTACGGTTGGGCCAGATGCCGAGAATACGGATAAGCTTGATGACTACACTGTCCCACAGAAGAATATAGAGGAGCTGGCCGCCAGTGGTACGGTGCTGTGGCCGCATATCCACAAAAAGGATCAGATTCGCACGTTCGCCGGCATCCAGCCTAAGCTGGTGGATGAGAACGGTACGGTACAGGACTACAAAATCGAGATCAGGGACGATATTGCGCCGCAAGCGGTCAACCTGGTGGGGATCGAATCGCCCGGCCTGACTGCATCCGTGCCGATCGCACAATATGTCGTTGAACTGATGCGCGAGCGCGAGGCGTTTGCGGAAAATCCGGCGTTTAACCCTTGTCGAAAGGGAATCGTCCGGTTCGCGGACTGCACTCCTGCGGAGCAGGCGCGCCTGATCGCCAGCGATCAGGATTATGGTGAACTGGTGTGCGGTTGTGAGGGGGTTACCAAAGCCGAACTCCTTGCAGCGATTCACAACCCGCTGGGCGTTGTAACTATGACGGGTATCAAGTACCGCACCCGTGCCATGATGGGCGGCTGTCAGGGCGGCTTCTGCCAAATGAAGATCGAGCAGATGATTGAGCAGGAGCTGGGTTGCAGGCCGCAGGAGGTCTGCTACAGCCGGAAAGGCTCGTGGGTGCTGACCGGCAATATGAGAGGGGAGGCGTGATAAATGGAACGGAAAGAGGTTGTAATCATAGGCGGCGGCCCCGCCGGATTAGCGGCGGCAGTCGAGCTGCATAAGCAGGGCGTGCGGGATATGGTAATACTGGAGCGTGAGGACAGACTTGGCGGTATTCTGCGGCAGTGCATCCATGATGGCTTTGGACTGGGGCGGTTCGGGGAAAGCCTGTCCGGACCCGAATACGCGCAGGCGTTTATCGACGAGGTTCAGGCGCGCGGCATCCCGTATGAGACTGGAGCGGCCGTACTGGAGCTGACATGTGACCGGAAGGTTACTGCGGCTACACGCAGCGGGCTTCGGCAATATGAGGCCAAAGCGGTCGTGCTTGCCATGGGGTGCAAGGAGCGTAGTCGCGGCTCGCTTGGCATACCAGGCGAGCGCCCTTCCGGCGTGTTCACCGCAGGGTCGGCACAGGCGTACATGAACCTGTATAACCGCATGCCGGGCAGGGAGGTCGTTATTCTTGGCTCAGGTGATATTGGCATGATCATGGCGCGCCGACTGACGCTGGAAGGTGCGCATGTGCAGGCAGTATTCGAGCTGCTGCCGCATCCGAGCGGCCTGCCGCGCAATATCGTGCAATGCTTGGACGATTACGACATCCCGCTGTATCTCAGCCATACAGTCACGGAGATCCACGGCCGGACGCGGTTGACCGGTGTCACGGTAGCTGAAGTTGACGTGGACAGACGCCCGATCCCAGGCACAGAACAGGAGTATACATGCGATACGCTAATTCTGTCGGTCGGATTGATCCCAGAGAATCAACTTCTGGAGGGCGCGGGTATTGTAATAGATCCTCGCACGAACGGAGCAGCCGTGGATGAAGCGCTGCAGACCAGCGTGCCGGGGATCTTTTCAGCGGGTAACGTGTTACATGTGCATGACCTGGTCGATTTTGTGTCGCTGGAAGCGGAGACGCTGGCGCGTAGCGTGGCGGCGTATGTCGCGGGAACTCCGCCCGTACCCTGCAACCTGGCGGTCGAAGCCGGCCGTGGAGTGGGACATACCGTGCCGCAGCGGGTGAGTGGAACGGCGGATTTCACACTTTCGCTGCGCGTGACAGGGCATTATCGGGACTGCCGCCTGGTCGTGCGGCAGGACGGGCGTGAGGTCGTGTCGAAACGTATGAAAAAGGCGATCCCCGCAGAGATGGTCCAGCTTGCGGTTAAAGCGGGAAACCTGCGCCGGATAGGCGCGCTGGAGGTGTCAGTGGAATGAAAAAACAGTATACTTGTATCATTTGCCCGAACGGCTGTGAGATCGAGGCTGAATGGGACAATGGAAAAATTTTGTCGGTCGTGGGACACACCTGCCCGAAAGGGGAACAGTATGTGCGGCAGGAGTTGACTGCTCCTAAGCGGACGATTGCGAGTTCGATTCTGGTGGAAAATGGCGTCCTGCCGCTTGCGAGTGTGAGACTGACCGCACCTATCCCCAAGGAGATGATCTTTCCGGTGATGGAGCAAATCAGGCAGATCACGCTGCGGGCGCCCGTTAAGGCGGGGACGGTGGTGTGCCGGCATGTCTGCGGCCTGGAGAGCGACGTGGTGGTCACAAAGAACGTGGAAGAACGAAAACAGGAAGAATAGCAATCGAAACATCGGAAAAGGGTAAGCGCTTCAGGATATATGAGAGCGTGACTGGGGGAAAAAGCTTTTATTTCCCGTGGTAAGGAAATTATTCCACTATAAACTATAAAAATTCAATTTTGCTTTTCGTAGCGTTACGATTCCGTATCAAAGGTAAGATAGAATTGGTTAAAAGCGCAAAGCAAAGGGTACCGCGTTTGCGGTACCCTTTGCTTTGCGCTGTCGCGCGATATTGAAAAAGAGGTTAAGTGATATGGTCTTAAAATGGGTAGTCCACCTGATATTTTTCAGAAAGTTCGCGGAACTCCTTTAGGACTGGCTCGGAGAGTTCGATACCATCCTCCCTGTTTTTTTGCGCTGCGGCATATTCGATTTCACCAGGGATGAGTACGCCGGTCGAACCCTCGGCGGGCGGACAGGCTTTGATACTGTCGAACAGATCGTCTACGCTCTGCTGGAACTCCGCGAGTGGGAGGAACTTGCTAATATCAATTACGCACATGCAATAGCCGATGTTGGAAGGTTCCTCCAGGTTTTCAAATACGCGCGGGATATGCTGGCTGTCGTTTGCACCGGCAAGACTGTGGCACAGCACATCGATAATCAGTGCAAGCGCATATCCCTTGGGTCCCCCGAAAGGAAGAAGCACGCCGGTGTTTGCCGCAACGGGATCGGTCGTTTTGCGGCCCTCGGCATCCAAGGCCCAGGTATCAGGGATCGAACGGCCTTCCTTTATAGCCAGCGCGATTTTTCCTTTTGCCACAACACTGGTTGCCATGTCGCAGACCAGCATGGGGCGCCGGCCGGCGGGAATAGCGATCGACATCGGGTTTGTGCCCAGCAGGGGCTTTGCGCCGCCGAACGGGGCGACCAGTTTGGGCGAGTTGCAAACCTCAAAAGCGATCATACCCTGCTCGGCGGCATGCATGACATAGTAACCGCCGAAGCCGTGGTGGGAAGCATTTTTAATTGTGGCGAAGGCTACGCCGTTTTCACGGGCGGTTTCGATACAGGCTTCCATCGCTTTCCAGGCGATCGTGGTACCCATGCCGTTGTTCCCGTCTACAGCAAGTGCGGCGGGTGCGGTTCGGACGATAGTCGGCTCGGCCCTGATATCAGATACGCCGTGCTCGACGCGGGATAGATAACCGCGGAATTTGGTGATACCGTGCGAGCGCACATTGCGCAGGTCGGCATTGATCATATTATCGATAAAGATTTTCGCGTTTTCCGGAGACATACCGGCCTTGACCGACACGGCTTCTCCGAATGTGCGGATGGTTTCAACAGGGAATTTCATAGGGCAGGACTCCTTTTCAACGTTTTCGCTGGGCTGCGGATGGGATCCCAAGCGATTCACGGTATTTTGCAATTGTGCGGCGGGCAAGCGGGATACCCTCCGCCTTCAGCCGTTCCATCAGCGCCTGATCGCTCAGCGGCGTGTGTTTATCTTCCTCCTCAATCAGCTTTCGCAATGCCTGCATAGCCTGCGCCTGACTGATGCCCTGTTCTGCATCAAGAGACACGGTGAACAGGTCGCGCAGCGGCAGGGTTTTACGCGGGGTCTGGATATATTTGTCCCGCACACCGCGGCTGACGGTAGATTCATGCACACCCATCGCTGCCGCCAGCTGATGAAAGGTAAGAGTTTTCAGCGGCTTGCCATATAGCAGATAATCACTTTGCCAGACCACAACGCGGCTGGCGATTTCGGTAAGGGTTGCGCGGCGTTTTTCGATGCAGGTAAGCACAAATTTGGCCTGTGCGAGCCGTTCGGCATAGTAAGCCTTGACCTCCGGCCGGTCGTCCGAACGGAGCAGCCTGTCATACAGCGTGGATATGCCAACCGAACCCATCCAGCGGTCATTGATATGTATATTCCATTCTCCATCGGTGTAGCTGCACACCAGATCCGGAACGATGTATTGCGTCTGGCCACCGGTAAAGGCTGCGGCGGGATGCGGGTCAAGATGGCGGACCGCCTCCAGGCAGCGCCGCTGGACAAGCTTGGAAATACCGGCTTCCTGTGTGATTTTGGAAAAGCGCCCGGCTGCGAGATCCTCCAGGTAGGAGTGCAGCAAGGTATCAAAGGCGGTATTCCCGAGACCCAGCCGCTCCAGTTGCAGAAACAGACAGTCGCCGATGTCGTGCGCGCCGATGCCTGGCGGTTCCAGAGAGCGGAGACGCGCCATGCAGCGCGATACCTGCTCAGGATGCAGATGCAGGAGTTGGGAAACCTCTTGTGTGGAAACGTCCAGAAAGCCCTGCGCGCTGAGCGAATCAATCAAAAACTGCATGCAGCCCCATTCGGCAGACGACATGGAGCGCTCGTTGAGCTGGCTGAGCAGATGGTCGCGAAGGGACGGACGATCGGGGAGCGGGATGTCTCCGTGTTCCGGAGCTTCGGAGGGTGCGCCGTGTCCCGAAAGGGAAAATGGTTCGGAAAAAGAGCTGTCGGTGTATTCGGGCGGTTCGAGTAACGGGTTATCCTCCAGCTCGCGCTGGAGGAACCGCTCGAGTTCGTCTCCGGTCATGGCAAGCACGTTCAGAGATTGTACCTGTGCGTGGGACAGGGTTTGCTTTTGCGAAAGGCTTTGTTTTGCATGGATATCCATGACAACTCCTGTTCTTAAGGGGAAATTTTTAACGGGACGTTTTGCGCTGCACGGCCCGCCGCGCTGCTGCGCACAGGGAATCTACGCCGAGGCCGTACTTGTCGATCAGCTCCTCCGGAGTGCCGGATTCGCCAAAGCTGTCCTGCACGCCGATACGCTCGACCGGTACGCAGACGCTCTCCGAAAGCGTCTCGCATACCGCGCTGCCCAGCCCACCGATGACCTGATGCTCCTCGCAGGTAACAACAGCGCCGGTTTCCGAGGCGTGCCGGATGACATCCTCACGGTCAAGAGGCTTGACGGTATGCACGTTGACGACGCGGGCAGAAATGCCTTCGGCAGAGAGCTGCTCCGCAGCCCGCATCGCCTGATGGACAAGGTAACCGTTTGCGAGGAATACCATATCGCTGCCGTCGCATACCAGACGGTTTTTACCGAGTACAAAAGGAGTGTCCTCATCCGTTATGACAGGGACCGCTTCGCGGCCGAAGCGGATAAAGCACGGCCCAGGGTGGTCATACAGGGCAAGCGTCGCCTTGCGGGTCTCGATTGCGTCGCAGGGGACGACAACCGTCATACCCGGCAAAGTGCGCATCAGCGCCACGTCCTCAAGCGCCTGATGTGTGGCACCATCCGGCCCGACCGAGATGCCGCCATGCGCCCCCGCGAGCTTAACGTTCAGGTGGTTATAGCAGACGGTGTTGCGGATCTGATCCCAGGCGCGGCCCGCAAGGAACACGCCGTAGGTTGATACAAAGGGGGTAAGCCCGGCAAGGGCCATGCCGGCGGCTGTGCCGACCATATCCTGTTCGGAAATGCCGCAATCCAAAAAGTATGAGGGGTTTTCCTGCTTGACCCATTCCGAACGGGTGGATTTAGCCACGTCCGCATCCAGAACCATCACATCCTCATGCAGACGGCTGAGTTCAAGGAGCGCTTTGCCGTATCCGTCGCGCATAGGCGTATCCTTCATGCTTCCACCTCCAGCTCTGCCATCGCCTGTGCATATTCTTCATCATTTGGCGCGGTTCCATGCCATTTTGCGCTGTTTTCCATATAGGAAACGCCCTTGCCCTTTACGCATTGGGCGAGTATAACGGTCGGCCTGCCCTTACAGGCGCGTGCGGCCTGATAGGCGGAGTAAATCGCGCTGACGTCGTGCCCGTCCGTTTCTATCACGTTCCAGCGGAAAGCCTCCCACTTTTCGCGGAGCGGCTGTACCTCCTTGATCTCATCGACGCGGCCGTCAAGCTGAACGTTGTTGTAGTCGACGAGGGCGCATATATTGTCCAGCCCGTGCTGGGGGGCAAACATTGCCGCCTCCCATGCCTGGCCTTCCTGTAGCTCTCCATCACCCATCAGGCAGTAGACGCGCGCGTCCGAACCGCGCCGCTGCAACGCAAAGGCAATACCGTTTGCAATGCTGAGCCCTTGACCGAGCGAACCGGAGGAACAGTCCAAGCCGGGCGTCGCATCCTTTTTGGGGTGTCCCTGAAGGCGGGAGCCGAAGCGGCGCAGCGTGAGCAGCTCCTCAGGAGGGAAAAAGCCACGGCGTGCGAGCACACTGTAAATTACCGGCGCGGTATGCCCCTTGGAAAGGATGAACCGGTCGCGCTCTGCCCAATTCGGGGAGGAAGGGTCGCAGCGGAACTGGTCCGTGAAATACAGCGTCGCGAGCAGATCGGCGGCAGAAAGAGAGCCGCCCGGATGACCGGAGCCGGCTGCGTGTATCATGGTAACGATATCGCGGCGGATCTGCCGGGCGATTTCCTTAATTTTTTGTTCCTGAAACATACGGCCTCCTTTACTTGCCGATTGCGGCGCGGCGGCGGGTCATTTCCGCACGCCATGCCATGACTTCATCCGCAGTGACGCGGCGGCCCTCCGACAGCGCTTTCCGGCAGGGGAGCAGAAGGGCGTCCTCTGCCTCTACCGCCTGCCGGCACGCGGCGGCCAGACGGGGGGCGATCTCGTGAGGAATTACGATCGCGCCATGACAATCCGCGTGGATCAGGTCGCCGGGATGGACCTCCATGCCGCAGACCTCCACCGTTCCACCGGCCTCGACCATATGGATGTACGCGTGGGAGATCAGGATCTCCCGGGAGAACAGGTAGAAGCCAACCTTCGCGACCTCCGCCACATCGCGGACGCCGCCCGAGGTGACCGTACCAACGCAGCCGAGCGCCCGATGGACGGTCGCCTGCACGTCGCCCCAGAACGAGCCGACCGGCTGCGGGTCGAGATCCTGAATCACCGCGACCTGCGGCTGATCGAAGCCTTCATACTGCTTGTAGTATGCCCGCATCACCTCATTGTGCCGGGTGTCCGCCGGATACCGTGCGGAAATGATGCCCGTTCGGGCATAGCCGACCATCGGCTTATCCTCCATGCTGACGCGCAGGCGCAGACTGGTATCGGTATAGCCTGTGGTTTTGGCGCGCACGCCGAAGCCTTCGATGGCGTTGCAGATGGTCGGGGTGTCAAATTCGCGCAGCGCTTCCAGCTGTGCATTTGTCAGACATTCCATTTTCGGAGCCCCCTTGCTGTGTTCTGGCTCAATAGGCCTGTCCAAGCGCGTCCAGAGTCTCATGTGTGCCTTTCAGGACCGCCTTGCCGCCGTTAACGATGTAGTTAAAGTCGAAGTTCATGCACAGCCAGTTGGCACCTCGGCCGAGCCAATCCTTGACAAACTGTTCGCTGTATGCGCCGGAAACACCGAAAGGCTTGCCGGTCTTACGTAGGATTTCACCGATCCTGTCAAATTCAGACTTGGCTTCAGGGGAAGCGGCTGTATAGCGGTGCTCCTGCGTGTTCATGCTCATGGCATAGTCGTTCGGGCCGATGACAAAGCCAGAGATGCCGGGCAGTGCCGCGATAGCCTCCAGATCCTTGACCACGTCAACATGCTCGATTTGCACGATCGTCCAGATGTGCTTATCCTCATTGGCGGTGTACTCTGCCTTGTCCCACATCGAGTAGTTGACCGCACGGCGTGTTCCCATGCCGCGTACACCGTTCGGAGGATAGTGCGTTGCTGCGGCGGCTGTTCGGGCCTCCTCCAGCGAGCGCACCATCGGCACGATGATACCGTCTGCACCCATGTCGAGAACGCTTTTGATAAAAACATGATCGTTCCACGGGACACGGACGATACCGGCCACACCTGCTGCGCGGCATGCGAGCAGATGGTTTTGGATATCTTTCTTGTCGATGGCGGAATGCTCCGCATCGATCCAGATGAAATCGAAGCCGCAGCCTGCGAGAGCTTCGGTAAGAAACGGGCTGTCAAAGCCAACGTGGGAGCCAACCGGAACCTTTCCGGCAGCGATTTTATCGGTGATTTTTTGAAGATTAAACATTAAAGAACCTCTTTCCAAGTCTTATTGTCAGTTGATGGAATATAGAAAGGATGGGGCAATCATCCGCCCACAAGGGATGGCAGGAATGTAATTAAACCAGGGATATAGGCACACAGGATGCAGATGATAACACAACATATAATCATAGGCGCTGCACCCTTGGTAGCCTGTTCAAAAGATACGCCCGACGTGGACGATATTGTAAACAGGTTCAGCCCGAATGGCGGTGTGATCAGGCCGCAGATCATAACGATACACATCAATACGCCGAGATGGAGTTCGCTCAGTCCGAACTCTACGCCGATAGGGACCAGGATAGGCGCCAGAATAAGCAGTGCTGGCGCAGTATCCATTAGTGCGCCTGCAATCAGGAATATAATGATTACAACTGCCAGATAAATGTATGCATTACCTAACATGGGAACAACGGCCGATGTCAGTTTGGACGGGATACGTTCCTTGGTCAGCAGGAAAGAAAATGCGTTGGAAAGTGCAACAATTAGCATAATAACGCCGGTTGTGCTTGCTGTACGCTTCATAACCTGCAGGTACCGCTTGAAAGTGAAGCGGCCGTACGCGATCATTAGAGCTGTAGTATAAGCGATTGCAACTGCAGCTGCTTCAGTGGGGGTGAAAAGGCCGGAATATATACCTCCGAGAATAATAACTGGTAGCATCAGAACGCCCAAGCTGTGCCATGTTGCTTTCAGAATGTCGTATAGAGAATATTTTGTTGTGCTGCGTGGTAACTGATGCTTAATCGCATACCAAGTGTTGTACAGCAGGAAAGAACCTGCCATAAGAACTCCAGGAATAACGCCGCCAAGGAACATGTCCGAAATGGATACGCCCATGGCAGAACCGTAAATAATCATCGGGATACTGGGAGGAATAACTGGGCCGAGTACCGCGCCGGAGGCGATAATACCGGCAGATGCGTCTTTGCTGTACTGTGCCTTGATCATCAGCGGGAACATGATAGCGCCAACGGCTGCTGTCGTTGCAGCGCCCGAGCCGGTTAATGCTGCGAAAATCGCACAGGTGATAATCGCGACCGCACCCATACTGCCAGGAAGACGGCCGAATACCTTGTTGACCCAGTCGACCAGACGCTCAGTGATATTGCCGGCTTCCATCAGGTATCCTGCAAAGGTGAACATCGGGACCGCTAAAAAAATAAAGGAATCGTTGCCGGTAATCATCTTGGCCGGGATCATGGATAAGTCGCAGGTTCCGGTAAATAACGCAAGGCCGCAGCATGCCAAACCAATGGCATATCCTACCGGCACACAGAGTGCAAGCAGGAGGAACAACAAACCAAACAGGATAAGAGCCGATGTCATTTGTTTTTCCCTCCTTCTGCCTGCTGTGCAGCAACAATCTGAACTTCTTCGATTTCTGTGCTGCGCTTGTCATCGCCGCATACGATTAGCTGGATCACGTTATTGATCGTGTTCCCAGTAATAAAAATGCCGCCCAGCACCGCTGAAAAATAGATAATCGGCATTGGAATGCGCCAAGACGTAGAAATTAGCTTGCTGACGCCCATAGCAGCCTGATAACCGCAAACGATGAAAATAACACCAAACAGTGCGATTAGCAAATAAACGATCAGATCCAAGGCAAACCGGCCTTTTTTCGGTAGTGCGTCACGCAAAAGAGTCAAACCTGGGTGTGCGTTACTTCCAGTTCCGGCACCCGCTGCAAAGAAGGTAAGGAAAATAAAAGCATATCGAGCAATTTCCTCCAGACCGGTCAGGGTAAAATTCGGGATAAAGCGGGTGAGAACCATCATGATACAGGTAACGACTAGGATGCCGAGGAATATACAGGCGAGAACCATCAGCGCTGCATTGATTTTTTGAACGCTATGGTCCAGACGCTTCGCCCACTGCATACATATTCATCTCCTTTCGCAGACTATAAGGGGGGGGGGCTGCCCGGTGCAGCCTTCAGCACACACCGGGCAGCAATGTGGTTTACTTGCCTGCGCGATACTCTTCCACCAGATTTACGCACATGGTGTAAAAGTCTTCGCCGATTTCAGGCTTGAACTGATCGCGTACACTGGCAGTTGCTTCTTTGAACGGAGTAAGGTCGGGCTCAAAGAATTCAATGCCTGCTTCCTCTTCCATTTCCGTAAAAGAAACCTCCATCTCACGCTGATGGGTGCGCTGGGCCATTGCGGCATCATAACCAGCCTCGGTGATCCAGCCCTGCTCCTCTTCGGTCAGGGAGTTCCAGACATCCATGTTGATCATCGGCCAGCACAGGATCGGGAACGGATTGACGCGCGTGCAGTAATCGGATACTTCGTAGAAGCCCATGGTAGCGGCGATCGGAACACCAACGTCCAGGCCGTCGATAACACCCTGCTGGAAGGCGGTATAGCATTCGTTCCATGCGATAACCGAGGGGATGGTTCCCAGAGCTTTGTAAGCGGCCTCATGCACGCGGTTGGTAGTAACACGGACCTTGAGATCCTTCATATCCTCAAATGTTTTAACAGCCTTACCCTTGGTGAACAAAGTACGCCAAGAAGCATCGAGTACCGGTGCAAACTGGTGCATGTTCCAGGTGCCTTCATAAATCGGGGTGATTTCATTTAGGAAGTCTTCGTTATCAACCAGGAACTGATACTCATCTTCGCTATCGAAGAAATATGGCAGGTCAAGCACCTGTAACTGCGGAATGCTACCGGAAACGATATTGTTGGAAATGCAGACCGCATCCAGCGAGCCGTCACTGACTGCTTGAAACATCTCAGTTTCAGTACCGAACTGGCTATCTGAGAAGATTTCAAACTGAATAGCACCATCGCAGATCTCTTGCAGATTTTTATTGAGCTGCTCACAGAAATAATGATATTGGTCATCTGGATCCGCAGGGTTGGAATGACCTATGGTGAATACCTTGGCTTCGGTGTTTGCGGATGTTTCACCGCCGTCATTGTTACTTTCCACAGTCGTATTCGGCGCACAGGCTGCGACCGAAAGTAAAAGGCTTGAAGCCAGAAACAGTGCGCAGATTTTTCTCAGTTTCATTCTCTTTCTCCTTTGTTTTGTTAAGCAAATTTCTGATATTTATCTTCCAGCTGATCGAACAAAATTTCACCGTTGCAAATGGTCATCTTGTTTTCGATCAGTTGATCACCGTGAACCAGATTGCCGTAGTGATCCCAGAAAGTGACCGGACGTTCCGCGATTTTTAATATGGCAAGGTCCGCTGCTTCGCCAAGTGCAAGGAAAGGGGCTGAGCGCCCGTACAAAAGCTTTGCTGGATTTTCGGTGCAGCATCGCAGGACTTCGGTGAAAGACATACCGAGGTTGAGATATTCTGACAGCATCATTGTGAAAGGATAGCGTGCGGAGAGTGAGATTTTGGTATAATCCGAGCTAATGATATCCGGCAGAAAACCTTGATCAATTGCTTTCTTTGCACAGGAAAGGGAAAAGTTATTGGTTTTCCCGTGTGCTGCGTCGAATAAAACACCGCGTTCACGCGCATGGCGGATACTGCTTCGTACGTTTCCAGACTCATCCAGAATGCCCTCGCCGGTTTCATGGAACATGTGACAGTAAATATCTCCAGGACGGAATAGGTCAATGAACTCGTCAACAGGAACGATGGGATCCGTGGCATGAGCAGAGATGCGAAGCCCTGTTTCCTCGCCCAGACGTATGGCCTCGCAGAGAGGCTCAATGCCATATGGTGCCAGATGATCCTTATCAATCTTAATTTTTATACCAACTATCTCATTTGGATACTTCTGACAAAGCTCCACAATGCCGTCCCGATTAATATGATCTGGATTTTCATCCTCCACACAACCCAGACCTACTTGACCGCCTGTTCCGACAAAGATATATGCCTTTACATTCACTAAGCTGCGTGCTGCTACACTATTCCAAAATATCGGGAAGCCACCACAGCCCGCCGAGCCGGCATCCACTAATGTAGTCACTCCATTTGGCAATGCATAAGCCTCGGCGGAGCAGCTCGCCCAATCGCCACCGTGGAATACATGACAATGGTAATCGATCAGCCCGGCAGAAACATAACATCCCTCTGCGTTGATGCACATCTTGGCATCGTTTGTTGAGATGGTGCCAATAGCGGCAATCTTACCGGCGACGACGGCAAGATCTTCTTTTTTTTCAAAATCGCCAATTGTATCAATTAAAGTGCCGTTTTTTATGACGATATCGTATTTTTTACTCCTAAGCTGATACATATTTCCTCCTTTTGAAAAGGCTACCTCGGCTTCTTCGGCGTAACGCACGGCCATGTCGGGGCGCCGCCGGAGAGCACTTCGTCGATACCCTGCGCGGCGTGCAGGCCCATGCGATCGGTGGTTTCATGCGTCAGGGAGGCGTTATGTGGCGTCACTGTGATGTTGGGAAGCGTAAACAGCGGATTGTCGGCAGCGGGGGGTTCCTGTGCATATACATCCAGACCGGCGCCGGCGATCCGACCGCTGTGCAGCGCTTCGTACAGATCGGCTTCATTGACAATTGTGCCGCGCGCGGCATTGAGCAGGTATGCCGTAGGCTTCATCAAAGAGAGCATATCCTTGTTGACAAAGCCCGCATTATCCTTGGTGGCTGGGACATGGAGGGAAACAAAATCGGCCCTGCGGAAAACCTCTTCCATCGTATCGACATACTCGATCTCTGGCAGGCGCGCTTCCGCTGGAACGAAGGGATCATAGCCGACCGCCTTCATATCAAAACCATGCACGCATTTCTTTGCAACCATGGAACCGATCTTACCGCAGCCGATGATACCGATGGTTTTCCCCTCTACATCCATACCTTTCATGGTATTGCGGATGTTGTAGTCGCCCGAACGGATCGCCAAATCGAACCGTACCAGCTTTTTGGCACAGGCCAGAAGCAGCATCATGGTATGCTCCGCCACGGCGATTGCATTGGAAAGGGGACCGTTTGTTACCCAAATGTTCTGCTCGGCGGCAGCCTCCAGGTCAATTTTGTCCAGCCCTACACCGTGCTTGCTGATCACCTTTACGGAAGGGATGTTCTCCAGGATCCGGCGGGTGATGGGCTCATTCCGCACCAGCATCGCATCGCAGCCCTGTGCATCGGCGATGATGGTGTCCTCGTCCAGCCCGCGCCCCATCTTGATTTCATAACCCCGGTCGCGCAGATACTGCTTGCCGGCTTCTGAAATGTCGGAAGGGATCAGGACTTGAAGTTTCATAAGCAAAGACCTCCTTTATTTATAGATACGCTGTTTTGCGTTCGCCCTGTTAAAGAGCAGGAAGCATGCCAAAAAGCAGGACAGACAAAATAATTCCTTCTCCGACAAAGTAAAACTTTTCTGGTTGTTCAAAATAAACAGAAAGGGCTTGATAATGGGCGGAACATATGGTATGGTTGTTGCAACGTGCTGTAACGAGACGTAACGAAACGTGAAACGATGTTGCATCGCCGGAAAGAGTAGAGGAGAAAGAAATGATTCGTATCGTATTATTAGCGCCGTTTGAGGAGCTAAAGGAACAGGCGGAAGAGGTTTTTGCCGAGGGGATGGAAACCGGACGCGCGGGGAATGGGCGGGAATATGATTTCTGCGCGGTTTTAGCGCCGACGACAGCGCAGGCGCTGTCACAGAATCTGGACGCCGATGTGATCATTGCACGGGGGGCGCTGGCGTTCGATCTGAAGCGCCGGGGAGGGCCGATCCCAATTGTTGAGCTGGTGATTTCCGGCGAAGATATATTGAACGTATTGTATAAGCTGAAAGAGCTGTATGGCGCTGCGCCTGCCGGAATCATAGGCTCTACCAATATGATTCTTGGGATCGAGGAAACCGCCCAGCGTATCGGCGTGGATGTAACGCCCTATTATCTGGAAGAAAATACAGACGAGGAGGTATACCGAGCGGTTGTGCGTGCGGTTGAGGATGGAAAAAAGGTCATTCTGGGCGGTATGCGCGGATGCATCTATGCCCGGAACCTTGATGCCCAGACGATGCTGCTCACATCAGGAAGAAGCTCGATCTGGAATGCGATCACAGCCGCCAAGCAGCTCGGTGCAGCGAGCAGGGAGGCGCGGGAGCAGAATCTGCTGCGCACCGCAATGGTGGACAACGCGTTCGAGGGGCTGATTGCCCTGGACCAGAACCGGAATATTTCGGCGATGAATCGAGCGGCACAGCGTATCCTGAATATCACGCCGGGGGACTGGTTCCTTGGCATGCCGGTACGGGAAGTGCTGCGGTCACCGCAGATCGCTCGTCTGGTCAACCGGCCTAACGATTATATTGATGAAATTATAGAATACCACCAGACTCACCTTTCATTTAAGAAAATCACAATTAATCTGCGCGACGAAGTGATCGGCTATGTGCTGACCTTCCTGAACGCCAATCAGATTCAGGAAACCGAGGGCAAGCTGCGCGGAAAGCTTTACCATAAGGGTCATACGGCGAAATACACCTTTGACAGTATCATCGGGGAAAGCACGGCGATTCGGGAGTGCATCCGCAGGGCGGATGCGTTTGCGCAAACCAATTCCAATATTGTGATCTTTGGCGAGAGCGGTACAGGCAAGGAGCTGTTCAGCCAGTCGATCCATAATGCCAGTATGCGTTGCGGGCAGCCTTTTGTAGCAATCAACTGTGCGGCGATTCCGGAAAGCCTGCTGGAAAGCGAGCTGTTCGGCTATGTCAACGGCGCGTTCACCGGTGCGAGCAAGGAGGGGAAAGCCGGCCTGTTTGAAATCGCACATAACGGAACGATTTTCCTGGATGAGATTTCTGAAATGCCGCTTGCGCTGCAAAGCCGGCTGCTGCGTGTAATACAGGAACGTGAGATCATGCGGATCGGGCATGATAAGGTGATCCCGATCGATGTCCGTATTATCGCGGCGAGCAACCGCAACCTGTATGAGCAGGTGCGGAAGGGGGAGTTCCGCGAGGATCTCTACTACCGCCTGAATGTCTTGGATCTGACACTGCCGCCACTGCGTGAACGCGGCGGGGATATCGCCCTGCTGGCGCAGGCTTTTCTGGATGAATTTCAGATCGGGCAGGGCAAGCCGAAAATCTGCTTCAGTGAAGAGGCAAAGGGGCTGCTGGAGCAGCAGATCTGGCAGGGGAATATTAGAGAACTGCGTAATTTCTGTGAGCGCCTGTCGGTTTTGTGTGGGGGTATTGATCTGATCGATGCGCGGGCGCTGAAAAGGTTCCTGCCGGGCGGCGCGCTTCCTGCACAGTCGGAAGAGGGCATGCGGGAGGAGTTGCTGCCTGGGCGGGAAAAGATTTGTGCCGCCCTGAAGGCGGCGAACGGAAATAAGACTGCCGCTGCACAGATGTTGGGGATTAGCCGCGTGACTCTGTGGCGGCAGCTGAAAAAGATGGAGCAGGAGAATTGAGGGTTAACAAAACGGCGCGTCCCCATGAACGAAGTTGCTCGATGGGAACGCGCCGCTATGCGCGGAGGAGTGTTTCACTGTTTCATGAAACAGCGCCCGCGCCGTGAAACGGGCGACGGGACAAGGTATGAGATAGGAACGGTTTTTGTCAGAATAATGTAAATCCAGCAGTTTTTTTGTGCGAATCGCTTCTTTTTGAGAAGGTATTTTGACTTGGCAAGCTTCTTGCTATATAATTAAAGCAGAAAGTCTTTGACACGATGGAAAGGAGCAAACAAAATGCTGGATTACAAAACTGGTGTGGTCGGTGCAGGGCGCGTTGGCGCGGGGATGGCGACGCTGATGGCGGGACACGGATGCTGGGTGACCATTGTCGGGCTGGATGAGGAAGATCTGAAGCGGTGCCGCGCAATTCTGGAGGGGAATCTGGAGGAGCTGGTGCAGCAGGGGCTTGCGACGGAGCAGAACCGTGCGGCGATCCGCAAACGCTTTATCCTGACGACCGATCCGGCTGATCTGAGGGATTGCGTGTTTGTGCTTGAGGCTGCGTTTGAAAATCTGGAAGTAAAGCGTGGGATTTATCGTGAGGTGGAGGAGATCGTTTCGCCTGAAACCCTGATGGCGTCTACGACATCCGCGATTTCGGCCGAGCTGTTGACGGCGGAAATGAGGCATCCGGAGCGCTTCGTGGTTACCCATCCGTTCCAGCCGGCGCATATGCTGCCGTTGGTGGAGCTGGTCGGCGGCCCGAAAACTACGCCGGAAACCATTGGGCGCGCCCGCAGGCTTTTGGAAGAGCTGGATCGCGAGGTTGTGACGCTGCATAAGAGCGTACCCGGCTTTATCATCAACCGATTCGCACAAGCGCTGTTCCGCGAGTCGCTTTATCTGGTCGAGCAGGGCGTGGTTTCGGTCGAGGACGTGGATAAGGCAATCAAATATGCAGTTGGTATGCGGTACGCATCGATCGGCCTGTTGGAATACTTTGATGATGTAGGTTTTAACCTGGAGTGCGATATTGCCAAAAGCGTATACCCCGACCTGTGCGGTACGCGGGCTATCCAGCAGATTGTACTGGATGGGATTGCAGCGGGAAAAACCGGCCGAAGTGCCGGACAGGGGCTCTATGATTGGGGCAAAAAGGATGACGCGGATTATCTGAAACGGAAAGCGGCGCCGTACTACGCGTGCTTTCATTGGGAAATGCCAGAAGACTGAAATAGCATGGATATCATCATAATGAGATGAAGGCCAGGGGCAGAACCCGTGAAGATCAGCCATCCCATGCAATGCCTATGGGATAAATATGGATAAAAGAGCCCCCCTGAGGAATTTCTTCCTCAGGGGGGCTCTCTCGGGAGGTGGGGCAAATAAAGGGAGCAGCGAGGCTTATTCCGGCGCTTGATCGCCGTTCTGTGCCTGTTCATCTGCGCGCTTTACCACGCGTATGCCAGCAGTTAAAAACAATGCGGAGACGATCGCTGCAGATAAGACGAACCCGTCCCGCAGAGTAAACAGAAAGCGGTCGGCCAGCATGACGGTAGAGATCAATACGCTGCCAAGGGCTTCCAATTGCAGACCGCGCCGGCGGGACAGCTTGGAAAGCATGGTTATCGCTCCTTTCCGCATTTACTGTACGCCCATCATCGAAAGGATGATGCGCATGATAATCAGGCTGATGGCTGCATCGAGCAGGCAGATGCCGATCAGCAGGGGATGCCATTTTTTGTTCGCGCCGGTCACCAAAACGATACGCGCATAGTGGCCAATCAGCGTACCCATCAGGATACAGGCAGGCAGCATCATGGAGGCCTGACCAAGCGTCAGGGTTCCAGCCTGATACATGGATGCCGCGGTTGCACAGCCGGATGCCTTGGCGAAAAATGCCGAGATCAAAACTGCGAACGCCTCACCCGGCAGGCCGAACAGCCCCATCACTGGACTCATAACCGTGCCGAGAAGGTCCATGAGTCCGGTTTCCTGCAGTATGTAAACCAGAACATATCCGAGAATCATTGCGGGGGTGATGTTTTCAATACCGACCTTGAAGCCCTTGGCACATCCTTTCAGGAATGTATCGACGACCGAAGGCCTTTTGGCTTTTTCGGGGGCTGCCTGCTGAGGGGCTGCTGCTATTTTTACTTCTGCATTCATAGTTTGCCCTCCTTATGCTTTTTGCCCTTCATGCGAAGGATCAACCGGACGATATTCGCACCGATCAGCTTACACACGACCATAATTACAATACAGGGACCGAGCGCAACCGGGCAGATCGCTACAAGCGGCGCACCGCCAGTAATCGTGTTATTGATACACGCAGAGCCGGCGTATTGATAGGCGACAAAAACCGTCCGTTCGTCATCGGTAATGTCGCCTTCCTCATACAGCTCACGGGTCATAACAGCTGCAACGTCCGAGCCGGTGAAGCTGGAGATAAAGGCGATGCCGCATTTGCCCGGAATACCCATCAGCGGACGAAGCAGCGGACGGAACACAATGTCAGACGCCTTGAAAGCGCCGAGCTGCTCAAATACGCCAAGCAAGCCGCAAAAAAACATAACTGCTGGGATCAGGTTAAAGCCGGCCATGAAGCCGTCCTTTGCGCCGGTGCCGCCCGAACCGATCAGATTGGCACCCGTTTCCCCGATCGTGCCAAACGCGCCGGAGAGGTTGGTAAAGTCTAGCACCTTGAGAGGGCCGTCCACCGTGCGAAAGGCACCAGACAGCACAAGAATCAGGATGACCAGTGAAATCCACGCGCCAATACCGATTTTTTCTTTCTGCGCCTCATTTTTCTCTTTTTCGTTCATTTGTTTACCTCCTTTCCTTTATCCCTGAAATCATCCTGTAATGTGTAGGCCGCGCAGGCGGCAAGCATACAGCGCTGGAACAGGGATTCCACTTCGGCACGCTCCTCTGGTGTATGGCTTTTTTCGCCGCGCGCCCCCATGCCGCATACTGTGGGTACTCCACAGGCGACAGTAATGCCGGAATCTGAAAGGCTGCCGACACGGAAACAGTCCACGTCTCCAAAGCCGCAATCCGCTGCGGTTTTTTTCACATGTCCGAACAAGGCCATAACACCATCCGTCGTATCCATGCAGTTCATCAGGCGGCTGGTATCCAGTTCGGCATATGTGTTGGGCACGGTATGGTGCTCCACAATGCTCTGGAGGGCGGTGAGGATCTCACCTTTGATCTCGGAAGTTGGGAAGCGGATCCCAAGGTTGATCGTACATGTGTCCGGAATGGTATTTTCGCCAATACCGCCGGATACCTTGCCGCAGTTGATCAGCTTTCCGCGTGGGATATCGTTGAGCGCTTCTATGGCGGCGATCTTATGTGCCGCCTCCAAAATAGCGGACCTTCCCTTCTCCGGCGCCAGGCCGGAGTGAGCGGCTACGCCATGCACCGTAATTTGGGCGGGGCCACCGCCGTTGCGTCCGACGACAAAGTGGTTGTCCAGATAGCCTGTTTCAAAATTGAATGCTGCCAGAGCGCCGCTTGCTTCTGCCTCCATAACCGCCTTAGCGTTTGAAAACATATGCAGGTTTTCCTCATCGCCGGCAAAGACGCACTTAATTGGACGCTCATGAAAGCCGAGCTCTGCCAGGGCTTTGATTGCATAGACTGCAATCACCAGCCCAGCTTTCATATCCACGACGCCGGGGCCATGTGCAAAGTTCTCCTCATCAACACGGAACGGATTCTCCTTTACTGCGCCTTCCTTAAATACGGTATCCATATGCCCGATAAACAGAAGCGGCGCTTTGGTGCTTCCGTTATCCCATTCGCCAACCAGAACGCTGCCCGCATTGTCCATGGGAATCGTGCGCGTTTTTACGCCTGCCCCCTCCAGTTCGCGGCGCAGGATATTGCATACTGCTTCCACGCCCTCCAACTGCCGTGAGCCGCTTTCCGTGTTGACCAGTTCTTCCCATAGGGAGAGCATCGGCTTTCGGTGTTTGTCGATATAGCGGCGGATCTGGTCAAAGGCTTGTTCCATACTTTACTCCTCCTTTTTCTTCATCTTATATACTCACAACAGCTGCACCGCCACGCCCGCAAGCAGGACGGAGGCGATCGTAACGGTGACAAAGCCCGCTGTCAGCATTTTAGGTAACAGATAGTTGAGAATAGCGGCTTTTTCCTCCTCGGTCCGCCCAAAGGCCTCGGAAACCTCCCGGGGGATGAGCATCGTGGTCGGGAAACCGAACGTACAGCTGATGCCGTAGGCTACAGCAAGCCCAAAGGGAATGTGCATCAGCCTCGCGCAGATGAAACCGGTCAGCACGGTGCCTGCCACACCGCACGTAGCGCAGAGCACCAGAGATGGAAAAACCGATATTACCTGCTGCGGCGTGACTGCCGCCAGGTTGGAAAATATCAGGATGGTGACAAAAAATGTAATCAGGCTGTCTGCCTGCGTCTTTGCTAAAATACCCTTTTCCAGAAAGCCCAGTGTGAAGAATATCACGCCCATGACCAGGCACATGACAAAGTAATGAACAGTGCCGCCGGTCAGGTCGGACGCATAGTGCGCCGCCAGTGCAACTAGGCCCAGCTTTGACAGATATACGGATGGGCGGGCGAACGCCTGAGGAAGTTGCAGCGGGCCGCTTGCTTTGGTGCCACGGCACTCCTGTGTAGGTCCGCTGTATTCAGCAACCAGCGCTTGGTTCTCGCGGAACTGCCTGGCGGTGCGCCGAAGCAAAAATGAGGCGATGGGGACACCGATAAATTTTTGTGTTACATAAAGCGCGATGCAGAGTGTGCTGGCCGCAGTCAGCCCCTTTTCATCCAGTGCGGTCGTCATGATCAGTGTTGCCGCGCTACCTCCGGCGAAAATCGGCGCGCTGGAAATTGCCATGTTGCGCCCGACAAGCGGTATGCCGATCCCGATAATTGCAGCTACCGCACCGCTTACACAGAGGAGCGAGATGACAACGACCTTCCACTGCCGCCGCAGCTCGGGGAAGTCGATCGTCGTGCCGAGGGATACGATCAGCAGACCTGCGATAATATTGCCGAATCCGGTAACCTGTGCATCCTCGATGATAGTCTGCGGCAGGATGCCGCTCCAAAAACTGAGGAGCAGCAGGATTGCAATGCTTAATACTGTCGAAAACACTGCTCTGGTCTTCTGCGCGATCAGCTCGCCAGCGGCATAGATGCACAGCAGAATGGTAAGTGCCAAAACCGGTGTCATAGGACTCCCCCTTTCTTTGCCTGGTAAAAGAATAGCATGCAGATTTTTTGTTTGTCCAAGTCGAAATAGTTATAATGCAGTTATAAATACAACATCATGATAAGAAAATATAAAAAGCCGGAATAAAATTATGCAATTCGAATAATAAAAAGGCACTGTGTACAAACACAGTGCCAGTATTTTTCTGTTTTGACGAAAGGATTCTGTTAAAATGCTTCTCATTAAAAATAGTTATAACTCGGCTATAATTATTTTTCATAGCTGGTTATAACTATCTTTTCAATTTTCAATAGTTCCCAACGGATATAACCCTTCCAGCAGGCGGACAAAATCCCGAGCCTCCGGGCTGAGAAGCTCCCGTTTACGCTGCACCCAGCCGACGTTGATCCTTACGTCACAGTTGCGTATGGGGATGCTTTGGATATCGTATGCTGCAAAATCCGGCGCGCTCAGCCCTGGCCCAAACCGGAAAATATCGGTCTTGCTGAGCAGCGCAAGGATGGCTGCGCTGTCATTAACATAAACGACCTTTTTATGCTCGGTCAGCCGGATACCGTCGATTTGCAAATAAAAGGTAAGGTTGGAAAAGTAATCATCCGGCAGCCGCACGATGGGGAAATGCAGCAGTTCTGCCATTGTGACCTCATCCCGTCCATATAACGGGCTATTGGGGCCAACATTGGCATACCAGGTATCCTCCCCCAGGGGATTAAATACCAGGTTTTTGAAGTGGAGCATGTGCTTGAGTTCCTTGACCTGCACATTGTTGCTCATTACAAACCCGATCTCCGCCTCACCGCTTTCTACGCTTTCAATTACCTGCTGCATGCGCTGCTCCACCAGCTTCAGCGCGATTTCCTCCTGCTTATGATTGTTGTAGAATTTACTGATCAGCCGCCCCATGGTAATGATTGGATAAGAGGCAATTGAAAGAAGACGCGGCCGCTCCTTGGAGGAAAGCCCTTGGATCAGTTCCATCTGACTCAGGATGGTGCGTGCATACTGATAAAGCTTTTTACCGTCATCGGTCAGAACGACGCCTTTATTCGTACGGTCGAAAATATGTACATTGAGTTCGCTCTCAAGATTGCTGATCGCCTTGCTCAGATTAGGCTGGGTGACAAACAGCCTTTCTGCCGCCTTGTTGATGCTGCCCTGCTCCGCGACGGTTACGAAATAGGTCAGTTGTTGGATCTGCATACCAAATCCCTCACTTTCTATCCCTTGATTTTACCATATTCCTCTGAAATTTCAAGAATTACAGCCTAAGCTGGGAGAGCGCAGGCGCTGGCAGGCAAGCTGTGTGAAAAGGGAGTGAGCAACGTCTGGCTGTACGATGTATCCAACACCTATGTTTCACCAAGGTACGCCGTTTGTCCGCCGGGATGGAGAGCCCTGTACTTGACTACTGTGGCGCTCCTGTTTGACGACGGTAAACGGATTGGGGCTGGTTTTATGGAGGACGGGGATGTTACGGGGCTGACTGCACATATAATTCTATCCCGCTTTACATGATCATGGCCCAAATCGCATCAGCCATGCCGAGTACAGAATTCAAGAGGATTTTCGCTATAGACGGAATATGGTATTAATAAAGAAAACTATCATTGCAAAAGAAAGCACCGAACTGCGGCAGAGCCGCGCAGTTCGGTGCTTCTCCGTGCAGCGGTTTATCTTTTTTCATAAGAATAAACCATAATTCTTTCGCCTTTGGCGTCATATTCCCCGTTGAAACGGAAGCCAAGCTGCTGATAAAGCTGGATCGCGTGACGGTTATTCTCATATACACTGAGGTATACGGTATTGCTCGAATACTCCATGTACAGTTTGGAAAGCAGGGCAAGCACTGCCTGCTTTCCGTATCCTTTCATCTGGTATTTTCTGTCAATAAGCAGCCGGTCCAGCCATAGTTGGCCGGGAGCTGGTTCCGGAAAATAACCGTACATGGAAAAGCCAACCAGTGTGTTGCCGTCGTAAATACCGACAGGCCGCCATAGCTCCAATTCGTCTGCTTCCTGCAAACAGTCCTTTACGCTCTCAATAAAGCTGGCTTGTTCTGAAAAAACCGTCAGAGCTTCAATCTCTTTCCGGTTTTCCTTGTTTACCAGCTCGAAATGTAATGGTATGTGAGTATTGAAAGCCATAATATTGTTCTCCTTCAAGGTTTTTTGGATTAAAGTGGAAGAAATCATAGGAGTATAATAATGTGTGTGGGAGGAGTTGAAAAAATGGGGAATGAGAGGGTGTACGGTGCCGTCTATTTACGGGCCCAGAAACGCGCCCTTCAGAGCATAAAAGCACAGGTAATAGGATAATACCACAATATATCATATCGAATCAAGAAAATACAGTGGATTAAGACGCCGCTCTGCCGTTTGTGAAATGTTGAAAATGAATGAAGAATGGCCTGCTGTTTTCCGTGTCGCAGCCCTTGACCTGGTTTTTCCAAATACCTATAATGGAAGTACAGACCAGTTGATCAGGAAAACGGCTGGACTGCAATAAAAAAGATAGAGGAAAAACTAATGCTTGTTCATGATTCTGTTGTTGCATTGTATGTGCAGCTTGCCAATTGCCTCTCGGATGCGATCTATCAGGGAGAATATAAGCCGGGTGATAAGCTTCCCTCGGAGAACAGCCTGTGTAAGCAGTATGGAGTCAGCCGGATCACCGTGCGACAGGCTTTGAACCTGTTGATTCAGCAAAACCTGGCGTTTGCGGTGCATGGTAAAGGCACCTTTGTTAAGGCACCGGATATCAGCCATGAGCTGAACCGCATCATCAGTTTTAGCCGCGTGCTCCAGCTAAAAGGGTTGACGGGCTATACCAGGGTGCGCGGCTTCCAAGCGGAGGCAGGCGATGCCGCAGCGCGGGAACGCCTTGGCAGTGCTTGCGCTGCGCTGGATCTGGTTGGGTATGCGGCGCAGACACCAGTCGTTTACTATCGATCCTTTTTCCCGACAGCGTTGGGCGAACGGATGTGGGAAGCTGCAAGGCAGGCAGAGGCTGCCGGACAGGCATTCTCAACATTCGACCTGTACGCAAGGCTTGGAATTAGATTAAAGGATGTAGAGCAGACATTAGGAGCGGTTAATGCAGATGCGGGGCTGGAAAAGATACTTTCGTTGCCGCACGGAAAAGCGTTGATTGTTTTGCGATCACTGTATTCCTCTCATGAAAATCATCCATTGGAGTATAAGCTGGGCTATTACCGTTCGGATATTTATTCCTTCCATTTGCAACGTCAGGTATGAGCAGGTGCGGTTGAGTGGGAACTGGAACGGTTGCTGCTCATACAGTTCGGCAACTTGTCATAACAATTTTTGATTATTGCTTTGGATTGTCATGAAAATGGATATAATGCACAAAAATATACGGAGAAAATTGGGGATGAATTGATTAAAATAGCCATAAAATATATTGACTTCCTAAGAGATTTATCTTAAAATCAGTATAACTTGTAATAGCAAGTTATACTGATTTTAATTTTTGTTAGGAGGATCATCATGGGAAAGGAAACGCTGCGAATCATCTCTCCGAATGGACATCTTGGCTTTGCACCGACAAAAGAGGGGAGCTTCTATATCGGTGCGGCAACGCATCCGGATTATTATTGCTGCGATTCCGGCAGCGATGATATCGGCCCAGTGCCGCTGGGTATGGATAAGTGCGCCAGCCACCCCGACTGGCAGTACCATGACTTGGAACTGATGCTTTTGGCCGCGCGTGAGCAGGGCGTACCGATGATCATAGGTTCAGCGGGCGATACGGGTACGAACAGCCGCGTTGATATGTATGTAGATATGATTCGGGATATGGCCAAAAAACATGGGCTCAAGAAATTTAAGCTCGCGTATTTCTATTCCGAGGTTGATAAGGAGTACCTGCGCCGCAAAATGCTGGCAGGTGAAAAGATAGAGGGCCTGAACAGCAGGAGCGATCTGACGATCGAGGAGCTTGACGCTACGACTCGCATCGTTGCTGTTGCCGGTGTACATCCGTTCATCAAGGCGCTGGAAATGGGCGCGGATGTAATCATCGGAGGCCGCACAAGTGACGCCTGCGTATTTGCCTCGGCCGCGATTTATGAAGGCTTCCCGGAAAACATCGCATATTACACCGGCAAGGTGCTGGAATGCGCTTCCTTCTGCTGCGAGCCCTACGGCGCGAAAGAATCGGTTATCGGAACAATTACCAAGGATGACGTTAAGGTTACGGCTATGGCGCCGTTCCAGCGCTGTACGATCGCTTCAGTAGCGGGCCATGCAATGTATGAACGCACGAATCCATATTATGAATATGTTGCAGGCGGCTGCTTGGATATGAGCGAGTGCAAATACGAGCAGTTTGACGAAAAGACCTGCCGTATCACCAACCCCAAATTTATCCCCATTGATGGCCGTATCAAGGTCAAGCTGGAGGGCTCCGGCTTTGTGGGCAAGCGGTATATGGGTCTTGCGGGTATTCGTGATCCTTATACCATTCAAAATATCGACAAGGTGATCGACTGGGCACGTTCACAGGTCGCGGAACGTCATCCGAACGATAAATACGAACTGAGCTACCGTATTTTTGGCAAGAACGGCGTCATGGGCGACCTGGAACCGATCAAGGAAACCAAATCACACGAGCTGCTGGTCGTTGTAGAAGGCGTGGCCGACGATGATAAGCTGGCTGAGGAGGTTACGCTGATCGGCATGCGGCAGATTTTCTACGCCCGCCTGCCCGAGGTTAAGGGTACGGCTGGCACGGCAGCCTTTATTCTGGATGAAGTAACCAAGATATCGGATGCGTATACCTGGACCATGGACCACACTGTTGAGGTGGACGATCCGCTCGAGCTGTTCCCAGTTTCCATGATTGAAATCGGCGAATGAGGAGGAGAAAACATGAAAACCATGAGACTTGTTGATCTGGCAAAGACGATCCGCAGCAAAAATGCGGGTACCGACAGAATTACGTTTGATATCATTTTCCGCGATCCGGCCAACTATGAAATGGTCAAAAAAAGCGGCGTGCTCAACCGCCAGTTTGTTGCCGAGCTGTACGGCATACCCGAGAGCCGCATTGCGGACTTTGTTGAGTTCGATCCGGGCTATGCCATTAAATTTACAATCAACCGCCTGAAGCCGTCCGGCTCCTTCGGTGAAGGCGATGTGTTCGGCTGCCAGCAGTACCCGCCTCTGCTTGACGTAGAGATACCTGTTGAAGACTGACAGCTATAGTTCAACGTGAGCAACCGTCGGAAGCCGAAGAAACGACCAGAGTCTTAAAGGAGGGGGATTATGCCTGTTGAACTGATCTATCTGGTTGTCCTGCTGATTACAATCTGCATCTTTTTCATTGTGCTCAAACGCCCGATTTATGAAGGGATGCTGGCCGGGTATATTGTAATGGTTGCTATGACCGGACAATGGGGCCATATCTGGGACCATGTTTATGCAACGTCCACGAATACACTGTTTTACGCGATCGTCGCATTTATGGTCGTGGCGCAGATATTTACGGGGACAAAGGTCATTGATTCCTGTATCGAGGTCGTTTTATCCATCTTTGGGCGAATCAAGGGCGGTACGGGCTATGTAGCGCTTTTGGTGTCCAGCTTTATGGGCGCGCTGTCCGGAAGCGCCGCAGGGAATGTTGCTGCGACCGGCGTTTTTACGATTCCCGCGATGAAGCGCAGCGGCTTCCCAGATTACCTGGCCTCCAATATCTGCATGGCTTCCAGTACGATGGGGAATATGATTCCGCCCTCCGGCATCATTGTCGCTTCATTCGGCGTTCTGGCGACGTTATACGGTGAGGACACCTATACCATGTCACAGTTCTGGATGTTGATGTGGGGGATATGTCTGTGGTTCATCCTGCAGCGCGCAGTAACGATCTTTGTGTTCTGCCGCTATCACCACATTGAGGCTCTGCCGGCCAGCGAGGTCCCACGCTTCGGGGAGGCTGTGCGTAAGGGGTGGCGGTCGCTACTTATCCCAGTGGTCATCCTGCTGCCGTTCTTTCTGGATGCGCAGCTCAAGAGTACATTTTTCACCTCTCGCCTGACGGCAGAGGGAGCATCGGCGTTGTCAAGCTGCGTGCTGCTGTTTACGCCCGGCATCGCAGCGGTCTACGCTCTGTTCATTATCCGCAAAAGCATGAAAGTCGGGCCGCGTCAGATAGCAGGGCTTCTGGCAAAGGGAACAAAGTCCATCGTGCCGGTTTCGGCTACCATTTTCTTTGCTTACTGTATCAGTAACCTGTTTGAATCCATACATGTTGGCGAGAATATCGGTAATCTGATATCGAGCTGGGGCTTTGGCCTGGTGCCACTTGCATTTATCCTGCCACTGTTTACCGCGATCCTTGGCATGATATTGCCCGGCTCCTCACAAGTGGCGATATTTGGCACGGCGATTGTATCAGTCATGGCCGCCGCCGGTGCCAATCCGTTCCTTGTAGCCGGAATGCTGCCGGTCATCTGCGGTGCGATGGAAGGGATGACGCCACCGCTGGCGCTGTGCATGTATACGGCAATGGGTATTTCAGGTTCTGAAATGAAGCAGACAACACAAAACTGTGTGATATGGTGCGTGTTGCATTATCTGCTCAGCGTAGTGTTCCTGATTGGCATAGTACCTCTATTCGGAATGGTGTAAGGAGGGATGGATATGAAAAAGGTTTCCGGCTTTTTATATCAGGTTTTCGGCTGGGGGGCGTATGTGTCCATCTTTGCTGGTGCGGCTGGATTTGTCGGGTTTGTTGTTGCACTGATTATTGGGGGCGATACGGGCGCGGCGATTGCCATAGCGGTAAAAGCCCAATGGTTCCCTCTGGTTATTAAGGTTGCCAGCGTTTCGGTGGGGCTGGGCCTGATCGGCATGTACTGCGGAAAGGAAGAGGCGCTTTCCATGGCGGCAGATAAAAAGGAAGCCGAAGAAGACCTCAAACGCAACCTTGAGGAAGCAAGAGAGAACAAGGAGCAGAAATGAAACGCAGCGAAAGGGCCTTGCCGTTTGGCAGGGCTCTTTCTGATAAAGGAGTGAAATGCAATGGGGACGATGCACTGGCTTGGCGCGCTGCTGACGCTGGGATTGATTGCAGTGATAGGCGTTCGGGCTGGACGGAAGGTCACAAGCGCCCGCGATTTTGCAATTGGCGGCGGTAAATCTACCGCCGCGATGGTCGCAGGCGCAGTGATCGGCACGCTGGTGGGCGGTTCATCAACGGTCGCAACCTCGCAGCTGGCGTTTGAATACGGCTTTTCGGCGATCTGGTTTAGCTTGGGCGGTGGGATTGGCTGCCTGTTCTTGGCACTGTTTTTTGCGCGGCCTATGCGGAAAAACGGCTACCTGACACTACAGCAAATGATTCAGAGCGAATACGGGCCGCGCGCTGGCTTCCTGTCATCCGTGCTTGGGGCTATCGGTATTTTCCTGAATATAGTCGCTCAGCTGTTGTCGGCAATGGCGCTCCTGTCCGCTGTGGTCGCCTGCCCTCCTTTCGTTACTGCGCTACTGTCCGCCGGCCTGATGATCTGCTATGTATTCTTTGGAGGCATGCGAGGCGCTGGCACAATTGGGCTGATCAAAACAGTGATGCTATACATTTGTGCGATTATATGTGTGGGACTGGTTTTCCGTGAAAGCGGAGGATTGTACGCATTGTATGAAGCGCTGCCGGCCGGGCAGTATTTCAACCTGTTTGCCCGCGGTCTTGGAACAGATGGCGGCGCAGCGCTGTCGCTTGTGCTGGGGGTGCTTTCTACACAGACGTATGCGCAAAGCGTGCTGTCCGCCAAAAGCGACCGCACCGCGGTTCAAGGTGCATTGGCCAGTGCGGTGCTCATCCCGCCTATCGGGCTTGGTGGTGTGCTGATTGGCATGTACATGAAAACCGCGTTCCCTTCAATGGACGCAGCGCAGACTTTTCCGGAGTTTATCCTGCTTTACTTCCCTGGATTTTGGGCAGGGGTATTCCTTGCGGTGCTTCTGGTCGCAATTATTGGCTGTGGCGCTGGCCTGACACTGGGCATCAGTAGCATCGTAACGAATAACCTGTATGCGCGCATTGTGCCTGACAGTACGGACCGGCAGCGGCTATGGGCGGATCGCGTTGCAATAATTGCCGCGCTGCTGCTGGCGGTATTGTTTACCATAGGCGATCTGCAATCGGTCATCCTGCAGTGGAGCTTTATGTCGATGGGCCTGCGGGGCGCGGTGATCTTTCTGCCGCTGTGCGGCGCTCTCTTTCTGCCCGGCCGGATCAAGGCGCGGTATGCGGAGCTGTCTATCGTTGCAGGACCGTTATGCGTACTGCTGGGCGAGGTAGTATGCAGGGTGCCGTTTGATCCCCTGTTCATCGGCATGGCAGTCAACTTGTGTATTATGCTGGCTGGATGGGCAGAGGGAAAACGCGGGCTGCGCACCTGATATAGGGGGCAGGTGGCGCTCTTTCCGGTTTCTTTTGTCTGGACGGAATGCGCTGGATAAAAAGAGGCCCCGTTCCCTGCTAACCGGGAACGGGGCCTCTGCTGCGAAGGGGGAAAGGTAGGTAACCAATGACAGGAAAGCAACCGTATCCAAAGCGTGGATGCAACTGATACACTAATGACATTCTTAATCCGATGAAAAACAGGCAACGCTATTTCAATTGAAACAATGGCTTAATCTGGCACGCCATAAGGAATTCGAACCCTCGACCTTTTGGCTTGTAGCCGTTGAGCACACGCGTATTCTACGCAAAGAGTGCTTTAAGACGACGGTTACGAGCGGAAAGGTCTGGGGGTTTCTGCTTTTCTGTGCAATGTTTGCAAGCAGAGCCTTACAGTGCGCACAGTTCATGTTAGCAGTTGCGCACAAAAGTATGTTGAAGTATAAAAATGGAAAGGAAGAAGCCTGATGGCAACCACGGTCTCTCATAAAAAGACGGAACAGGAAAACCGACCGCTACCTACAACCTTCGGTTTGCTACAATACAATAATGATACCTCACTTTTAAAAAGGATACCGCTCGATGTGGCGCTGTCCCAAGGCAGGGTGTACGCTTCGGGTGATACAGTGAGCATCGCGGCCGAACGATAACCTTGGACGATGCTGGCGTCGGAGAGGGTACGATGCAGTCCACGCAGAATGTGACATGGGATACCAAAAACCAATACCTGATGCAGAGAATCACCGATCCTGTGACAGGCTACAGCTTCACCGGCCGGGCGACTACCCCTTCGGGCAAGGTAGTCAAGGAGGACAACGCGCTTGCAGACGACTGATCGACAAGGATGGCAAGACTGTACCGCCTGCATGCCGCCTGAAAGCAGACCTCTTCAGGCTTGAGGTATGAGACTTCAGGATATGATTGGGGGAATTTAATATAATATTAATATGCAAAGCTGTAAAATTATAAAAGGATTTGCCGATTTATATATAAAAGTGGTTGAACGAACCGGCCTTGAAGCTGAAGCAGTTACTGTACAGAAGGGAACATCTCCTATGAAAAAATTGATAGAAAAATGTGATTCCCCACGTGATACTATATTAATTGTGGATGATTCGATAGTAAGCAGGGCAAGCCTGAAGAGCATTTTTGGAAAAGATTACCGTGTGCTGGAAGCAGACGATGGTCTATCTGGACTCGACATGCTCAAGAACGCAGTGGAAAGACTTGCCGCTGTGATTTTGGATATTGTGATGCCGAGAGCCGATGGCATTCAGGTGCTTCGCATTATGGGACAGATGGGAGTGCTGGACCAGCTTCCGGTATTTCTGATCACAGGAGAGCATAAGGATGAAGTCCTGCGGGAGGCATATGAGCTTGGAGCCATGGACATTATCCCCAAACCTGTAATTCCATACGTTGTGGAAAGACGTGTGAAATCCGTTATCGAGCTGTTCCATTCGCGAAATAACCTGAATGATATTATTGCTGAACAGAGGCAAGCGCTGATGGCTCAGGCGGAACAGCTGTATGAATACGGAGTCGGAATGATAGAAACGCTTTCCACGGTGATTGAGTTTAAGCATGATGAGTCCGGAGGGCATGTCCGACGGCTGCGCGCCATCACAACACATCTCCTGCGTCATACCGCCTTTGGGGAAGGGTTAGAGAATAAGGAAATCGACCTTATCGGTATGGCGGCGATCACACATGATGTGGGGAAGATTGCCATACCGGATCATATTTTGACCAAGCCCGGCCGGTTGACAGAGGAAGAATTTGAAATTATGAAGACGCATACAAGCAAGGGCGCGGATCTGCTCTCCAGCATTACCCCGTTGCGCGATCAGGCGTTTTATGCTTATGCGTATGATGTTGCGTTGCACCACCATGAGAGATGGGATGGGAAAGGCTACCCAGACAGGCTGATGGGTGACGAAATTTCTACCGGCGCACAGACTGTAGCGCTTGCGGATGTGTATGATGCTCTGGTAAGCAAGCGATGCTATAAAAATCCTTACAGCTTTGACGAAGCGGTCAAGATGATCATAAGCGGGCAGTGCGGTGCGTTTAACCCCCAACTGCTCCGATGCTTTCTGGATATTGAAGGAGACTTGCGCAGACTTTACAGCAATCTTGCAAGCGTATCATAAATAAAGTTAAAACACAGTAAAGAGGGTGACAGGCTAAATGAATAGATACTTTGCGGAAAACAGCTATCTGCTGGATGTGCAAAGCGAAATGCAAATCGGCATCTGGACAATAGAACTGCTGGAGGACGGGACATATGTGATGTATGCAGACCATATCATGCAGAAAATTCTCAGTGTGGACAGCACAATCCCACCCAGGGCATGTTATGAGGAGTGGTCAAACCGGATATTTATGACACACACCGAGCTTGTACATCAGGAGATGCAGCGGGCAATGGCAGGGGAAGAGGTGGAGGTTGTTTATCCGTGGGTCAGCCCTGAAAAAGGGCTGATATACGTTCGCGTTGGTGCAAGAAGGGACAGTATGCATTCGGGGAACAGGATATACGGATACTGCCATGATATAACAAAGAAAATAACCAGTGACGAGAGGAATTCCTACTTTTCACGGCTATACCAAAATATTATCCAGACATTCGGCATTCTTTATCAGGGAATATATGTAGTCAACTATATCAGCCGTGATGTGCTGCCGATACGCAGCGCATTACATTGTAATATCAGCGAGCATCATATGCTAACAGTGGAAAAATTTATTTCAGAAATGGCGGAGGTATTTGGAGCTGAAACTGCTGAGGAGATCAAAGAAAATATAGCATCATATAAACTTGCTGATAGTTCGCAAACAAAGGGGAAATTATACAGCAAAGAGTGCTGCATGAAATCCGGTAAAGAAGGCGCATGGTTTGAATTGATAATATGCAGAGATGCCATATCGGACAACGAAAACATTATATTGGCATTCAGAGATATTAGCACCAGCAAGAAGCAGGAAGTGTACACCCAGTCGGCTATGGAACAACTGAAAGCACAGAGTAATACGGATATGCTGACGGGTATACATAACCGCCGCTTTTTTGAAAAACGCGTAAACCTGTTTTTGGAGGATGGATGCTGTTCAGGCGCATTTTTGATGCTGGATCTCGATAATTTCAAAAGTGTAAACGACACATTTGGCCACACGCAGGGAGACCTGTTGCTCATGCAGACGGCTGATATTCTGCGGCACACTTGCCGGAACGATGACGTAGTAGCAAGGTTTGGTGGAGACGAGTTTGCGATTTTTCTGCAAAATGTAAGCAGTGAGGGGGTCATCCATTTTTGTAACCGCCTTATGCACCGGCTGAGGCACACCTATGACCGTGATGGAAAAACAATAACTGTGAGCGCTTCTATAGGGGTAGCTCTGTGTGTACAGCCGGGAATATCATTCAAAGAGCTATATCGACGTGCTGATAAAGCACTGTACTGCTCTAAAGCCGCAGGAAAGGGCAGGGCTACTTTTTATGAGGATGAGGACTGTCGCCATGCGGAACGGATAGGTTAGCATATAAAAAGACAGACGTTTGAGATAGGGCACGGTATAGTAATGTATGAATTTTAAAAATAGTTTCAAAAGTATGTAAATATGGAAATAACATCACCAAACTCCAACTATTCAATGGATTTGGTGTTTTTTGTAGCATAGTTTTTTGTTCTAAAAAAGTATACTTAATTTTAATACGATTTTTTTAAATAAGTGATGGTATTACCGAATGGTTATGATTACTATGTTTGTCCCCGGTGCAGCTAACGCTGGAGTGGGAATTCACGCCCTATTTTGACCACTGCGGCCAGCACCCTAAGTTGAAGAGATTACAAAAGGCTCAGGGTCGTCTATCTTGGTAATCGAAAAGAAGTGCATAACTTAATTAGCACATAGGGTTGGAGGTTGTTCCAACTGTATGTCTTTTCTAATTATTTATTTTACGCTTATGCCTGGAGGGACACGCTCATTGAAAGCAACCTGAGAAATAAAAAAGTGTAGTCGCGCAAAAAGATGCACGTCGAGAATGCTCGCCTCCACTTTTTGAAGTTTACAACGCATGGCTTAGTAATTCGAAAAAGTATAAATTTTGAACCCCGAACCGAGCGTCTTTGCATTTACTGCCCTTATTGTTATAATAGACCTGCCAACGTATCAAAATTCTGCTTAAAGGAGGCGTGTTACGGTAAGGGCGGTGCATCGGGCGCTGTCTACAGGAGGGACACATATGGAAGAAAACATATTGCAGGAACAGGACGTAGAGAAGAAAACCTATTCCGTACCGGAAATGGCGAAGATCCTTGCGATTAGCAAGCGGAGCGCATATCAGCTATGCAGCCGCACCAGCGACTTCCGCGTGCTGCACGTCGGCCGAACGGTCCGGATCCATAAAGAGTCGTTTGACCGCTGGTTTTCATCATGTTTCTGACCTGCCTATTCTGTGGAGGCAATCATGGCAACGTTAAAAAAGAGGCAACAAATATGCTGTCATTTATGATTATTATGACGCAGATGGGAAAAGGCGCCAAAAGTGGGAAGCCTTTGGCCGAAAAGAAGATGCAGAAAAATTCAGGAAGAAAATCGAGTATCAAAAGGTCCGTAATACATTCCTGACACCATCGGATCAAACGGTAGAGGAATGCCTGATGTCATGGGCGAGCTTGTATGACAAATCGAAATGGTCATGCAGCATTGTACATCTCTCCTGGCTTTGCTCCGCAATCATATTATTCCGGAAATCGGACGGATACCTGTACAGAAACTACAGCCGATACATGTTGAAATGCTTTACAACACTCTGCGAACGAAAAAATGTGGCGGCGCAAAGGGACACGCCGAAGACAAGGGCAGGATTCCTTGTCTTTCGGCAACTACCTTGCGGCACATCCATACGCTGCTCAAAACCGCTTTTGACAAAGCAGTGGATTGGAAAATCATTGAAGAAAATCCGGTCACCTGCGATGCACCTAAAAAAGCAAAAACTGAGCGCCACATCTGGACAGCGGAAATGGTAAAGCAGGCACTTGATGGCATTGAAAATCCGCAGCTTCATCTTGCGGTACACCTTGCGTTCATTTGCTCGCTCCGGATCGGCGAAACAGTTGGTCTGACATGGGACGATATTGATTTTGACAAAAATCTGATTCATGTCCACCGCACACTTCAACGTGTAAGCAGAGAATCGCTGCAATTTATACCGCAGGATGACATTATCCACATTTTCCCCAGTAAAATCGCGAACACCAATTCCACGCTTGTACTCAAGCTTCCGAAAACTGCAAACAGCAACCGTATCATTTACCTGACGCCGGCCCTCCGGCGGGAGCTTATGCTGCGCAAGGCAATGGCTGCAAAGCAGCGAGCTTTTGCCGGAGAGGAATACTACGATTTCAATTTAGTGTTTGCATTGGAGGACGGTTTCACAGTGGAACCGAAGCTGTGCGAGAAATAGTTCAAACTTTGGCAGAAGCGAAGTGAACAGGATCTGCCGCCTTTGATCTTTCATGAACTCCGGCATTCCAGCGCGACCTATAAGCTGCTTGAAAGCGGCGGTGATGTAAAATTGGTACAGGGCGATATGGGACATGCCTCTGCAATAGTATCGCTTAATACTTATGCGCTTACTCAGGACAATCGCCGGCGGGCTTTGGCCGAAAAAATTGCGCAAGAGTTTTATGGTGACCATACAGAAAATGAGCGTCAGGATCAGTTAATGCAGATTCTCGATGAAGATCCTGAAATGAAGAAAAAGTTGCTGGAAGCACTGCTTGCAGAGCGTGCACAAAAAAGCGATGTTAGCAATCTGTTAGCAGTTCGCCCGCAGGCAAGGAGAAAATGAACGAAAGGAAGTATCAATCAAAAGGGTAGCCAAACACCTTTGTTAACAAACTGCTAACAGGATAGAGGCGGTTTTATGCTGGCACCCAAATTTGTAAGCTTCTAAAAAGTTAAAAAAACAAGCGATTTCCGAAGAAATCGCTTGTTTCCCACAAGAAAAAGTGGTACGCCAGAAGGGATTCGAACCCCCGACCTTTTGGTTCGTAGCCAAACACTCTATCCAGCTGAGCTACTGGCGCAAATTATTAACTTGTGGCACCCCCGAGGGATACAACGCAGTTTCGACTGCCTAAATAGGATACCATAATTCGGTGGGGGTGTCAATTGTTTTTTTCAAAAAACAGAACAAAATTTATGAACCGCTTTCCTCGTCGCCCGGCAGCTTACAGGAGAAAGGCTGCGCGGGGATTCTTGCCAATTCGTAAAAAATGCGATATAATACAAAGCATACTGCGGGGCTGCACGATTCCGTGCGTACGTGGCTTCGTGGAAGAGAAAAAGGGGAACGGCTGTGGAGAAATTTTCTAACCTTGTGTCGGCGGTAGACAATTGGATCTGGGGGCTGCCCATGATCGTCCTGCTGCTTGGCACACATCTGTTCATGACGGTGCGCACAGGCTTTATCCAACGCAAGACATTGACCGGCATCCGTCTGTCGCTGACGAAGGATCCGGATTCGCCGGGTGACGTGAGCCAATTCCAGGCGCTGACGACCGCGCTGGCCTCGACCATCGGCACGGGCAATATCGTGGGCGTGGGGACGGCGGTATTCCTCGGCGGGCCGGGCGCGGTGCTGTGGTGCTGGCTGACCGGTGTGTTTGGCATTGCGACCAAATACGCGGAAAGCCTGATTGCCGTCAAATACCGTGTGCAGACAAAGGATGGACGGATGCAGGGTGGCGCCATGTATGCGCTGGAGCGCGGCCTGCATATGAAGTGGCTGGGCGTGGTGTTCGCCGCGTTTGCCATGCTGGCCTCATTCGGCATCGGCTGCGGCACGCAGATCAACGCAATTTCCGAGATCATTCAGGGCAACAGCCCGATCTACATCCCGCCGCTGGCCATTGGTATCGTATTCGCGGCAATCACGGCGGTGGTCATCATCGGCGGCATCAAATCGATCGCGGTCGTGTGTGAAAGGCTGGTTCCACTTATGGCCGCGTTCTATGTGGTGGGCTGCGTTGTTATCCTGTGCATCAACTGGGATTTTATCCTGCCAGCGCTGCAGGCGATCTTTACGCTGGCGTTCCAGCCCGGCGCCGTGGCCGGCGGACTGACCGGCGGAGGCATCCGCCTGGCGATGCAGTACGGCGTGGCGCGCGGACTGTTCTCCAACGAATCCGGCATGGGCTCCGCGCCGCTGGTCGCCTCGGCCGCACAGACGCGCAATCCGGTGCGGCAGGCGCTGGTTTCCTCAACTGGCACGTTTTGGGACACGGTGGTGGTGTGTCTGATGACCGGCTTGGTGCTGGTAACGACTGTGATGAAAAACCCGGGCATCAACATGGACCAGTTTGCGGACGGCGGCCAGATGACAACGGCGGCGTTTTCCCAGATTCCGGTGCTTGGGCCGCTGATTCTGGTGGTTGGCATCATCACATTTGCCTATTCCACGATTCTGGGCTGGTCGTATTACGGCGAGCGCTGCTGTGAATACCTGTTTGGGGCCAAGGGCATGCTGCCCTATAAGCTGGCGTTCATCTTGGTCATCGTGATCGGGCCGGTGCTTTCCCTCGACCTTGCTTGGACGGTAGCGAACATTCTGAACGCGCTTATGGCGGTACCCAACCTGATTGCGGTATTGCTGCTGTCTGGCGTGATTGCGCGAGAGACCAGGCATTACCTGAACCATCTGGATGAAAAAGACGAAACCGAAATACCGGTCGTTGACCGGTAAAGAAAAAGCCGTCCGCACCTGCGGACGGCTTTTGTCATATCTGTGGGATCTGGTCGAAAAACGTAACGGTGTAGGCTTCGGTAAAGGCAGCGCTGCGGAACCGCTCAAGCTGCTCGGGATCGTTCTCCAGCGTCTCGCCCAGCGCAAACAGCGCCAGCGAGTCATCGTCCCGTATTGTGCGGATGAGCAGAGGGATTTCCTGGCCGTAAGTGATGGTAAGCGGTTCTGTCTGACTGCTTGCGCCGACTGCGGCGGATCCGGGCAGGCCCTCCGGAAGCTGGGGCGCCGGATGGCTGTAGCCAAGCCCGCCCTCCGCGCGGACATAAAACGTGTAGGCGCCGTCCTCCCCTAGGGTCAGGGAGAGACGCCCCGCGGCATCAAGCGGCGTTTCGTCAAAGGCGCCCGGGGAGAAAAAATCGTCCTTTTCCCATTCGAGCGCATCGTTTAACAGGTAACGTGAGAAAAAGATCGCGTGCAGGTTTCCGTCCGTCTGGTAGTCATACAGGGTGAATGAGGCGCTGCTCGGTACATCCACACCCGCGAGCCAAAGCAGTTCGGTTTCTTCTTCCGTCAGGCTGACCGGTGACAGGCGCATGCCAGCCCCAGCCCTGTCATCATCAGACGGTACCGAGCTGCAGCCGGAAAGCGGGCAGCACAGCAGGCAGGCGGCTGCCAATATGGATAAAAGTCTCCTCATTTTCATTCTCTCCCCACAAAACAACGCTTCCGTTTACTCTCTGTGTGTATAGTATACCAGAACAGGGGGGATGTCAAGAGACGGGGAGGAGGCTGGCCGTTACTGCAGCAGCGCGCGGTAGGTCTCCTGCTTTTCTGGCTGCCCGACCACGGCGAGCGAGGCCTGCGAAAAGTCGAACACACGGCGCGCGAGCGCAAGCAGGTCGTCGGCCGTGACCCGATCATAAGCGCCGAGCACCTGCTCGATCGCGGAAACCTCTCCGCGCAGCAGCTCGCTGCGGCCAATGGTCATCATGCGGGTGCCGGTGCTTTCCAGCCCCATGAGCAGGTTGGTCTTGACCTGCTCACGGCAGCGGGACAGCTCATCCGGCTCCGGACCGTTATCGCAGAATTCATGCAGCTCGCGCACGATCAGCGCAAGCGCTTTCTGCTCGGTTTCCGGACCGAGGCCGGTGTAGATCGAGAACAGGCCGGTATCCAGATGCGGGGTGGTGAAGGTATAGACCGAATAGCAGAGGCCGTTCTGCTCGCGCACGCTTTGGAACAGGCGGGAGGACATGCCGCCGCCCAAGATGGAGCTTAACAGGTTCATGGCGAAGCGCTCCTCGGACAGAAGCGAAACGCCGGGGAAGGACAGGCACAGGTGGTTCTGCTCGATCTCCTTTTCGCGCAGCACCAGGCTGGGCTGGTAAGCGGCGGGCGTGATCTGGTTGCGGCCCTCGCCCTCCATATGGGAGAATAACTCCGCGATGTAATCCAGGTCCTCCTCCGTGAAGTGGCCGGAAACGGATACCACGGTGTCCGCGGGGCGGTAATAGCGGCGCATGTAGTCGTGCATGGCTTCCGAGTTGATCGTCTGCAGCGTTTCGGCCGTGCCGAGGATGGGCCGGCCGAGCGCCGAGCCGGCGTAGCAGGCCTCAAATAGCTTGTCGATCGCCACGTCCTCCGGCGAGTCCTCGTACATATCGATCTCCTCCAGCACGACGCCCCGCTCCAGGTCGATATCCTCCTGCGCGAAGCGGGAGTGCATGAACATATCGGCCAGGATGGAAACGCCGGTCTGCAGGCGCTTGTCCAGCACCTTCATGTAGTAGCAGGTGCATTCCTTGTCTGTGAATGCGTTGGCCTGTCCGCCAAGCGCGTCGATCGCGATGGCGATATGCCGGGCGGAGCGCTTGTCCGTACCCTTGAAGATCATGTGCTCGATAAAGTGCGAGATGCCGCCGAGCGCGGCCGGCTCATAGCGGCTGCCGTTGCCGACCCAGATGCCGACGGACGCGGTGCGCACAGTGTCGATCCGCTCGGTAATCAGGCGCACGCCGTTGGGGAGAACACGTTTCACATACATAGCAGAGGTCTTCCTTTTTTCTCAGAATTCTGAAATAAGGGGGTATGATCGTGTGTCATACCCCCTTGCATCGATCATATTGACTTAATAATACACCCGTTTTCCGCTTTCGTCCAGATAATAGCGGTCTCCGTCGGAATCGTAATAATCGCCGGTTTCCTCGTCGTACCAGCCGCCCTCCTCCGCGAGGGAGGCTGGGTCCTCGGCGCTGCCGGACGAAAGCGAATCGTCCGTGGTCATGGGGCCGGTCGGCGGCTCATCAAAATCGATGCCGCCCATGGGGCCGGCACCGTCCGTGCCGGAACCGTTGCCTGCATCCGTGCCGTTGGCGGCGTGGGAGCCTGAGGTATCGCCGGGGAAAACGTCGTTATAAATATACTCGTGGATATGGTCCGCGGCGACATCCAGGTCGTACAGGATATATTCGCCGGACGAGCCGTAGTAGTTCCACTCCCCGTCCAGCGGGACGCGGGTGTGCTCCAGTGCAGGCATGCCGTTCCTGACCGCGCCGACGATGAGCGGCGCGATCTCGGTCGGGGAAAGCGAGGTCGTCACATAGGGCATCAACTTCTGCATCAGGCCGATCAACCTGCTGGCGCTCAGGGACTGGACCTTGTCAAACAGCGCGTTCAGCACGATTGACTGTCGCTCCACGCGCCCCCAGTCGTCGCCGGTTCCGCCCTTGCGGATACGCCCGTAGCACAGCGCCTGCACGCCGTCCAGCGTCTGCAGGCCGGCGCTTTGCACGCTCTGGAAGGTCTGCCCCTGTTCCAGGCCGTAATCACGGATGACGCGGTTCAGCTCGTCCAGCTCATAATCCTGCACGTCGATCTCAACGCCTTCCATCGCGTTGATGATCTCGACGAGCTGGTTGAAGTTGACCGCGATATAGTCCGTAATATCCGTGCCGAAGCTCTCGTTTATGGTGCGTATAGCAAGGCTCGGCCCGCCGTAGAAGTAGGCCTCATTGAGTTTGGTCTCGCCGTATCCGTCGATCGAGACAAGCGAATCGCGCATGAGCGAGATCAGCTTGATCTTGCCGCGCGTGTTGTCCACCGTGACGATCATCATGGTGTCCGAGCGGCAGTTCTCCTCCTCCGGACGGACGTCCAAGCCGAACAGGGCGATATTGGTGATGTTCTCGTCCGCCTTAACGCCGGCGGCGAGGTCCGCCTCAAACAGGGAGGAATCGCGGTTGTAGCCGAAAAACATCCGGTACAGGTACAGGCCCAGACAGGCCAAGATGGAAATGACCACAAGCACGGTGAGCACGCGCACGAGGCTGCGCTGGAAGCGTTTTACCGACATGGGAAGATCAGTCCTGGAAGCCGTGTGCGAGAAGCTCCTCCGTGAGCTGCAGCACACGCAGACTGTTGGTGTAGTTGACCTTGCCGATCGGCACACCGGCGGTGACCGTCATAATATCGCCGGCCTCGAGTCCGCAGGACGCGACCGCCGCCTTGGCGGAAAGCTCGAACAGCTCCGCGTCCGAGGACGGGCGGTTGGGGACGAGCACCGGCGTGACGCCCCAGGACATGGTCAGGCGGTGGTAGGTCTTTTCGGACGGGGTGGCGCCGATGATGGCCGCGCCCGGGCGGTAGGTCGATACGGCGCGCGCGCTCATGCCGGAGTCGGTGAAGGCGACGATGCACTTCGCGCCGAGGTCGTGCGTGGTCGAGCAGGTCGCGTGCGCGATGGCGTTGGTTTTGGGGTCGCCGCCGACGTTCATGTTCTGGAATTCCAAGCGGGTGGTGCGGCGGCGGTCGTAGTGGATGGTGCGCTCCGCGTTCTCCGCGATGCGGCTCATGGTGGCGACCGTCTCGACCGGATACTTGCCGACCGAAGTTTCGCCGGACAGCATGATGGCGCTGGTGCCGTCGTAAACGGCGTTGGCAACGTCGGAAACCTCGGCGCGGGTCGGGCGCGGGTTTTTGGCCATGGATTCGAGCATCTGGGTCGCGGTCACGACGCGCTTGCCGCGCGAGATACAGGTTTTGATGATGTTCTTCTGGATCTCGGGCAGCTCCTCGAACGGGACCTCAACGCCCAGGTCGCCGCGGGCGACCATGACGCCGTTGGCCTCGTCCAGGATCTCCTGGATGTTGTTGACGCCTTCCATATTCTCGATCTTGCAGATGATCTCGACATCCTCCTTACCGTGCGCCTTGAGGATGGCTTTGAGGTCGCGCACGTCCTGCGCGCTGCGGGTAAAGGAGGCGGCGATGAAATCAATGCCCTGGGTCAGGCCGAACTCGATATCCTCGCGGTCCTTGTCGGAGACGAACTTCATGTTCAGCTTGATGCCGGGTACGTTGATGGACTTGCGGTTGGACAGCGGGCCGCCGTTGAGCGCCTTGCACACAATGTCGGTGCCGTTTTTGATCTCCACCACGTCGAACGCCACCAAGCCGTCGTCGATCAGGATGCGGGTGCCGGGCTTGACGTCGTTCGGCAGGCCGTCATAGGTGATGGAAACGATCGTATTGTCGCCTTCGATATCGCGGGTGGTCAGGGTGAATTCCTGCCCCTCCACGATTTCGATTTTGCCGTCCTGGTATGTCTTGGTCCGGATCTCCGGCCCCTTGGTATCGAGCATGATGCCGACCGGCATGCCAAGCGCCGCGCGCGCGGCCTTTACGGCGTCCATGCGCGCCTTGTGCTCCTCGTGGGAGCCGTGGCTGAAGTTCATACGGGCAACGTTCATGCCCGCCTTAATCATTTCGGGCAGGACCGCGTCGGTCGCGGGGCCGAGCGTGCAAATAATCTTTGTTTTACGCATCGAAACAAAATCCTCTCTCTACAGATCGCGTTTTACACTCTGATATATTTTTAACGGCAATATTTTAACAGTTTTCCCCTGATTTTGCAATCGTCCGCAAGGCCTTTTGCGGATTTTCATGTTTTTCTACAAAAAACCCGAAGCGGTGTGCAAACATCTTGTGTTTTCTGATACGGTCTTGTATAATAATAAAGTATGCCAAAAGGATGGCAAATTAAACGCGGAAAAGCGGGACGATGCGGCGCGGGAAAGGGCCGTGCCTGTCAGAGAAGAGGGAGCAAGCGATGCAAAAACCGGTTTTGGTGATCATGGCCGCGGGCATGGGGTCGCGCTACGGCGGACTCAAGCAGATCGATCCGGTCGGCCCGGGCGGGCAGATCATTCTGGATTATTCGATTTACGACGCGCACCGTGTGGGCTTTGAACGGGTGGTGTTCATCATCCGGCCGGAGCTGCACGAGGCGTTTGAGCGCGCGATCGGACAAAAGGCGCGCCGTTTCATGCAGGTGGAGTATGCCTATCAGACGCTCGACCGCTTGCCCGCGGGGCTGGCGGCGCCGGCGGGCAGGGAAAAGCCGCTCGGCACGGCGCACGCGGTCTGGTGCGCGAAGGAGCTGGCCGGCGGCTGCCCGATCGCGGTCATTAACGCGGATGATTTTTATGGGGCGGACGCGTTTCGTCAGATTTATGCCTATCTCTCGTCGGCGGCGGACGACGAAAAATACCGCTACTGCATGGTCGGTTATCGGGTGGAGAATACGCTGACGGAAAACGGCACGGTCTCCCGCGGCGTCTGCACGGCGGACGGGGACGGGTTCCTGACCAGCATCGTCGAGCGCACCGCGATCGCGCGCGCCGCGGACGGTGCGATCGTCTATGCCGCGGACGGGGACGCGCCGGCCGGCGCCATTCCGGAGGGGACGCCGGTTTCCATGAACCTTTGGGGCTTTACCCCCTCGTTTCTGCCCGCGCTCGACCAGGGGCTGCGCCGCTTTTTTGCGGAAAAGCTGCCGCTCAACCCGATGAAAGGCGAATACTACCTGCCGTTTGCCGTGGACGAGCTGATCGAAGCGGGGCGCGCCTCGGCCAAGGTGCTGACGACGGACGCGCGCTGGTTCGGCGTGACCTATCGGGAGGATAAGCCGGTGGTCAGCGCCGCGATCGCGGATATGACAAGGCGGGGTGAATACCCGCCCGACCTGTGAGCGGAAGAAGGATGGATATGGATTTTTCAACCGAATTTGTTGCGTTCCGCGACAGACTGCAAGAAGGACAGGACGAGGCGTTCGTTTCGCGGCGGAACGTCGAGGTCGCGGGCCGCACGGCAGCGCTGCTGAGCAGCTTCAGCGTCAGCAGCGAGCGCAAGATCCTCGGCATTATGCCGACCGGCAGCACCACCCATGCGCATGAGTACCGGCTGCTGTTCGCCGCGCCCGATCTGGAGGAAGCGGCGCTGGACGGGTGGTGGACATACGCCGCGGAGGCCGAGGACGCGCTGGTGCAGGCGGACGCACAGCACAGCTTTTCCCTGGTTTCGCTGATACTGGTTACCGGTCCCGCCGATAAGGCGCTGCAGAAAAAAATTAAAAAGCTGTCCGCGGAGCGGCATTACGAGGGGGAGCAGGGCGGCTGGTCGACGATCCGGCTCGCGGTGGTGGACCTTGTCGGCCGCAAGGTGTATGCAAACGCGGCCGGAGACCCCTTGAAAGGCATTTTGAAGCCTTTTTTGTAAAAAAACACTTGAAAAACCGGCGTTCGTGTGATATAGTACCATGTACGCAAGTAAAACGCGCGGCACCGCGCGATAAAATAATGGAGGAATAAAAGCCATGACTACTGCACAAATCGCTCTTTCAATCGTAATGATTGTCGCCAGCCTGTTCCTGATTGTCGTTGTACTGCTCCAGAATGGCGCGCAGCAGGGCCTGGGTGCGATCTCCGGCGGCGCGGAAACGTTCTTCGGCTCCGGCAAGGCGACCGCGGCGGATAAGATCTTCGCGCGCCTGACCTCGGTTGTCGGCGTGATCTTCGTGATCGCGGCGCTCGTACTCAACCTGATCCACTGAGATGGAAACCGTGCAGCGTGTGCTGCTCGTCATGTTCGCCGCATTCGCGGGGCTGACGATCTTTCAGCAGCTTCGGTACGGCATGATCTGCGGCCGCACCGAACAGGCGGACAAGCAGGAGGATCCCAAGGCGAGGGCGTGCCGCCAGCGGGCGGTCGTGTATGCGGTCTGCGCCGCGGCCTGCTTGGGGTGCAATATTGTGCTTGGCGCAATGGGCAAATGAATGGAAAAAGGGCTGTCCGAGGGATAGCCCTTTTTATTTTGTGCTTTCGGGGGCGAGTAGCGTCTGCAGCGCGCTGCGGACACCCTTCCACTCCGCGTCGTGCAGGCAGCACAGGTTTTCGTGCGGGATGGTCAGGCGGCTCCCGTCCGCGCGCCGCCCCATGAGCGGCGCGGCGCCTTCATACGCGGCGGCGAAGACGTCCAGCGGGACAAAAGCCATGCCCACGACCTCGCTGCCCGGCGAGAAAGCCGGTATGCCGTCCAAACGGGTCAGGAAAGCGAACGCCAACTCATCGTCAAAGCCGCCGCTCTCGCCGCGCGGGTAGCGCTGGCGGTAGCTGCCGCCCGAAACCAGACTGTCGGGGGACAGGTCCAGCCCAATCTCCTCGCGCGCCTCGCGCAGAACGGCGGCTTCGGGCGTTTCGCCGGGGTCGATGTGTCCGGTCGAGGAGAGATCGTACCCGCCGGGATAGAGCGGGCGGTCAAACGCCCGCTGCTGCAGCCACAACCCGGGCGTGCCGTCCCACCGGCTGGCCGTCCACAGGTGGCAGACGTGATGGAACAACCCCTGTGCATGTACGACCGCGCGTGGCTGGTCGCCGCAGGGCCGTCCGTCGGCGTCGTAAATGGTGAGCAGCTCTCCGTCCGCCTGGCTCTGGATGAGCGCGAGCTTCTGCGGGCGCGGCAGCCGCTTGAGCGCCGCTTCGCGGCGCATGGCCTCCCCTTGCGTGCCGAACAGCTCGCTGTAGGCCAGGGTGACCGGCCCGCGGCCGCGCGTGTATTTCGCACCCCTTCCGCTGTTGTGCGCGGCGAGGCGGGCGGTCAGATCGTTGGTCCAGCCGCAGTACAGTGTGCCGTCCGCGCAGCGCAGGATATAGGTGTACGCCCTCATCGGTGCGAGCGGATGTCGCGCTGGGCGACGACCCGACAGCCCCGGGCTTCCAGCAGCGCGCGCACCTTGGCGCGGCTTTTTTCACTGCTTCCGCTGGCGGAAACGAGCAGCGCCTCCACCTCCGCGCCGCGCGGGAGCAGGCCGGCGATGCTGTTGAACGGCGGCGCGGGGAAGCCGCCCCAGACCGGCGCCATCAGGACGATGTGCCCGTAGCCGGTCAGGTCGGGCGCTTCCGACAGCGGCACGCTTTTCTGGCGCATGGCGGCGTGGCAGCCGCGGACAAGCGCGGAAAACGGGTTGTATTTTTTCTCCGGCACGGCTTCGAACAGGTCCGCGCCGCGCGCATTCGCTTCCGCACGGGCGAACGAGCGCGTCGCACCGCCGAGGGAGAAATAAACGACAGCGGTTTTCATGGAAAGATTTCCTCCTTTGCTTTGGGGACAAGGGAATATCGCGCAAAAAAGCAGCAGGCAGGGCTCGCCGGCTGCTTTTTGCGTTATTTACTGTTCTGGGATGCGTCCGTCCCGCGCTTTTTGTACACCATGCGGGAGATCAGGTAGCCGGCTGCGGCGCATACGATCACGCACATAGTGGAGTCCAACTGGACATCAAACAGGATGCCGGCAAAGCCGCACAGGAGAAAACCGAATGCGACGCCCAGCGCCGTGCCGCGGAAGCAGGTGCGCGGCATGCCGAATACGCGATCCTCGGCGGGGCTTTCTGGTTGCTCCGGCTCGCCGGTTTCCGCGGCTTCGGCGGGTGCGGCCGCCTGGTTTTCTTTGGCGGTGTTTTCCTCGTCCTGCAGGGGCTGCTGGTTTTCATTCATAAGGGGGACACATCCTCTCGTTGGTAGGCTTATTGAACCGCGCTTTGGGTCGGAATGATGATCGCTGCGATGATATAGGCAACTACGCCAGGAAACACGCCGAAGCAGCAAAGGAATACCCAGGCGAGGCGGATCAGTGTCGCATCGATCTGGAAATACTCCGCAATGCCTGCGCACACGCCGCACAGCATGCGGTCGGATTCGCTGCGGTACAGCTTTTTACCATTCATAGTAAAGACTCCTTTTCATCTATCATACGTTGTTTTGAGGGGTTCGTCAAGAGGGAAAGCTTGCGGTATGGCGCGTTGCAGAAACGTCTGATGGATCGGTGGCCAATTCGATATAGCCGCCCGCAACGTTCAGCCGGAGCATGGGGTCGCTGCCCTTTTGGAAAGCGCGATGCGCGCCGGCCATATCTCCGGCGATCTCCGTGCCGTTCAGATAGACCGAGCCTGCCGAAGCGACGGCCTGATAGCCGAAATGGTCGGAAACCGCGACGCCGGCATCCAGACTGCCTGTGCCGACCTCTGCTTCAATGACGGGGGCGGAGAGCAGATCGACAGAAGCAGTGCCGCTTTCAATGGTAAGGTCCAGGGTATCGTTTGCAGCCAGGCTTTCGCAGTCCAGATCGCCGCTTTCGACCTCGATATCCAGCTCCGCCGCGGAGAGCCGTTCCGCATAGACGCCCCCGCTTCCGATGGACAGGTCGAGCGCGCCGGATGCGAAAAGCTCGCCGCAGCTCAGCGTGCCGTCCGCCAGCTCGATATCGATTTCGCTGGCAGCGATGGAGCCGTTAAAATCCAGGCTGCAGCCCTGCGAATGGATGCCGACCGAGCGCAGCATGGCAAGCGCGGGGAGCGTGACCGTGACCTGTTCTCCCTCCCGACAGAACAGGGCCAGCGACCATGCTTCGCCGTCAAAATGGTCGGTCAGGACGGTGGCGCCGCCGGAGACGGTATAATCCGTTCCAGCTTTCACCAGGACGGAACCGCTATTTCCGTCAACCGACAGGTCAAGCTCCTGAAGGAGCGTGTCGGACTTTCCGTAAAAAACAGTATAGCCAGCGCGGCCGCTGGGATACAGGGAAGTGTCGGAATCCGGCCGGCCCTCCTCCGGCGCATTGTCGATATGGCCGCGCACCTCGTCCCGGATCTCGTCTAGCGCGCCATGGAAAAAGCCGGAATGACGGACGCCGTCCTCGTCCCACCACTCCCGCCAGTGCGGGATGTGCAGAGTCTCGCGCAGGGAGTGGAACGCGCCGCTGTAATAAGAACTGTACAGCTCGCCGCCTGCCGCCCAGCCGCCCGCGGCAAGCCCGCCGCCCAGCACGAACAGCGCGCAGCAGGCAAGGATCAGCTTTTTCATTGCACCCCACCTCCCTGATTACGGCTTCTCAGTTTATCGAACGGCCAACGCAGCAGCGCGACAAAGGCGCGGAACACTGGCGGCACAAACAGCGTACACAGCTTGATCGCCAACAGTGACACCAGCACGCCGAGCGCGAACAGCATCAGACCGCAGCCCAGCGTGACGAGCGCGTTCGCGGGTGCGCCCCAGAGGACAAAGGAAATGCCGCACAGCACGATGCCCGCGGCCAGCAGGCAGAGCGGGATCACCACCACGAACGCCAGCACGGACAGGAGTACGGCGGCCAGCACGCCCAGCACAGCGGCGCATACACCAATGAAAGCGCCGGCGAGCGGAACCCCAATGGGAATCG
>NZ_JAOQJE010000001.1:471980-500229 GCF_025567315.1 Agathobaculum ammoniilyticum
GACGGAGAGCGCGCGGCGCAGCGCGGCCATATACTCGCTTCTGTTCATGGGTTTACCCTCCAAAAAAGATCGCGTCGATCCCGTTTCGGTAATTCTGCCAGTCGATCCGGTGCTGCCGGAGCTGGGCGCGGCCGTGGTCGGTGATCTTATAGTAGCGCCGGTTCCGTCCGGCGAAGGCCTCGTCATAGGTCGTCAGGCAACCGTCTTTCTGTAGGCGGCGCAGCACCGGATACAGCGTGGATTCCGATATTTCCAGCACTTTCTGCACATCCTGCGTGATACGGTAGCCGTAGGTGCTCTCCCGCTCGACCACCGCAAGGACGATACCGTCAAGCAGGGAGGAGGCGATGGGATAAGACATGGAAGCCACCTCTTTCTGTGTTTGCAATAATATTATATGATATATAATATGCGCTGTCAACGGGCATCTCAAAAAAAGGTGTGAAGCAAATGTAAATTTTGTAAGAACGATGCGCGGAAACGCATAGTTTTTCATTGTATTTATGCGCTATATGGCGTATAATGTTATCCGTATACGAATGAAAAGAAGTAAAGAGCAAGAAGGGGCGAATTCCATAAAATGAAATTGGCGGTATTGTTCGGCGGTATTTCAAGCGAGCATGAGATATCCTGCCTGTCCGCGGCGTCCATCCTGCGCAATCTGGACAGGACGAAATACGAAATCTACGCGGTCGGCATCACGCGCGACGGGGCATGGCGCTACTGCCCGACTTGCGATGTCGAGCGGATCGAGAACGGCTCGTGGGAGCGCATGGCGGATCTGGTGCCGGCGCTGCTCCCGCCCGACCGCGGCGTGCATGGCCTGGTTCTCCTGCGGGAGGGCGCGGCCGAAACCGTCCGGCTGGACTGCGTATTTCCGGTCCTGCACGGCGCGGGCGGCGAGGACGGCACGGTCCAGGGCCTTCTGGAGCTGGCGGGCATCCCCTATGTGGGCTGTGGCGTCGCGGCAAGCGCGAATTCCATGGATAAATCCATCACCAAGGTGCTGGTGGAGACCGCGGGTGTGCGGCAGGCGAAATACTATCTGGCGCTGCGCCATGACTTTGAGCGGGGCGCCGAGGGCGTGGTCCGCGCAGCGGCCGAACAGCTCGGTTCGTTCCCTGTGTTCGTCAAGCCCTGTTCCCAGGGGTCGTCCGTGGGCGTGGCCAAGGCGAACAACATGCTCGAGCTGGCAGCGGGGCTGACCGAGGCGTTTGCGCTGGACGACAAGGTGCTGGTCGAGGAGTTTATCGACGGGCATGAGGTCGAGTGCGCGGTGCTTGGCAACCGCGAGCCGGTCGCTTCCACGGTCGGCGAGATCGCGCCGACCCAGGAATTTTATACGTTTGACGCAAAATATAAGGATGAAAGCTCCAAGCTGTACATTCCGGCGCATATCACCGAGCGGCAGATCGAAACCGTGCGGCGCAACGCGCTGCGCGTGTATCGGGCGCTGGGCTGCCGCGGCTTGGCCCGCGTGGACTTTTTTGTCACCCATGCGGATGGGGAGGTCGTGTTCAACGAGCTGAATTCCATCCCGGGCTTTACCTCGATCAGCATGTACCCCAAGCTGTTCGATTATGAGGGCGTGCGGTATCCAGAGCTGCTCGACCGGCTGATCTCTTTCGCGTGGGAGGAGCGCCATGGATAACCGGGCCATTGGCGTGTTCGACTCCGGCTTGGGCGGGCTGACCGCGGTGCGCCGCCTGCAGGAGATCATGCCGCAGGAGCGGATCATCTATTTTGGGGACACCGGCCGTGTGCCGTACGGTACGCGCGGCCGCGATATTATCATCAAATACGCGCGGCAGGATGTTGCTTTCCTCCGGCAGTTCGACCTGAAGGCGATCATCGTCGCCTGCAATACGGTTTCTTCGGTTGCGCTCGACCTGCTCGGCGAGGAAAACGATATCCCAATCATCGGCACGGTCGAGCCTGCGTGCCGCCGCGCGCTGCGGGAAACAAAAAACGGGCGCATCGGTGTGATCGGCACGGTGGCGACCGTGCGGTCGGGCGCGTATGAGCGCCGCCTGACCGCGGAGCGTTCCCCGCTCGCGCTGACGGTGTGCGCATGTCCGCTGTTCGTGCCGCTGGTGGAAAACGGTCGTGTGTCGCGCGGCGACATCGTGATCGAAACGGTCGTGCGCGAATACTTAACGCCGCTGCGGGAGGCGGGCGTGGATACGCTGATCCTGGGCTGCACGCATTACCCACTGCTGGCGGATGTGATTGGGGACTTCATGCAAGGAGTGACGCTGATCGACTCCGGCGCGGAAGCGGCGAATGCCGCGCGCACGCAGGTTGAGCAGGGCGCAGGACCGGGGGGCACGCAGTATTTCGTTTCGGACGACCCGCAGGGCTTTACCCAGCTTGCCGGCCTATTTTTGCAGCAGCCGGCCGCAGGGGAGGCGGAGCTTGTCGAGATTTCACGGTACTGACCGGATAGTTCAGCGCCGGCGGTGCGCCGCCGGACGGAAAATGGGGAATGATATGAAGAAGGACGTTTGGCTGTCGATCTGCTCCACGCAGCAGTTTGCGGACTGCGAGGAGGAACAGATCGACCTGGTCACGGCGGCCACGCTGTATGAGCGCGGCGGCAAATATTACATCGCCTATGAGGAGAGCGAGCTGACCGGACTGGAAGGGACGCGGACCACCGTCAAGCTGGATGGAAAGACGGTTTCGCTCATCCGGACGGGGACCTACCCCTCTCATATGCTGTTCTCCGAGGATGAGCGGCATATCGGGCTGTATCAGACACCGGTCGGTACGGAAATGGCGATTGCGACGCATACCTCCCACATCCGCAACACGGTGGGTGAAAACGGCGGCGAGCTGGTGATTGATTATACGATAGAGGTGGATCATTCGGTCATGGGGGAGCATCATTTTGAAATGATCGTTTCCACAACGCCGGCATAAGGACGAAAAAGTAACGGAGAGTGAATAAATGAACGCATATGAATTTGCACGCGCCGAGGCGACGCGGGTCGTCGAGGCGGCTTACCACAAGGCGGTCGCCGCAGGCGTTTTGCCGGAAGGCGACATCCCGCCCGTTGCGGTGGAAACGCCCAAGGACGCCGCGAACGGCGACTGGGCTTCCACGTTCGCCATGCAGTGCGCTAAGCCGCTGCGCACGGCGCCGCGCAAGATCGCGGAGGCGATTGTGGAAAACCTCGACCTGGCGGACAGCTGCTTTGATACGGTGGAGATCGCCGGCCCGGGCTTCATGAATTTTACGCTGAACCAGGGTTGGTATGAAAAGGCGGTCAAAAACGTGTTCGAGATGGGCGCGGACTACGGCCGCACCCAGACCCCTGCGCCGGAAAAGGTGATGGTGGAGTTCGTATCCGCCAACCCCACCGGCCCGATGCACATGGGCAACGCGCGCGGCGGCGTGCTGGGCGACTGCCTGGCCGCTGTGCTGGACTGGTCGGGCAACACCGTGACCCGCGAGTTCTACATCAACGACGCGGGCAACCAGGTGGATAAGTTTGCCCACTCGGTCGAGGGCCGCTACATCCAAGAGGTGCGCGGCGAGGACGCGATCGAATTCGACCCGTCCTGGTACCAGGGTGACGATATCAAAGCGCTCGCGCACGACCTGGTCGGGCAGTACGGCGACAGCCTGCTGGACAAGACTCCCGAGGAGCGCTTCGCCATCATCGAGGGCTACGGCCTGCCCACCAACATTGCGCGCATGGAGCGCGACCTGGGCCGCTATAAGATCAATTACGACGTATGGTTCCGCGAGAGCGAGCTGCATGAGAGCGGCTACGTCAAGGAAACCATAGATATACTGACCGAGAAGGGTGCGACCTACGAAACCACGGACGGCGCGCTTTGGCTGCGCTCGACCGACTTCGGCTGCGATAAGGACGACGTGCTGCGCCGTGCGAACGGGTTTTACACCTATTTCGCGGCGGATATCGCCTACCACCGCAACAAGTTTGAAAAGCGCGGCTTCGACCGCGTCATCAATATCTGGGGCGCGGATCACCACGGCCACGTCAAGCGTCTGCAGTGTGCGCTGGACGCGCTCGGTCTGGACGGCTCGCACCGCCTGGAGATCGTGCTCATGCAGCTCGTGCGCATGATGCAGGGCGGCGAGGTCGTGCGCATGTCGAAGCGCACGGGCAAAAGCCTGACCCTGACCGACCTGCTCGATGAGATTCCTGTGGACGCGGCGCGGTTCTTCTTCAATTCCCGCGCGGCCGAAACCCAGATGGAGTTCGACCTGGACCTTGCGGTCAAGCAGGATTCGGACAACCCGCTGTATTATGTGCAGTACGCGCACGCGCGCATCTGCTCGGTCATCAAAAACTGCGTGGAGGGCGGCGTACCCATGCCGGATACGGCGGCCGTCGATCTGTCCGTACTGACCGGCGCGGACGAGCGCCAGCTCGTCAAGGCGATCGCGCTGCTGCCCGAGGAGATCGCGCAGGCGGCGCAGAGCCGCGACCCCTCGCGCCTGAACAAGTACGCGGTGGCGCTCGCGCAGCAGTTCCACCACTTCTATAATGCGTGCCGCATCAAGTGCGAGGATGAAAAGCTGTGCGCGGCGCGCCTGGCGCTGTGCCTGGCGGCGCGGCAGGCGATTGCGAACACGCTCGGCCTGATCGGCGTGGAAGCGCCCGAAACGATGTGACCCGACTGCCGCATGCGCGCGCAGGACACGGAAATGGAGAAGCAAATGAAAAAATTCGTAAAAAGGCTGGTGTCGCTCGCCCTGGCGGGCGCGCTGCTGGTCGTGCCGGCGGGTGCGGTGACGCAGGATGGGGAAAGCGAGACCTGGTTTGACGGGGTGTGGGCGCTGATCGACGCGTTCGGCCTGAAGGCGGAGAACGACCCCTATATTCTGCAAAATTATATCAATAAATACTTGGAAGAGCATCCAGAGGAGCTGTACCATGTCGTCAACGATATTCTGTCCCTGCTGGATACCCATTCCATGTACCTGTCGAGCGAGGAGTACACGCAGGGCTTTTCGACTCTGGAGGGCTTTATCGGCATCGGCGTGGGCCTGCAGGAGACTGCGGGCGGCGTGCAGATCGGCGAGGTGCTGCGGTATTCCGCGGCTGAGGAGGCCGGCCTGGAGATCGGCGACCTGATTGTCCGGATCGACGGGGAGGACGCGTCCGGCCTGACCAGCGCCGAGGCGGCCGAGCGGCTGCGCGGCGAGGAGGGTACGCGCGTTTCGCTCACCGTGCGCCGTCAGGGACGCGAGATCGAGGTCGACTGCGTGCGCCGTCAGGTCAACCAGGTTTATGTTTCGAGCAAAACCATGGCCGACGGCGTGGAATACATCAAGGTCAGCGCGATCGGGTCGCAAAACGACTGGGCCGCCTTCTCCGAGATCTGGGAGGGGCTGGATGAGAAAAACACCCGCGCGGTCATCCTCGACCTGCGCGGCAACGGCGGCGGCGTGATCGATATCGCGCTCAGGATGGCCGATGCCATGACGCAGGAGGCGGAGGTCTATCTGGCGGGCGTGCGCTGGCGCAGCGATATGGGCGGTCTGGAACAGACGTTCTCCACGGGCGGCGGTCTGCCGCTCAACCAGATTATCGTGCTGGTGGACGGCGGCACGGCCTCGGCGGCCGAGTTGCTCGCGGGCAGCCTGCAGGACACCGGTGCCGCGCTCCTGATCGGGGAAAAGACCTACGGCAAGGGGCAGGGGCAGTACCATTTCCCGCTGGTCAACGGCGACAAGCTGGTGATCACCACGCTTGAGCTTGAGTTGCCAAAGCAGGGCTGCTACGAGGGCGTCGGCCTGACGCCGGATATCCAGATCGGCAACCGAGAGGTTACGGTCAACGGCGCCGGCCTGTCCCCGCTGGACACCACCAGGACCCTGCGCTTCGGCGACCAGTCGGACGATGTGTACGCCATGACCGAACGCCTCGCACTGCTCGGGCTGATCGACGAGGCGACCAGCACCTTTGACGGGGACGTGCTGGACGCGGTGGCCGCGTTTTGCGAGAGCTATGAACTGGCGCCCGACCTGTATGCCTCGCCTGAGCTGCTGCAGGCGCTGGACGGGGCGATGCAGACGCTGGATGGGCAGACCTTTGTGCTGGACCAGCAGCTGCAGACCGCTTTGGAGCTGTGCAAGCTGGCGGCGGAAGAGCCGCAACAATATACCGCGCTGCCCGACGGCAGCTGGAAGAAAAACTGAGTTACCGTCTTTCTTGGGAGGAAGATAGATTTTGGACATTCCTTTGTGCCAGAACAGCCATAAACCGCAGCTCATGCTGACAGGACCGGAGGCGCTGCCGCTTTACCGGTCGCGTCCGGAATGCTTCGCCGGCGCGCTCGCGCCCGATGGGACGACCTGTGCGAAGTGGGCGGAGGCGCTCGACGGCCTGCCGGTCGGGCTGCCGCTCGATTGCCCGCCCGTGCCGGACAGGGAAACGTGTGAGCGCCCGCTCACGATGCGCTACATCAGCCTGTGCAAGCAGGCGTTCCGGCCTTTGCTGCATGACGGCGCCGCGTTTTATTACCTGCGGGGGGCGCAGACGTTCGCTGCTCTGCGCGCGGCCGTGCTGGCGCTGGGCGACCTGACCGGCCGCACGGTGATTGCCGAGCTGCTGATCGAGGACGACGAAGGGCATATGGTGGATGGCACGGACGTACGCGCGGCGGTCGGCGTGCTGCAGCGCATCGGTGTGACCACTGTTATCCTGACCGCGCACGAGCCGGAATCCATCACGGAGGCGCTGGATATGGCCGCACCGTATGCGCGGCTCTCGCTTGGCGTATCCGTACATTCTGCATGGCTGCGCGCCCAGACCACGCTGTACAATACGGAGGTATTCCTGCCGGTCGAGCATGACGACGAGGCGCGTCTGTTGCAGGCGATCGACGCGCATACCGGCGGGCGGTTGGTGCCGCGCGACCACGATGACTTCATCTTGGCGCCGGATGGCACGAACGTACACTTTATCGACCCGACGATCGATATTTCGGATGAGATCGAATGCGGGCCGCGCCTGGAGGAAGCGCTGCTGGACGCGGAAGAGGACGCGGGCGCGTTCAAGCTGGTGCTGGAATGCGAGGATGATGTGATCGCGCTGGAGAAGTATCAGTATATGATCGCGCGGCCGCTTTGCCTGTGCGCGGAATCCGCGGACCTGCTCGAGCAGGGGCTGCGCGTATACGCAGGGCTGGCCCTGTACGACGGCACCTGGGAGCAGCCGGAGGACGTCCTGCATTATCTGGAACAGAAGTACGGCCTGATACGGCTATAAGGGGCAAAAGCCCGCTGTATCTGCGCCGCGCGTTTCATGCGCGGCATACGGAGAAAAATGACAGGGAGGCTTTGGATGGACTGGAAAGAAGTCACAATCTATACCACAACGGCCGGTATCGGGCCGGTGGAAGCGCTCTTGGAGGAGCATGGCGTGGAAGGCTATGTGCTGGAGGACGCTGCGGATTTTGAGGAATTTTTGAAGGATACCGAGATATACTGGGATTATGTAGACGAGGATCTGGTGCGCGAAAAGCGCGCGCAGGAGACCTGCCTGAAAATATACCTGCCGGACAGCGGCGAGGGCGCGAAGCAGTACGCCGGCATCCGCGCATCGCTCGAAAGCCTGAAGGCGCGGGATGAAGCGCACGCCTGGGGCCGCCTGTGTACGGAAACCGCGCTGACCCGTCAGGAGGACTGGGAATGGGGCTGGAAGCAGTATTTCAAGCCCTTTCCGGTCGGCGGGAGCTTTCTCATCAAGCCCTCGTGGGAGAGGGTGGACGACGCGCAGGGGCGCCGTATTCTGGAAATCGATCCGGCTTCGAGCTTCGGCACGGGCAGCCATGACACGACCCAGCTCTGCATGGCCGCGCTGGAGCGGTACGTCAGGCCCGGGGACGCGCTGCTCGATATGGGGACCGGCTCGGGCATTCTGGCCATCGCGGCCGCGATGCTGGGCGCGGATGTGCGGACGGTGGTCGATATTGATGAAAACTGCCTGAAAACCGCGCGGGAGAACGCGGAAAAGAACCATGTCTCAATCGGCCGCGGCCTCTGCGGCGACGCACTGCGCGACGCGGGTCTTGCGGAGGAGATCGGCGCGGGCTACCGGATTATCGTGGCGAATATCGTGGCGGACGTGATCATCGGCATGGCGCCGATGTTTGCGGGCAAGCTCGCGGCGGGCGGCGTGCTGATCTGCTCGGGTATCCTGAACGAACGCGCGTCCGAAGTGGCCGCGGCGCTGGAACAAACCGGCTTTGTGATTTTATCGCGGGAGGAAAGCAAGGATTGGAGCGCTTTTGCCGCGAAAAAATGATTCACGGAATGTTCACTTGCCAAACGGCGGTTTTTTTGTTAGAATAGGAAAGGTTATTTGATTACCATGCCAAGATTCTTTGTTGACCGGCAGCCGGAAAACGGCCTGCTGGTTCTGCGGGGCGAGGATGCGCACCACGCGGGGCGCGTGCTGCGGCTGCGGCAGGGCGAGGCGCTCACGCTATGCGACGGCGAAGGGATAGACTATGACTGCACGGTGGAGCAGATCGAAAAAGACGCGGTTCTGTGCCGTGTGCGGGACCGCCATCCGGCGGCGACCGAGCCAGGGCAGCGGCTGACGCTGTTTATGGCGCTGCCCAAGGGCGATAAAATGGAATTTATCGTGCAGAAGGCGGTCGAGCTGGGTGTGAGCGAGATCGTACCCTACCTTTCACAGAACTGTGTCTCGCGGCCGGACAAGACCGAAAAAAAGGTGGAGCGCTGGCAGAAGATCGCCACGGAGGCCGCCAAGCAGTGCGGAAGAGGACGGCTGCCCCGCGTGCGCGCGGTGGTAACAGTGGAGCAGGCGGTCGCACAGGCGGCGGAGAGCGAGACTGCGCTGTTCTTTTATGAAAATGAGAAAAAGACCGGCCTGCGGGACGCGCTCGCGGACGGTGTTGGCAGGACCGTATCGCTGATGATCGGACCGGAGGGGGGCTTCACCTTGGAAGAGGCCGAGGCCGCCGTCAGGGCGGGGCTGAGAAGCGTATCGCTCGGCACGCGAATCCTGCGGTGTGAAACCGCGCCGGTTGCGGCGCTGGCCGCCGTTTTATATGCGGGCGGCAATATGTGAGTACAAAAAAGAGGGAGTGTAAGCATTGGCCAAAAGCAATGTGGGCAAAAAGCCAATCAGTGAGGAAGAATACACAACAAATAAGGTGTTAACCGTGTTCAGCATCTGCCTGCTCGGCGTTCTGGTGCTGATGGTGCTGCAGCGCCTGCTCAATTACGGAAGTACGGTCATGGCAGGGTTCCTGATGATCAAGATCCTGCTGGGAATCGGCATCGTTGGGGCGCTGTGGGGCATCTGGCTGCTGGCACGCGAGCTTTCAGGCAAACGCTCCGGTGCACGCCGGCTGATTTGCGGGCGCAATGTGCTGATTGTGAGCATTGTGATCATCCTTTCCATGTCGGTCATCAACTATCTGGGCATCCAGCCGATCAAGGTGCTTTATGTGGTGCTTCCGGTGCTGGCGGTATATTATCTGGTATATCATTCCTACGCGCCGGAATTTTTCCTGATCGCGGTGGATTCGGGCGTCGCGCTTGGACTGATGTGGGTGGTACACCGTGCGCTCGCTTCGTCCAATTTTGGTTCGCTGGCCTATGTGGCGCTCGGCGCTATGGCCGTGCTGACGGTGATCCAGTTGATCTGCGTCTGGTCGCTGCACGGGAAAAAGGGCAAATTCAAGTTCCGCGGCGAGACGGTTGATTCGCAGTTCAGCCGCAATGCGTACACTATGCTCACGGTGACTCCACTGCTGATGACCGTTTTGGTGGCGGTTACCTTGTTCGTTCCCGCCTGCATGCTGGTTGCGCTGGGCGTGGGCGCGGCATATCTGTTCATTACAGCGGTATACTATACCGTTAAGCTGATGTGATTTTATATCCGGAATAAATTGCGGACGGCTGGGCCGTCCGCTTTGTTTTCTGGAAAGGGGGCGCGCAAATTGACACGTTTCGGTAAGCTGCTGGCAGGCGCTGCGCTGTTTTGCGGTATCGCAGGCACGCTGCTGTATCCGCGGCTTTCCGCGCCGCGGGTGCAGAGCCCGTTCGAGGCAGCGGCGCTGCTGGAGCAGGCGGTCAGGGACGGCGGAGAGAGCGTGACGTTCCGCACGGAGGAGATCGACCTGGATGCGGTGTACAGTGCGCTGGAGGCGCGGTATCCCTATGCGTTTGCGCTGCACGCGACCACGCGTCCTAACCAGACGATCGAACTGCGGGTTGAGCTTTCGCGCCCCGCACGGCAGGAGCAGGCCTGGTCGTACGCAAGGGCGCTGGCGGCGGAAACGGTGGACAGCGGCATGTCTGAGGAGCAGAAGCTGCGCGCCCTGCACGACGCCCTGGTTCGGTTATGTCAATATGATACGGATACAGCGGGTAAAGCGGCGCCTGACGGCGCGGCAGCGCCTTTTGCAGCGGACGGTGCATTACTCGACCATAAGGCTGTATGTGCGGGCTATGGCCGCGCATACGGTATGCTGTGCGAAGCCGCTGGGCTACGTGCGGTCTATATCGCCTCGGAGGAGATGAATCATGGATGGAATGCGGTCCGGCTGGACGGGGAAACCTATTATATTGACTGCACCTTTGATGATCCTGTGCCGGATCGGGGAGAATATGTGTCCGATCAGTATTTCCTGCTGACGGCAGAGGAGCTTTCCAACACACACCAATGGGACAGGACGTTTTATGAGCAGGTGTTGGATGGTCTGGAAAAAGAAAGTTGAGGAAAAAAGCAAAAAACACTTGACAATACGACATATTTGCAATATAATATTTATCGTCGCCAACGAACGGGCGACGCAGGGAAAAGCATATGGCGGTATAGCTTAGTTGGCTAGAGCGTTCGGTTCATACCCGAAAGGTCATTGGTTCAAGTCCAATTACCGCTACCATTTCCCTTGGCCCGTTGGTCAAGCGGTTAAGACACCGCCCTTTCACGGCGGTAACGCGGGTTCGAGTCCCGCACGGGTCACCATATGGAAGTTTAGCTCAGCTGGGAGAGCATCTGCCTTACAAGCAGAGGGTCAGCGGTTCGATCCCGTTAACTTCCACCACTATAAAACCTGAGCCGTATGGCTCAGGTTTTTTTGTTTCAGGTAGGCCCATGGAAATAAGACAGCAGAGGAGGGGATGGGATGTCCTGCTATTACCGGATGGAAGAGAGGGTGCGCCTTTTGGGAAAGGAGCCGCCTGAGGTTTGGGAGAATATACTGGCCGTCATCCCGCACGAGGAGCTGTCTGTCGCGCCGCTGCCAATGGGGCTGCGCCCCCCGCCGCATATTATGCGCGGCAAGGAACAGCGGTACTGCCGTATTACTTTTGAAGCAGGCCAGGTTGCCGGCTTCTTCCATGTGCCGGCGCACACCAGACAGGCTACGCATAACTGTGCGTTCACTTGGTGCGGCAGCAATGTGTTGCTGGTCGCCTATGATGATTTTGTGCAGGTGTGCCTGCACAGGGTAGGCCAGTTGAGCGCACACAAAAACGCTGGCTCCGCAGATTTTATTGTAGATTTCCTGTCTGTTCTGATACAGGACGAGCTTCCCCATATTCAGCGGCTGGAAGAGAGCCTTTCCAGTCTGGAGCAGGATGTGCTTCAGGGGAAAGTCAGCCGTTTCATCCACCAAATGAGCGCTCTGCGGCAGGAGCTTAACCGCTTCAACCGTTACTATGCACAGCTCAACGATATGGCGGATTCGGTTTTGGAGAATGTGCCGGAATGGTTTGACTCAACCAGCCTGCAGCGCTTGGGATATTTTGCGCGCAGGGTGGACAGCCTGCGGGATGAAACGCAGATGCTGCGCGAGTATGCCAGCCAGATCAGTACGGAATATCAGGCGCAGATCGATATTGCACAGAACCGGATTATGAAAACGCTGACGATCGTCACAACGGTTTTCCTTCCTTTATCACTGATTGCAGGGTGGTATGGGATGAATTTTGCCTATATGCCGGAGCTGCACTGGACATTTGGCTATCCGGCTGTAATTCTGTTGAGCGCGGTGGTTGTTTGTATCTGTCTGTATTTTTTTAAACGTCGTCATTTTTGGTAAATCAATGGAAATGAAAAGCAGCAGACCGGTTTGCGGTCTGCTGCTTTTTTGACAGAAAGGTGTTTTAAGCGATGCGTCTGCCGTGTTGGCGGCTGTCCACAAAACAAAGCCGGAAGGTACATATGAAACCGTGTAAGTCTATTGTCAAGGAAAAATATAGAGGGATTTTGCGGTGCTGGGAGTTGGAGGCGCGCAGCGGCATTAAAACGGAATGAAAATTAAAGCTGCGCTGTTAATGCGGGATTAAGTTATGCAAACAATGGTTGCAATTTCAAAATCGCGGCTTAAAATATAGGTATTCGTAGAGGCGGACGCCTGTATGAAATAAATAACGAGAGAAGAATGACTTATGATAAGAAAAAAGCTTGTAGCCACGTTCCTTACCGCAACGCTGTGTACCAGTCTGCTGGCCGGCTGCGGCGGGGGCAACGAAGCCTCGGACACAGCGGACAGCAGTGTACTCCGCGTAGGGTTTGAGGGTATGACCGTGCCGACAAACTGGACGCAGGATACGGATGCGCACGGCGCGATCCAGATAACGGGGACGGAGCAGTACCTGTGCGGCTTTGAGGTGGACCTTATGAAACGTGTCTGCGAGGAAGCTGGCCTGACGCTGGAGCCGTATAAATATGAATGGGATGGCCTGATGATGGCGGTGCAGTCCAACAAGGTGGACTGCGCGATCTCCATGATTACCCCGACGGAAGAGCGCCGCGCACAAATGGATTTCACAGAGCCATATTATTCGCCTGATCTGGTGATGGTCGTTAAAAAAGACAGCCCGTATGCTTCGGCAAAGTCGCTCGACGAACTGTCCGGCATCAAGGCGACGTCGATGCTCAATACCTTGTGGTATGATGTAATTGACCAGATTCCCAGTGCCTCCAAGGAGGCGGCCATGGAGAGCGTGCCGGTGCTGGTGGTTGCGGTCAACGCGGGTACGGTGGACGGGATACTGCTCGACCGTCCGACTGCGGAGGGTACGCTGATCTCCAATCCGGAATTAGCAATTGTCGAGCTGGACGAGGAGAGCGGGTTTGAGGTGCCGGCTGAGCAGCTCGATGTCGCGATCGCCGTAACCAAGGGTAATGAAGAACTGGTCGGTAAACTGAATGACGCGCTGGAAAAGATCACCGATGAGGAGAAAAACAAGATGATGGACGCGGCCTGTCAGAACCAGCCGCTGAACCAGTGACCAAACGGAAAGGCGGCTTTTACTTACCATGGACATAGGTAGTATGGACTTCTTTGAAAGGGTTCTGTATTTTATCCAGAATTATGGATCTTCGTTTTTGGAGGGCGCGGAAATTGCCGCGTTTCTCGCGGTAGCGGGAACGGCGCTCGGTTGCCTGATTGGCTTTCTGGCCGGCGCGGTTTCCGCTCTTGAAATCGAACCGGATGATAGTACTCTGCGCAAAGCAGTGCTGCGCGTCGCGCGCGCAGTGATTGCGTTTTACGTCTGGCTGTTTCGCGGTACGCCGATGATGGTGCAGGCCATGGTTATTTTTTACGGCTCAGCCTATTTCGGCGCGGATATGGACCCTGTCACCTGCGGCCTGTTTATCGTTTCGATCAATACAGGCGCTTACATGGCTGAGACGGTGCGCGGTGGCATTCAGTCGATTGATCCGGGGCAGAACGAGGGCGCGGAAGCCATTGGCATGACGCGCGGTCAGACGATGCGTCTGGTCATCCTGCCGCAGGCATTCCGCAATGTGGTGCCGCAGATTGGAAACTACCTGATCAGTAATGTCAAGGACACCTCGGTGCTGAGTGTAATCACGGTCGGTGAGCTGTTTTATGTGGGCCGATCGGTTGCCGGACAGTTTTTTACCTATTTTGAAGTGTTTACCGTGATCTGTATGATCTATCTGGTGCTGACAACGGTAACGACTGCGCTGGTGCGCTTGGTGGAGAAACGCCTGGCGGGTCCCAAAGATTATGTTCTGGAAGAAGCGGAGGAGACGCCGGCATGACAGGTGCTGTCCGCGGCTATGATCCGTATGAAAGATTTAAGTTGAAACGAGAAAAGGAGCTGCATGAAACATGGAGGTTACCCGAACTATGCCCTTGAACCGCCATACGATGGCACTGTCTGCAAAGAGTGTGGATGCCGTGAAAGGGCGTGCCGGCGTAAAGACGGATACTGTCCTGCGTATCGAACATTTGAGCAAGAATTTCGGTTCGCATATCGTATTGCGGGACATTGATTTTTCGGTTCGTTCGGGAGAGGTCGTCTGCATCATCGGCGCTTCCGGATCGGGGAAGTCAACGATGCTGCGCTGTATCAACCATTTGGAAACACCAACGTCCGGCGAGATTACCTATGAGGGGAAAGCGGTCGGCGGCGTGCATTTTGACCTGTCGCAATATCGCGCCAAGGTCGGCATGGTGTTCCAGTCGTTTAACCTGTTCAACAATATGACGGTTTTGCAGAACTGCATGGCGGGACCGGTGCATGTGCTGCACAAAAAGAAAGCGGAGGCGAAACAGGACGCTCTGTTTTACCTGAAAAAGGTAGGTATGGCACCGTATATCAACGCGCGCCCCTCACAGCTTTCGGGCGGCCAGAAGCAGCGCGTTGCGATCGCCCGTGCGCTGGCCATGCACCCGAAAATGCTGCTGTTCGATGAACCGACGAGCGCGCTCGACCCGCAGATGGTGGGCGAGGTGCTGGCGGTCATGCGTCAGCTTGCAAAAGAGGGCATGACCATGGTTGTGGTTACGCATGAGATGCAATTTGCGCGCGAGGTTTCCAACCGGACCGTATTTATGTGCGATGGCGTGATCGCGGAAAGCGGCACGCCGGAGCAGATCTTCGAGCATCCGCAGAACCCGAAAACACAGCAGTTCCTCAGCCGCTTCCAGGCAAGCTGAGGCTGGAAGGCGCGGCACGGAAAGGGCCGCGCCTTGCTTTGCGCAGACAGAAAGGAGAGATAAAAATGGAGCTTCGGACCCGTCTGGCAGAATATATGTCCTTGCGCTCTCTGGGACTGATTTTTGCAGGTACGTTTTTATTTTCGTTTGGCATGAACGTATTTATCACCCCGTTGGGACTGTTCAGCGGCGGTTTTCTGGGCATTGCACAGCTGGTGCGGGCATTTCTGGTTAATGTGCTGGGGCTCAGCCTTGGAAGCGCGGATATAGCGGGCATCCTGTATTTCTTGATGAGCGTCCCGCTGCTGATACTGGCGTACAGCCAGCTGGGAAGGCCGTTTTTTATCAAAACGCTGGTCTGTACCGGACTGTACAGCTTTTTCCTGACCGTGATCACGGGGCCAGAGCAGCCGATTTTTTCGGATACGCTGACCTCCTGTATCGTTGGAGGGCTGGTTGCGGGCGTTGGCGCAGGGCTTACGCTGGTTTCGGGCGGCTGCGGCGGTGGGGAGGAAATATTGTGCGTGTATCTGGCGCAGAAAAACCCGTCATTCAGCGTGGGACGTGTATGTATCCTGATTAACGTGCTCGTATTCGGCTGCTGCGCGGTATTCTTCAATCTGCCTGCGGCGATCTATTCGGTTATCTATTCCGTGACCGCCAACCTGACGCTTGACAGGGTGCATTTCCAGCGTATTACGATGGATGTCATGATTATCACCAAGCTGGATAATATGGAACAGCTGGTATTTGATACGGTGCAGCGCGGTGTGACAAGGCTGCATGGAGAGGGCGGCTATACTCGGGAATCGACCAATGTGCTGCTGACGGTAGTATCCAAGGACGAGGCATTTGCACTTAAACGTGCGGTGCGCAAACGCGATCCGGATGCTTTCATCATTGTACATGATGATATCGGCGTTGCAGGGAATTTCGAGATGCGTCTGTAAACAATCAAACAGGAGGCTGGTGCGGCAATGTGCCGCACCAGCCTTTCTGTGCTGTTGACAAATGGCGGGGTTGGCTCTACAATAAGCACAATATCGGACGGGAAAGGAGAGGGGGGATATGCGCCATAACGGACACGGCGTGCGCTCGGTCGATCATCTGGCATACTGCTCCGGCATGAACGACTGGAACCCTGGGTTCAAAGTCGTGCTGTCGCTGGGGACGCTGGCGATCTGTCTGGCGGCAGACCGCGCGGTGGTATCCCTTGCGGTGATCGCCGTGCTGGCGTGGCTGCAAAATGTCAGGGGCGGGGTGCGGCTGTCCGCCTATATCGGACTTTTACGGGCGCCGCTGGTCTTCCTGTTGCTGGGCGGGCTGGCGGTGGCGTGCGATATTTCCCGCGTGCCGGCCGGTGACTGGAGCCTGCCGTTGCCCGGGTTTTATCTCTGTACCGACTGGGACCGCGCGCGCTTTGCGTGCGGCCTGGTTCTCAAAGCGCTTGGCGCGGTGAGCGCCATGTATCTGCTCGCGCTCACGACAACGGCCTGCGAGCTGGTGTCGGTGCTGCATCGGGTCCGTTTGCCTAGCCTGCTGACCGAGCTGATGTATCTGACCTACCGGTTTATTTTTGTGCTGCTGGATACATATGGCCGTATGTATGACGCGGCGGCGGCACGACTGGGCTGGCGGGATTTCCGCACCTCCTGCCGCTCGTTCGGCGGCACGGCGGCCAACCTGCTCGTCGTGGCGCTGCGGCGGTCGAGGAATTATTCGAATGCGATGGCGGCGCGAGGCTATGACGGCGCGCTGCACTTTTTGGAAGAGAAAAAGCCCCTGCGGCGCGCGCAGGTGGCTTGGACGCTGGTATTCTGGACAGCGCTGCTGGCCATGCGGCTGGCGGCAGGATAGAAAGGAGCCGCGATGCGGGAAATCGTTTTTCGGGCAAAGGACCTGTATTTTTCCTACGACGGGAAAAAGAACGCGCTCGATGGCGCTTCGCTCGACCTGTACGCGGGGGAGCGGCTGGCGGTTTTGGGGGCCAACGGAGCGGGAAAGTCAACGTTTTTCCTGTGTCTGAACGGCGTGCTGACGCCCGACCGCGGCACGATGCTGCTGGATGGGGAACTGATCGGGAAAAAGGAGCGCGGGCGGCTGTGTCGACGGGCGGGCATTGTGTTTCAGAACGCGGACGACCAGATCATTGCGTCCACCGTTGCGGCCGAGGTTTCGTTCGGCCCGATGAACCTGCGGCTGCCGGAGGCGGAGGTTGCCTGCCGCGTGGAGCACGCGCTCGACTACATGGAGCTGCAGCCGTTCCGCGCCCGTCCGCCACACGAGCTGTCTGGAGGGGAGAAAAAACGCGTGACGATCGCGGACATCCTGGCGATGGAAAATGACATCCTGCTGTTCGACGAGCCGGGTGCGTCGCTCGATCCGGCGGGAGAGGAGCGGTTGGAGGCTGTGCTGGACCGCCTGCATGCGGACGGCAGAACGCTGGTCATTTCCACACATGATATGGATTTCGCCTACCGCTGGGCGGACCGGATCGCAGTGTTCTGTGCGGGCCGCGTTTTGGCGGCGGGCGCACCGGAGACGGTGTTTCGGGATACGCGCCTGATGGCGCGCACGCATCTGCGCCCCCCGCTGCTGCTGGATGTGTTCGACCGACTGGCGGCGCGCGGCTTTGTGCCGGCGGGTGCCGCCTGCCCCAAAACGCCGGATGGGCTGGAGGCTCTGCTCGGTAGAGAAAAATAGCAAAGCCGCCGGCGCGGCCTTGAACAGCGCGCGCGGCTATGCTATAATACAACCAGCTTCTTCCGGCCGGATCGCGGTACGGATACAAAAAGGTGCCTGCCATTTCTCCGGCAGGATAATAGGGAAAGAGGTGTGATTCCTCTGCGGTCCCGCCGCTGTAAGGGCAGAGTCCGCCGCCAGACGAGAGCCACTGGGTCATCCCGGGAAGGCCGGCAGAACGGATGATGACGCCCAAGCCAGAATACCTGCCCTTTTGGATGGAAGCGCATAGCGGTTACGAGTGATAGCCGGTGTGCGGAAAGCCTGCTTTTACCAAGGGGGAAGTGGGCGTTCGATGCCGGTCCGATGCGTGGGAAGCATTTGGATGCGGTGTTTTTTTTACGGCGGCCCCAACGGGGCCGGTCAGGAAAGGAGAAAATAAAATGACAGGTAAACAACGAAAGCTGGTTCGTATCACGGCATGCGCGGCATTGCTCGGCTGCGTTCTGCCCACCGCGGGCGCCATGCATATCATGGAGGGTTTTCTGCCGCCGGCGATGTGCGTTCTCTGGGGCGTGGCCGCGCTGCCCTTCCTGCTGGCAGGGTACTTTTCCCTCCAGCGGGCGGTCGTGCGCGACCGGCGCTCGGTCACGCTGATCGCAATGGCGGGGGCGTTTATTTTTGTGATCTCGTCGCTGAAGATCCCGTCGGTCACCGGCTCCTGCTCGCATATGACGGGTACTGGTCTGGGCGCGATTCTGTTCGGCCCAAGCGCGGTGTCCATTCTTGGCGTGATCGTGCTGCTGTTTCAGGCCATTCTGCTGGCGCACGGCGGCTTGACGACGCTGGGGGCGAATACCTTTTCCATGGCGGTCGCGGGGCCGTTTGTTTCGTTCGGCATATACAAGCTGTGTCAGAAGCTGAGAGTTAATAAAATGGTATCGGTTTTTCTGGCGGCAGCACTGGGTGACCTGCTCACCTACTGCGTGACCAGCCTGCAGCTCGCGGTGGCGTACCCGTCTGTCGTGGGTGGCGTTTCAGGCTCGGCGGTGGAGTTTCTGGGGGTTTTTGCGCCGACGCAGCTTCCGCTCGCCATCCTGGAGGGTGTGCTGACCGTGGCCGTCATGATTATGCTGGAATCCTATGCGCGTCCAGAACTGTGTGCCGTCGGCTTTGAGGAGGGATAAGGAATGACCAGAAAAAACAAATCGTTACTGATTGTCCTGCTCCTGCTGGGTGTGGTGCTGGTTGTCGGTCCCGTGTTCGCGCTGCGCGGCGCGGAGTTCGGCGGCTCGGATGACGCGGGGAGTATCAAGGTGGCGGAGATCACGGGCGAGGATTATGAGCCGTGGTTCACACCGGTGTTTGAGCAGTTGCTCGGTGGTGAACTGCCGGGCGAGCTGGAAAGCCTGCTGTTCTGCGTGCAAACCGGCATAGGCGTGGGTGTGATCGCCTTTTTCCTTGGCCGGTTCGTGGAGCGGAAGAAGCAGGAGACCGCGCGCGGACAGGAAAAAGAAAAATAAAAGGAGAGCAGAGCGGGAGAAATGGACCGCTCTGCTTTTCTTACCTTTCATCAAGGATGCTTTGCGGAAAGGAGGGCCGTCTGTGCGGGGAAATACCATAGCGTACAGCGGCGGGCAGGCGTTGCGGCGCGGCTGGACGACCGGCTCCTGCGCAGCGGCGGCCGCGCAGGCGGCTGCGCTGCTGCTGCTGACAGGGCAGGCGCCCGCTGTGATCCGGCTGGAAACGCCGGGGGGAGTGTTGTTTTCCCTGCCGGTAGAGGGGCCGCATCTGGAAGGTGGCGCGGCGGTCTGCACGGTGCGCAAGGACGCGGGCGACGACCCTGACGTTACCAATGGCGTGCGTATTTCAGCGGCGGTGCGCCGCGCGGCTGGCGGTGTCACGATTGACGGCGGCGCGGGCGTGGGACGGGTGACAAAGCCCGGCCTTTCCGTGCCGGTGGGCGAGGCGGCGATCAACCCGGGGCCGCGCGCGCAGATCGCGGCGGCGGTCGCCCGAGCCGCGCGGGAAGCGGGTTATGCGGGCGGCTTTTCGGTTATCCTTTCTGCAGAAAACGGCGCGGCGCTGGCAGAACAGACCTACAACAGGCATCTGGGCGTGGTGGGTGGCATCTCCATTCTGGGTACGAGCGGCATCGTGGAACCCATGAGCGAAAAGGCGCTGGTCGATACCATCCGGCTTGAGCTGGACAGCCTGTACGCGCAGGGACAGCGCATCGCGTTCCTGTGTCCGGGAAACTACGGCGCGGATTTCGCGCGGGACACGCTGGGCCTGGAGCTGGGGCGCGCGGTCAAATGCTCAAATTTTATCGGGGAGGCGCTCGACCACGCGGTTTACCGCGGCTATCCGGATATCCTGCTGGTCGGCCATGCGGGAAAGCTGGTCAAGCTGGCGGCCGGAGGGATGAACACCCACTCCTCGGTCGCGGACGGGCGGCAGGAGATCTTCACCGCGCACGCGGCGCTGTGCGGGGCGGGACAGGATACGCTCGCGGCGCTGATGGAGGCGGTCTCGGTGGATGCGTGCGTTGCGGCGCTGGACAAGGCCGGCCTGCGAGAGCCGGTGCTCGCCCGCATTGGAAAAGCGATGGAGGAACGGCTCGCGCGTCGGCTGAAACAGCGGGCGCATGGGGCGTTTATCATGTTTACAGGACAGTACGGCGTGCTGGCGGAATCGCCGGACGCGCGGCGCCTGTGCGGGAAGCTGAGGGAGGATGTATGAGCAAAGGAAAGCTGTACGGCGTGGGTGTGGGGCCGGGGAACCCCGAACTGCTGACTGTCAAAGCGGTGCGCGTGATTCAGGAAAGCGACGTGGTGGCTGTGCCGCGGGCGGGTGCGGGCGAGCAGGCCGCGCTGGCGATCGCGGCAGAGTATATCGGGGACAAGCCGGTGCTTCACTGCGATATGCCGATGACGCGCGACCGCGCGGCTCGGGACGCCAGCCATGATCGTGCCGCGGACACCATCTGCGCTTTGCTGGATGAGGGAAAAACGGTTGCGTTCCTCACCTTGGGCGACCCGTCTGTGTACTCAACCTGCTGGTATGTCCACCGGCGCGTCGCCGCGCGGGGGTACGCGGTGGAAATGGTACCCGGCGTCCCCTCGTTCTGTGCGGCGGCGGCCGCGCTCGGCCGCGCGCTGTGCGAGGACGACGAGATGCTGCACATCATTCCCGCGTCGCACGGCGCGTTGGACGCGGCGCTCGACCTGCCGGGCGGCAAAGTGCTGATGAAGGCGGGAAAGGCTATACTCGAGGTGCGCGACAGGCTGGCCGCGCGCGGCGTGCTACAGAACGCCGCGCTCGTTGAGCGGTGCGGCATGAAAGGCGAACGCATCGTGTCCGAGCTGGATACGCTGGACGACCCGACCGGATATTTTTCCATTATTCTGGTCAAGGAGGATAAGGCATGATCTATTTTGTCGGCGCGGGCGCGGGCGCGCCCGACCTGATCACCGTGCGCGGCGCGCGCCTGCTGGGCGAGGCGGATGTCATCGTTTATGCCGGCTCGCTGGTCAACCCCGCGCTGCTGGACTATAAAAAGCGGGGCTGCGCGGTGTACGACAGCGCGAGGATGACGCTCGAGGAGGTAATCGCGGTGATGGCGCCCGCGGCGCGGGCGGGCCAGACCGTCGTGCGTCTGCACACGGGCGACCCGTGTGTGTACGGCGCGCACCGCGAGCAGATGGACGCGCTCGACCGCCTGGGGCTGGACTATGAAGTCTGCCCAGGCGTATCCTCGTTCTGCGGCGCGGCGGCGGCGCTCCGCGCCGAGTACACCCTGCCGAACGTCAGCCAGACGGTTATCCTGACCCGCATGGAAGGGCGCACGCCCGTGCCGGAAAGCGAGCGGATCGAAGCCCTTGCCGCGCATGGCGCGACCATGGTGGTTTTCCTATCGGCGGGGCAGCTCGAAAAGCTGTCCCAGCGGCTGCTCGCGGGCGGCTACGCGCCCGACACGCCGGCGGCGATCGTCTACAAGGCGACCTGGCCGGATGAGAGGATCGTCCACACCACGGTGGCGGGGCTGGCCGAGGCCGGCGCGCGCGCGGGCATCACCAAAACCGCGCTCATCACGGTCGGCGGCTTTCTGGGGGAGGAGTACGATCGCTCTCGGCTGTACGATCCGTCGTTCGCCACCGGCTTCCGCGAGGCGAGCCGATGAAGCACGCGAAGCTGGTGTCCTTTACCGCCGCCGGGGCGCAGACCGCGGCGCGGTGCGCGGCGTTCCTGCCGGATTTCCGCTGCGAGCGGTATGCCCGCACGGTAGACCTTTCGCTGTCCGGCACGAGCCTTGCGCGCTTTGCGCAGCAGGCGATGGTGGACTGCGACCTGATTGTATTCGTGGGCGCGGCGGGCATCGCGGTGCGCGCGGTCGCGCCGTATCTGATGGGAAAAGCGTACGATCCGGCGGTCATCGTGATCGACGAGGCGGGAAGGTTCGTCATCCCGCTCCTGTCCGGCCACCTCGGCGGTGCGAACGCGATAGCAGAGCGCCTGGCGGACGGCCTTGGCGCGCAGGCGGTCATCACCACCGCGACCGACGGGCGCGAGGTGTTCGCGGTGGATACCTGGGCCAGGGCGCACGGCTGTGTGGTGGTGGACCCGCAGCAAATTAAATATGTGTCCGGCGCGCTGCTGCGCGGCGAGACGGTGGGCGTGCGGTCGGATTTTCCGGTGGACGGGCGGCTGCCCGCGCACATCAGCCTGCAGGCCGACGCGGAGAGCGGCTTCGCGATCAGCTACGACACAAAGGCCGCGCCGTTCGCGCATACCCTGCACTTGGTACCGCGCCTTGTGCATATCGGCATCGGCTGCCGGCGGGGGACGCCCGTGGAACGGATCGAGGCGGCGGTGCGGGCGGCGCTGGGCGCGGCGGGCGTGCCGCGCGGCGCGGTATGCGGCGCGGCGAGCATCGACGTGAAACGGGACGAGCCGGGACTGCTGCTGTTCGGCGTACAGAACGGCCTGTCGCTTGCGTTCTTTTCCGCAGAAAAGCTGCGGCGGACGACGGGGGACTTTACCCCGTCCGCCTTTGTCGAGCAGGCCGTGGGTGTGGATAACGTGTGCGAGCGGGCGGCGGTGTGCGCGACAGGCGGCGGACGACTGCTGTGCCGCAAGACCGCGCGGGACGGCGTGGCTGTGGCGCTTGCGGAGCGGTCGTGGCGCGCGCGGTTTGACGGATAAGACGAGATGGGGAGGACTGCTGTTGTGGAGCTGAGGATGGCGGGCATTGACTTTGTTCATGCGCCGATCGAAAAACGGGAGAGGGTGTCGTTTGTACGCGGTCGGGTGCAGGCGCTTTTGCCATGCATCGCGGCGGCGGAGGGCGTAGCGGGCTGCGTGCTGCTCGCGACCTGCAACCGCACCGAGCTGTACCTGCACGGGGCGGCCGGCACCCCGCCCGACCCGCTGGCGGTGCTGGCGCGCGCGGCGGGCTTTGACGCGGCGGCGTACCGTCCGCTGAGCGTTTCCCGCACGGGACGGGATGCGGCGCGCCACCTGTTTTCGGTCGCGGCGGGGCTGGAAAGCCAGATCTTCGGCGACGATCAGATTATCTCCCAGGTGCGGGATGCGGCGGCGCTCGCGCGCGAAGCGCGAACCGCGGACAGCGTGCTGGACACCCTGTTCCGGCACGCTGTCACGGCGGGCAAGCGTGTGCGCGCGGAGACACGGCTCACCGGCGTACCCGTGTCCGCGGCAGAGGCCGGCGCGCGGTGCGCGGAAGGTTTTTTCGGCTCGCTCGCGGGCCGGCGCGCGGTCGTGATCGGCAATGGGGAGATCGGCCGGCTGGCCGCGGCCGCGCTGCGTGCGCGCGGCTGCGCGGTGACGGTGACGCTGCGCAGCTACCGCCACGGCGAAACCGTCGTCCCCGCGGGTTGCGACACCTGGCCGTATGACGCGCGGTGCGAGGCGCTCGAGGGCACGGACCTCGCAGTGAGCGCAACGGCAAGCCCGCATTTCACCCTGACCGCCGTGCAGGTGGCGGCGATGGCTCAGCCGCCGCGCCTGCTGCTCGACTTGGCCATGCCGCGCGATATCGAGCAGGCGGTGGGACAGGACGGGCGCGTGACGCTGCTCAATCTGGATGATTTGGGCGACTTGGGAGACCATAACGCGGCGGCACGTGCTGCTGCCGCGCGTATCCTGGAGGAAGAGGAGCGGGCGTTTTACGAGTGGCATGCCTACCGGCAGGCGCTGCCCCTGATTGCCGCGGTCAAGGATACCGCGCTCGACCGCCTGCGCTTCGACCACGCCTACGGCGCCCTGTACGCGGACGGAGATATGGACGGCTTGGCCGAGCTGGCGGTGAACAAGACCGTCGACCTGATGCTGGGCGGTATGAAGGATAAGGTGGACGCCGAAGCCATGCGGGCGTGCCTGGCGCATATCAGAAAGGGGAGCGGCAGATGAAGCTGTATTGTATCGGGATTGGGCCGGGCGGCGTGGAGCAGATGACGCTGCGCGCTGCGCGCGCGCTGGAGAAGTGCGACTGCGTGGCGGGCTATGGGCTGTACCTCGACCTGATTGCGGAGTTGATCGAGGGCAAGGAGCGCATCCAGACCGGCATGACAAAGGAGGTCGACCGCTGCACTGCGGCGCGCGACGCGGCGCGGGCGGGCAGGACGGTCGCGGTCGTCTCGTCCGGAGACGCGGGCGTGTATGGGATGGCCGGCCTGCTGCTCGAGGTGTGCGGGGACGATCCGGCGATCGAGGTCGAGATTATCCCCGGCGTCACGGCGGCCTGCGCGGGCGGCGCGGCGCTGGGCGCGCCGCTGACCGGCGACTTTGCATGCGTGTCGCTCTCCGACCTGCTCACCCCGTGGGAGGTCATTGAAAAGCGGCTGCGCGGCGCGGCGGCGGGCGATTTTTGCATCGCGCTTTATAACCCCGGCAGCAAAACGCGCACCAGCCATCTGCGCCGCGCCTGCGATATCCTGCTCGAGACCCTGCCGCCGGAAACCGTGTGCGGGCTGGCGCGCAGCGTCGGCCGCGTGGGCGAAAGCCATACGCTGACCACGCTGGGCGCGCTGCGGGACACCGCGGCCGATATGCTGACCACGGTGCTCATCGGCAACAGCCGCACGCGCGTGGTGAACGGCCGTATGGTCACACCGCGGGGGTATCGGGGCGTATGAGGCTGGTCGTTTTTTCCGGCACGAGCGAGGGGCATGCGCTCTGCCGTTTCCTGTCTGCGCGCGGCGCGGTGGCGGACGTATACGTTGCCACCGAATACGGCGCGGCGGTCATGGAGCCGATGCCCGGCGTCGCCGTGCACGAGGGGCGGCTGGACGCGGACGGGATCGCGGCGTTGGTGGACGCGGAAACGCTGCTGGTGGACGCGACGCACCCTTACGCCGCCGCCGTGACCGATAATCTGCGCGCGGCGTGCGCCAGGACCGGCGCGCAGTATGAGCGCCTGCTCCGCCCCGCGCTGGACGCGGCGGGCGTGGCCGCCGTACCCGATACGGCGGCGGCGGTCGCTTGGCTGAACGCGCACCCGGGCAAGGTGCTGCTGACCACCGGCAGCAAGGAGCTGGAAGCGTACACTGCGGTCGAGGGCTGGCGGGAGCGCCTGTATCCGCGCGTGCTGCCCAGCGTGCCGGTGCTGGAAAAATGCACGGCGCTCGGCTTTGCGGGCGCGCACATCATCGCCATGCAGGGGCCGTTTTCGCGGGAGATGAACGCCGCCCTGCTGCGGCAGACCGGCGCGACCATCCTGGTCACCAAGGATACCGGCGCGTCCGGCGGGTTCGCGGAAAAGCTGTCTGCCGCGCGCGAAACCGGTGTGACTGTGCTGGTCGTGGCGCGCCCGTGCGCGGAAAACGGCCGTACGCTGGAGGAGATGCAGGCGTATCTGGCGGGCAAGCTCGGGCTGGCAGGACCAGCTCGGGCGCAGAGGGAGAGCCTGCCTCGCTTTCCGCTGTTCGTATCGCTTGCGGGCAAAACCTGCGTGGTGTTCGGTGCGGGCAGGATCGCCGCGCGGCGCATCGGCGTCCTCAGGCGGTTCGGCGCGCGGGTCGTCACCGTCGCGCCCGAGGACAGGGCGTGCGTGGGCCTGACCCACTGCCGCGGCTATGAGAAAAGCGATCTTTCGGGGGCTTTTCTGGCAGTCGCGGCGACGGACGACCGGACGGTCAACCGCCGCATCGCGCGGGACTGCGCTGCACGGGATATCCCGTGCAGCGTGGCCGACTGCGCGGCGGCGTCCACCTTTTTCTTTCCCGCCGTCTGCGAGGGCGGCGGGCTGACCGTGGGCGTGGTGTCGGACGGCTCGGCGCACGGCAAAACGGCTGCGGCGGCAAAGCGCATCCGCACGGTATTGGAGGAATTTGATGATTAAAGTAGGAAGCCGTGACAGCCGCCTCGCGGTCGTGCAGGCCGAGGAGGTCTGCCGTGCGCTTGGGGACTGCAAGCTGATTACCATGAAGACCACGGGCGACAGGATCATGGATAAAACGCTCGACCAGGTGGGCGGCAAGGGGCTGTTCGTCAAGGAGCTTGACTGCGCGCTGGCCCAGGGGCGTATCGACCTGGCGGTACACAGCCTGAAGGATGTGCCGATGGAACAGCCGGCGGGGTTACCGCTGGTCGCGTATACCCGCCGCGCGGACGCGCGGGACGCGCTGGTGCTGCCGCAGAGCGGCGCGTGGGACAAAACAAAGCCCATCGGCTGTGCATCGGCGCGGCGGCGCGTGCAGCTTGCGGCGCTGTTTCCAGAGATCGCGGTCAGGCCGGTGCGCGGCAATGTGCAAACGCGGCTGCAAAAGCTCGACAGCGGCGAATACGGCGCGCTCGTGCTTGCTGCGGCGGGGCTGCATCGTCTGGGGCTGCAGGACCGCATCACGCGGTATTTTTCACCGGACGAGCTGCTGCCCGCGGCAGGGCAGGGTATTCTGGCCGTGCAGGGCCGCGCGGGGGAGTTGGAGGGCGCGGCGCGCCTGCTGGACGACGCGGACGCGCGCGTTTGCGCGCTGGCCGAACGGGCGTTCATCCGCACGCTCGGCGGGGGATGCTTCGCGCCGGTGGCGGCATATGCCGAGGCCGAAGGGGCATATCTCCATCTGCACGGGCTGTATGTCACTGCGGACGAGCGGACCGTGGTGCGCGGTGCGGTCACAGGGCGGCGGGAGCAGGCCGCGTCGCTCGGCCGCTCTCTCGCCCTGCAGCTTCGGACACAGGCGGAGGGAGCGCTATGACAGGAACAGTAACGCTGGTTGGCGCGGGTCCGGGCGGGCGCGGGCTGCTCACGCTTGCGGGCGCGGAAGCGATCGCCCAAGCGGACGCGGTCGTATACGACCGGCTGGTGGACGGGAGCGTGCTCGACCTGCTCCCGCTGCACGCCGTGCGCGTGGACGTGGGCAAGGAGAGCGGGCGGCATCCCGTGCCGCAGGATCAGATCAACGAGATACTGGTATGTCTGGCGCGGCAGGGCAAAACCGTTGTGCGGCTCAAGGGCGGGGATTGCTACCTGTTCGGCCGCGGCGGCGAGGAGTGCGAATACCTGCGGGAAAACGGCGTGCCGTTCCGTGTGATTCCAGGGGTGACGAGCGCGTTCGCCGCGCCCGCGTTTGCAGGCATTCCGGTCACGCACCGCGATTGCTGCTCGTCCGTGCATATCGTCACCGCGCATGCGCGCGCGGGCAGGGCGCTCAAAATTGACTTTGCGAGCCTGGTGCGGCTGGACGGTACGCTGGTCTTTCTCATGGGACTGTCCGCGCTCGAACAGGTGACGGATGGCCTGCTGACCGCCGGCATCGCGCCTGATATGCCCGCCGCCGTAATTGAAAATGGCGCGCGCGGCACCCAGCGTAAGGTGGTGGCGACGATCGCCGGCTTGGCGGACCGAGTGCGCGCGGCGGGGCTTCGCAGCCCAGCGCTCATCGTCGTGGGCAGGGTGTGCGGCCTGAGCGATACGCTCGACTGGTTCACGTCCCTGCCGCTGCACGGGAAGACCGTGGTCGTGACTCGGCCGCGCGGGCGGGCGGGAACGCTCGCCGCGCGCCTGCGCGCGCTGGGGGCGGAGGTGACCGAAGCGCCGTGCATCGAGACGGTCGAGCGCACGGACACGCGGCCGCTGGCGGATGCGCTCGACCAGCGCCACGACTGGGCGGTGTTCACCAGTCCGGCGGGCGTGCAGGCGGCGGTACACGCGCTGCGCGCGCTCGGACGCGACCTGCGCGCGCTGTACGGGATGAAGCTGGCCGCTATCGGCCGCGGCACGGCGGACGCGCTCGCGGACTGTGGTCTGACCGCTGACCTCCTCCCCAGGCAGTACGACGGGGCGCATCTCGCGGACGCGTTGATCAGTGCGATGCCGCAGGGCGGCGCGGCGCTGCTGCTACGCGCGGCGCAGGGCGGGCGTCTGCTGCCCGAAAAGCTCGCCGCCGCGGGCGTGCGCGTGACCGACGTGCCGCTGTACGACACCGTGTACCGCTGTGAGAAGGCGGATGCCATACGCGCCCTGCTGGAACAGGGCGCGGCGGACGTTGTGACCTTTACCAGCGCGTCCACGGTCGAGGGCTTCGTGCAGGCGGTGGGTGCGGCGGGCTGCGCCGGCTTTACCGCGCTGTGCATCGGCGGGCAGACCGCACAGGCCGCCCGC
>NZ_JAOQJE010000010.1:0-122885 GCF_025567315.1 Agathobaculum ammoniilyticum
TTTTCTTCCGGCGTGCGATTCTTTCTGGCCATATGTATAACCTCCTGTGTGATGCTTCTATTCTACACCACTCAGGAGGTTTACACATAATTTGAAACAGCCTCAACGCTGGCGTTGATTGCAGTATATATTTTCTGCCTGGAGCCGATCGGATTCCTGCTATCGACCTTTGTTTACCTGGTCATACAGATGCTGGTGTTAGCGGATGAGTCACACCGGAAAAAGAAAGATATTCTGCTGTTCGTGATATTGTCGCTTGTTGTATCAGCAGGTATTTACCTTCTGTTCACACGTGTATTTTACCTGATGCTGCCAAGCGGATTGTTGGGTTAAAGGAGGCGTCGCATGTTATCTTTGATCGCTACAGGGTTTGCAGAGGTCTGTAACCCGCTGTGCATTGCTTTGATTGCAGGCGGTGTCCTGCTTGGTATTATTTTTGGATCGATCCCAGGGCTTTCGGCAACCATGGCGGTGGCGCTCTGCCTGCCAATGACCTATGGTTTGGAGCCTATCGCAGGCATGGCATTGCTACTCGGCCTGTATATCGGCGGTATTTCGGGCGGCCTGGTCGCGGCAATATTGCTGCGTATCCCCGGTACACCGGCTTCGGTGGCAACCTGCTTTGACGGTTACCCGCTGGCCGCGAAAGGGCAGGCCGGTAAGGCGCTGGGAGTGGGTATCTTTTTCTCTTTCATTGGTACGTTGCTTGGCTTGGCTGTGTTGATGTTTATTGCACCATCGCTGGCAAGCGTTGCGTTGAAGTTCAGCTATTATGAATATTTTGCTGTAGGTGTTTTTTCTATTTCCATGATGGCCAGCCTGATCAGCGGGTCGGTTGTCAAGGGACTGGTCAGTGGTGCAATTGGCTTGGCGTTTGCCATGGTTGGCGCGGCACCGATTGATGGCATCCCGCGTTTGACGTTTGGTTTTCATGCGCTGGATGCCGGGTTTGATATTCTACCCGTCCTGATTGGTTTGTTTGCAATTTCTGAGATTATCAAGGCTGCAAAGGAAAAGGGTAAGCCGCAGGGAAAGGTATTGCAGGACTTCAAAATTAAGGGCTTCGGCTTCTCCTTTGCGGAATTTAAGAGCCAGATCGTGAACCTGTTCCGTTCTGCGGCAATCGGAATAGGTATTGGCATTTTACCGGGCATCGGAGGAGGAACATCCAATATTCTGGCCTATACAGCGGCAAAGAATCAATCCAAAACACCTGAAAAATTTGGTACAGGCATTATTGATGGCATTGTTGCCTCCGAAACTGCCAATAACGCTTCAATCGGAGGTGCACTGGTGCCATTGATGACACTGGGCATACCTGGGGACACTGTGACCGCTATGCTTTTGGGTGGCCTGATGATTCATGGCCTGAACCCAGGACCGCTTCTGTTTCAGAATAACGGCCCGCTGGTATATGGTATTTTTGCGGCCTGTCTGATTGCAAATGTGTTTATGCTGTTGATGGAGTACTTAGGCATTAAGGTATTCGCACGCGTATTGACCGTGCCAAAGCACATACTTCTGCCGATTATTATGGTTCTATGCGTTGTCGGTGCGTTTGGTGTGAATAACCGCCTGTTTGATGTTTGGGCAGTCCTGTTCTTTGGTATTGTTGCGTATTTGCTGGAAAAAGGGGGCTTCCCGCTGCCGCCCATCATTCTCGGATTCATACTGGGTCCAACGATAGAAACCAATCTCCGCCGCGGGCTGATGCAGTCAGAGGGAAGCATCGCTCCGTTTTTCACTCATCCGATCAGCTTGGCATTTCTGATTATTACGATGATTGTTATTGTCCTTGCAGTTCGTAAAGAATTAAGAGCGCGGCGTAGCAATCGGGTGGAAAAAGAAGGGAAATCGTAAAAGGAGTGCCGCATGAGAAAAGTATATATCAGTGAACCGATCCATGAAGATGCGATTCGCCTGCTGGAGCGATCATTTGAGGTTGTGCAGGGTGGCGGCGCTGCGGATATTGCCGGACGCGCATACGGTTGCGAAGCGATACTGGTCCGCGTCGCCAGAATAACAGAGGAAATAATGGATGCTCTACCCGGACTGCGCGTGATTGCAAAGCACGGCATAGGCGTGGATAATATTGATGTACAGGCAGCTACAGCGCGTGGCATACTGGTGGTCAATGCGCCGACAGCAAATATACATGCCGTTGCAGAGCATACAGCGACGCTTATAATGGCGCTGCTGAAAAATTTGGTCTTTCTGGATGCAATGACCCGCAACGGTGGTTTTGAAAAACGAAATCAGCATATTGTGACTGAATTGCGGGGGAAGAAGGTCGGGTTTATTGGCTTTGGTCGAATCGCCCGTTTGGTACGGCAAAAGCTGTCCGGCTTTGAGGCTTCCTTTCTTGCTGCCGATCCTTTTATGGAACCAGAACAGGCAGAAGCGTTTGGTGTGACACCGGTAGATATGGAAAAACTTTTGGAACAGGCTGATGTAATTAGCCTGCATACACCGTTGACACCGGAAACACACCATTTGATAGATCGGAATGCGCTGGAAAGGATGAAAAGAAGCGCGTTTCTGATTAATGCCGCCCGTGGGGCGGTTGTAGATGAACAGGCGTTGGTGGAAGCGCTACAGGCGCGTCGGATTGCCGGCGCTGCGCTTGATGTATTTGAAGAAGAGCCACCGGCGGAGAACTGCCCGCTTTGGGGGTTAGACAATCTCATTGTGTCTCCGCATAACGCGGCGCTGAGCGATGCAGCGATGCGAGCAATGGGGATGGACAGTGCACAGGGGATTTTGGACTGTTTGGAGGATCGGCGTCCCGCATATATGGTGAACGCCGAGGTATGGCACTGTGGAAAAACCAAAAGAGAGGTATGACAAATGAAGGCGAATTATTTCCAACGTGTACAGGCACAGACACCAACCCGGTTCTGGATTAATAACGTTACGAGAGAGCAGGCGCGTCTGGCAATCGAAGCAGGGGCGGTCGGCTGTACTCAGAACCCTGCATATACATGGAAGATGATGGATGCTCCGGAGGAAAGGGAATACGTTTGTTCTTTGCTGGATCCCATTTTACAGCAGGAGGCAGATGATACGCAGGCATTGGTTCAGCTCCAGCGTGCGTTGGTAGAACGTGTGGCTCGACAGTTCATGCCATTATATGAAAAAAGTGGCGGCGATTTAGGATTGGTCAGCATACAGGGCGATCCTTTCCATGAGGATTGTGATACGATTGTGCGCTACGCACGCTATAACTGCTCTGCCTCCCCCAATATTATTGCGAAGATACCTGTGACAGAGGAGGGGCTGAAAGCGATCGAGGTGGTGCTGCAGGAAGGAATATCAGTTAACGCTACCGAAGTACTAAGCGTACGTCAGGCGCTGGATGTCTGCCGGGTCTATAACCGTATTACAGAAGGGGTGGCCAAAAAACCACATATTTATTTCTCCCACATTACAGGTATTTTTGACCAATATCTGTCTGAACAAGTTGCGCGTGAGGAAATTGAAGTCTGTCCGGACGCATTGTGGCAGGCAGGTATAGCGGCGGCGAAAAAAACCTATTGGATGACGAGGGAGGTATGCCCTAAGATGGGATTTATCGGCGGCGGCGCCCGTGGGCTTCAGCATTTTACCGAAATGGTGGGCGCGGATGCCTGTATAACAATTAACTGGAAGGGAACAGCGGATCGCTTAATTGAACAGGATATGCCTGTCGTACAGCGGTTCTTCATGCCTACCCCCGCATCCGTCATTGAGGAGTTGCGGGCCAAGCTGCCCGATTTTCGCAAGGGATACGATGTGGATGCTCTGGAGCCGTCCGAATATGAGGATTTTGGGCCGGTCGTATTGTTCCGGTCGGGGTTTGAAACGGCCTGGAAAAACGCGCTGGAATTTATAGCTGAGCGACGTAGGGGATAGACACAAAAAACACCGCGCGTAAGCACGGTGTTTTTTGTGTCTATTGAGATTTCTGCTCTGTATCAACGGCGCCGCCTACGCTGGTAATTGGAATTTTCGTAACGGGCACGCATGTTTTTGCGCTGCTTCCGCCGGCGCATGCCGCCGAACGTCAGGTTGAACAGAATGTAGAGTACGACAAAGATTGCCAGCACGACCAAGATCACCTTGAACGCAGTGCTTTTGAAGAAGTTTTCGAGCTTGTCCGCATAATACAGGACGTTGCTGCGTTCCACGTCGTTGAGCGAAACCAGCTCGACCGTGCCGTATTCGACGCCGCCGTAGGAGTAGGTGATGCTGCCGATGACATCCCCCGCCTTGATAGGGGCGTCCTTGCTGTCCGGTATGGTGGGGAACTGCTCCAGTTGGTCGACCTCCAAGTTTTTGGGGAGTGTGGCGACAAGGTCGTTTTTGGCGGTCAGCACGACCTCGTCCGCGTCTGTGGACAGGCGGACGTTGACGTGCGTGATCTCCTGCCCCTGCTTGGCCAGCGTTTTGGAGACAAAGTTCTCAAAGCCCCAGTCGAACAGACGGTTGGTTTCGGTAAAGCTCTTGGCGACAGTCGAACTGTCCGGCGCGTCCGCGCAGCCGAGCAGGACCGAATACAGCTTGGCCCCGCCCTTTTCCGCATAGGAAACCAGGCAGTTACCAGCCTGCGAGGTGTGACCGGTTTTAATCCCTTTGGCGTAGACGTTCGACCAGGGATCGGTGCGGCGGAAAATGAGCTGGTTGGTGGTGAAAATGATGCGCGAATCGTGCATGTTGGTCGCAGGCATCCGATACTGTGCGGTTTCGGCGATCGTAACGAACGTCTCATCCTGCATGGCAGCCTGCGAAATCAGCAGCAGGTCGCGCGCGGTGGAATAATGGTCGTCCGCATGCAGGCCGCAGGGGTTGGAGAAATGCGTGCCGGTGCAGCCAAGCTCCTGCGCGCGCGCGTTCATCATGTTGACAAATTCCTCGTACGATCCACCGACATGCCGCGCCAGCATATAGGCCGCCTCGTTTGCCGAGGGAAGCATGAGCGCGTACAGCAGGTCGATGACACGCACCTGCTCGCCGACCTTGATATCGGCGTTTGAACTGTCGGCCGTGACGTTTTCAAAGTCCGACTCCTGTGCGGTGACGATCTCCTCCAGATCCTCGACATGCTCGAGCGTGAGCAGCGCGGTCATGACCTTGGTGGTTGAGGCGGGGTAACGCCGCTCGTCCGCGTTTTTTTCATACAGCACCATGCCGGTATCGGCGTTGACCAGCAGCGCGGCGGTGGCGTCGATCAAGGGATCGGCCAGGCCGCCGGCTGTGGTGCCGCTTTCAATTTTTGCGTCTCCGCCCTCCGCGGCGTCGGTGTCGTTCTGGGAGGAGAGCGTGTCGTCCTCTCCTACGGTCGCAGAGGCCCGCGGGAGCGGCGCGGCGGAAAATAAAAACAGGAAACAAAGCGCAAGCGCGGTCAGGCGGCGGAAAAAAACATTACTTTTCATGCGGATCCCCCAGAGAAAAGTCTGCGTCGGTGAAATGGCCGCGTATGGCCGCGGGCTTGGGCGGGATGCGGCGCAGCGGGTCGTACCGGAACGCACGGCAGTGGTCGGTGCCGTCGACAACGCCGCGGCGGCGGCAGGCGATGCGCTGCCCGTCCGCCAAGGGGGAGCCGTGCGCGCAATAAATGCAGCGTGGCTCGATATCCTTTCGCAGCAGCTTTTTCAGCTTCATGCGGATAGTCACTCCATTCTTATGTACTGTGACCCATTATATCTTATTTTTCGTGCTTTTTCCACCCCAAATTAATAACAATACCAAAACGCCGAGCAGGACGGCGCCGGTCAGGTTAAAGGCACGGGGGGGCGCGGCGGCGCCTGCGAACACGGCCAGCGCCCTGGGGGAAAGCTGGAACAGCAAAGCGGTACACACGGCGGCAATCGTGCCGTGGAGCAGCTTGCCGAGCGTGAAAGCGCCGGATGGGAGCGCGAACGGAGCGGTCAGCGCGCGCGCCTGGAACTGTACGGCCAGCCCGCCGAAGCCGAGCAGGAAGGACGCCAGCGTGAGCTGGGCGCAGATGGTCAGGGGAAGCAGCGTCAGCTCGTCAAGACCGTTGGTCAGCTCGATCAGGCCGGCCAGCATATCGCCGTACGGCAGAGCGCGCAGGGCGGGACGGAGCAGCCGCAGCAGGACGGAAAAAACCGTCAGGAAGGCGGTGACGGTCAGCGCGGTGCGCGCGGCCTGCTGCGTGGCACCGCAGAAAGCGAAGGCAAAGCCTTCCCTGGGCGCAGCGGCCGCTCGCCCGCCCGCTGACTGCGCCATGGGGCCGCGCGCCACGACCAGACCGGTCAGCAGCGCGGACAGCGCGTGTATGCCGTAGAGGACCGCGCCGGTCCGCGCGCTGCCGAACACGCCCAGCCCGACCAACCCAATACAGAAGCCCGGGCTGGCGCAGTTGCAGAACGCGTTGACCCGCGCGGCGGCTTCGCGCGACAGCGCGCCCTGCTGGAGCAGCTCGGCCACGGTGGCCGCGCCGACCGGATAACCGCCGGTCAGCCCCAGTATGACCGCGGGCGCGGCCTCGGGCGGCAGACCGTACAGCCGTGCGAGCGGCCGGGCGGCAGCCCGGCCGAGCCGCTCCGCCAGTCCGGAACGGACAAGCAGGCCGCTGGCCACGAAAAATGGGAACAGCGCAGGCAGCGCCTCGCGGCCGGCAAGCGCTAGACCTTCACGCACCCCGTCCGCGCAGGCGGCCGGGCAGAGCAGGAACGCCGCGAACAGCGCAAGGGAGAAAAACAGCTTCATTGACCTCACCCCGGTTGACAGAGATTCCCTATTCTATGTCCGGCAGGCAAGTTTCATGCCGGCGCCGCATACAATAGCCCGAACGGAGGAGGGGACGCATGGCGCACGATGGGTTTGGGGCGGCGATTCTGGAGGATCTGCACGGAAGCCGCCCGCGCGTAGAGATCATCGGCAACAGCCGCGTCGTGGTGGAGAACCACCGCGGGATACAGGAGTATGACGACGGGCTGCTCCGCATCAAATGTTGCGGCTGCGAGGTGCGCATCACGGGCGCGGGCCTGACGCTCGCGGCGCTTTCGCTGGATGAGCTGGCGGTGACCGGAACGATCGTTTCGGTGGAATACACCACGGCGGGCTGATGCCGAAAGGGAGGGAAACGGATGGTTGGGCGGCTTTTGCTGCTGGCGCGCGGACAGGTGCGCGTCCGTGTGACGGGCGCGAGCCTGCCGCGCTTTCTCAATGCCTGTGCGCGGCACGGTATTACGCTGCGCCGCATGAAACGCACCGCATGGAACGAGATGTACGCGACGCTGTCGGTCGCGGATTTCCGCGCGCTGCGGCGGTATATGGGGCGCACGGGCTGTCGGGTGCATATCGTGCGGCGGCGGGGCGCGCCCTTTTTTGCCGCACGGCTGCGGCCGCGGTACGCGCTGTGGGGCGGCTTTTTTGCGCTTGTGCTGCTATGCTGGATTTTGCACGCCCATATCTGGTCGATCGAAACGAATATTTCCGCCGCGCTGCCGGAAGGGGAAATCATGCGGCAGCTTGATGCGCTGGGCGTACATATCGGCGCGCGGCGGAGCGCGATCGATACTGGAAGGATCCGGTGGAAGATGCTGCAGCTGCAGCCGGATATGACGTTTTTTTCGCTAAATATACAGGGGAACCGCCTGACGGTGGAGGCATATGGCGAATCCCCGCCTTCTGAACTGTTGGACCAGAGCGCGGTCACCAAGGTCGTTGCAGCGCGCGACGGGGTTGTGCGCCGCATTTTGGCGCAGGAAGGGCAGCCGGTGGTAAAGGCGGGCGACGCGGTCTCGGCCGGAGATACGTTGATCAGCGGGCTGGTTCCACCTACACGGGAGGAAGGGAACTACCACCTGACGCACGGCCGCGGCGAGGTGGAGGCGTATACGGCCTATCATACCGCGCGCGTCCGCGCGCTGACAACGGAGAAAAAGGCTTATACGGGAAAGGTGAAGCACCAGTACGCGCTTGTTTTAGGAAATAAACGGTTAAATTTATATTTTGGGAGTGGAATTTCCAGCAGCACCTGTGATAAAATAATAGAAACCAAAACGCTGTGGCTGTCCGACAGCGTGGTGTTCCCAGTCTCGCTGGTCAAACAGACCTATGTGTTTTATGAAACCGAGACGGTGACCCAAACCGCGGACGAGGTGCGCGTGGATATGATCTCCCGCGCGCTCGGGGATATCGTCGCGGGCATGGACGGCATGATCACCGGCCATGAGGAAACGATGGCCGAGCAGGCGGGGGCGGCGGTTTTGCGGCTGTCGGCGGACGCGGTCGAGCAGATCGGCGTGGAGGCGGTCGATGACAGCACGATTCCGGAAAAGGAGTCGGAGGAGGATGCCGGGGCGCAGCAGCATCCCGCGCAGGGATAAAACACCAGGAAAGTAAGGTGCAGACCATAGAAAAGACAATCCAGATAGAGCGGATCGAGCTCCTGATCGCGGTATTCGGGGCGTTCGATGAAAATATCAAGCTGCTGGAGCGCGAACTGGGGGTTTCGGTCGTCAGTCGCGGGACCGAGCTGAAGATATCCGGCGGCGAAGCGGAGGTGGAAATCGCTGCGCGTACGATCGGCGCGCTGGCCGGAATGGCGGCGCGCGGCGAGGCGGTCGGCACGCAGACTGTGCAGTATGTGATCGGTCTGGCGCGCGACGGGCGTGAGGCCGAGGTGCATACCATGGGCCGCGATGTTCTGTGCATCACGGCAAAGGGCAAGCCGGTCAAGGCTAAAACGCTCGGCCAGAAGCGGTATATGGAGGCCATCCAGAAAAACACGATCGTCATGGGTGTCGGTCCGGCCGGCACGGGCAAGACCTACCTTGCCGTGGCCGCAGCGGTCGCGGCGTTCCGCGACAAGCGGGTGTCCCGCATCATCCTGACGCGCCCGGCGGTCGAGGCGGGGGAAAAGCTGGGCTTTCTGCCCGGCGATCTGCAGAGCAAGGTAGACCCCTATCTGCGCCCGCTGTACGACGGGCTGTTCGACATGCTCGGCGCGGAGAATTTTGCCAAATACCAGGAGCGCAGCTCGATCGAGGTAGCGCCCCTGGCCTATATGCGCGGTCGCACGCTGGACGACAGCTTCATCATCCTGGACGAAGCGCAGAACACCACGCCCGAGCAGATGAAAATGTTCCTGACCCGTCTGGGATTCGGCTCGCAGGCGGTCATCACGGGCGATATCACCCAGATCGATCTGCCGGACGGCAAGGCCTCGGGGCTGAAAGAGGCCCTGCGCGTGCTGGACGGGGTGGAGGGCATCGCCCAGTGCTACCTGACCGAAAAAGACGTGGTGCGGCATGAGCTGGTGCAGCGCATCGTCAAGGCTTATGCGGACTACGAAAACAAAAAGGGCAGGGGGAAGCCGGCGGAAAGCCGTCATCCCGCTCTCCGGCGCAAAGGGGACAAGCGATGAACCATCAGATCAACATCGGCTTTGAAACCGCGGTGGAGGACGAAGCCGAGGTCGCCGCGCTCATCCGCACCTGCGCGCTGCGCGTACTCGAGAGCGAGGGCGTGCCGTTTTGCGCGGAGATCGACGTGACCGTGGTGAACGCGGATACGGTCCGTGAGATGAACGCCGCGTATCGGGATAAGGACGCGGTGACCGACGTGCTTTCTTTCCCGATGTACGAATTTGTAAACGGCGCGCCGCAGGAGCGGCTGGAGCGCGAGCCGGATTCCGGCCGCGTCATGCTGGGCGATATGGTGCTGTGCTATACGCGCGCCTGCGAGCAGGCGGCGGCGTTCGGCCATTCGCCCGCGCGGGAGTGCGGTTACCTGACGACGCATTCCGTGCTGCACCTTTTGGGCTACGACCATGAGCGGGGTGACGGGGACGCACGCCTGATGCGCGGCAAGGAAGAAGAAAATCTGGCCTTTCTGGGCCTGACGAGAGAGGCGTAATGAAAAAAAACATCCGAAAACTGCATGAAAGTTTTCTCAATGCGTTTCGTGGACTGGGGCTGTGCATCCATGGGGAACGCAACTTCCGCGTGCATATGGTGACCGCGTTTTATGTGACCATATTCGCGCTGCTGGGCGAAGCGACGGCGGCAGAAGCGTCTATTTTGTGCGTCTGCTTTGGGCTGACCATGGGTGCCGAGCTGATGAATACGGCGATTGAGCGACTGTGCGACCGGCAGGCCAGCGGGTACGACGGGTTTGTGCGCGATGCCAAGGATATCGCAGCGGCGGGCGTGTTCGTCTGCGCGGCGGCGTGTGTGGCGGTCGGCGTATGCATTTTTATCGGGGAGGGCGTGCTGGCCGCTGCCCTGCAGTACATTTTCGCGCACTTATGGGTCGCTATGGCGTTGCTCGCGTCCGCGCCCGCTGCGCTGTGGTTTATTTTTCAGTATGGGAGAATGCAATGAATCAGATTACCAAAACGGCGGTCGTTTCCGTGGTCGGCCGCCCGAATGTAGGGAAATCCACCCTGACCAATAAGTTGGTGGGGCAGAAAGTGGCCATTGTGTCCAGCAAGCCGCAGACCACGCGCACCCGCATCACCGGCATACTCAACCGAGACGGCACGCAGTATGTTTTTCTGGACACGCCCGGCCTGCACAGGCCGCGCAGCCGTTTGGGCGACTACATGTGTAAGGTTGTGACCGACACCGTATCCGAGGTGGACGCGGCGGTGCTGGTGGTCGAGCCGATCGCCAACATTGGTCCGGCCGAGGAGAGCCTGATCGCACAGCTCAAGCAGCACCGTATGCCGGCTATTCTGGCGATTAACAAGATCGATACGCTGAAAAAGGAAGAGCTTCTCGCGGTAATCGCCGTTTACGCGCAGGCGCATGACTTTGAGGCGGTCGTCCCGATCTCTGCGCGCACGGGGGAGGGGCTGGACGAGCTGCTGACCGAGATCGGCAGATACGCGATCGAGGGGCCGCAGCTGTTTCCGGAGGATATGGTGTCCGACCAGCCGGAGCGCCAGCTTGCGGCCGAAATCGTGCGCGAAAAAATGTTGCGTCTGCTCGACCGCGAGGTTCCGCATGGCGTGGCGGTCGGCGTCGAGCGATGGAACGAGCGGGAGGACGGCCTGATCGAAATCAACGCGGTCATTTATTGTGAAAAGGCGAGCCACAAGGGCATCATCATCGGCAAGCAGGGTGCGATGCTGAAGGAGATCGGCCGGCAGGCCCGCGTGGACATTGAACGCATGCTGGATGCCAAAGTGTTTCTTGAGCTTTGGGTCAAGGTCAAGGAGGGCTGGCGCAACAACCAGTACCAGATGCGCAATTTCGGTTACGAGGAGCTGTAAATGGCCGAGGTCAAGCTGCGTGCGCTCGGCCTGCGCGAGGTGGATTTCGGCGACTACGACCGTTATCTGACAGCGCTGACCGCGGATGGCCGCAGGATAGAGATTTTGTGCAAAAACGCGCGGCGGGGAAAAAAGCAGAATCCCGCCGCGCGGCAGTTTTGCTACTCCGAATTCATCCTGTATGAACGGGGCGGGAAATATACGCTGCGCGAGGCGGGGCTTGTCCACTCGTTTTTTCCGCTGACACAGGATATCGAGCGGTACGCGCTTGCCTGCTATCTGGCGGAACTGGCAAGCGCGCTGGCCACGCCGGACGAGGACAGTCCGGCACTGTGCGTCCTGCTGCTGCACGCGTTGCGCGCGCTGGAAAGCGGCGGGCGCGAGCCGACGCTTGTCAAGGCTGCGTTCGAGTGGCGCGTGATGGCCGAAAGCGGCTATGCGCCTGACCTTTCGGGCTGCGGCGTGTGCGGCAGGGGGATCGAACGGCCGCCCGTGTATTTTTCCGTCCGCGCGGGTACTGCGGCGGACGGCGTGTGCGCGGAGCGGGTGGGGGGCTATGAGCGCCTTGCGGATTCCGCACTGCGCGCGCTGACGCATGTATTGACGTGCGACACCCGCAGGGTGTATGCGTTTTCTCTGACCGGACCGGCGCGCGCGCAGTTCTGCCGCATGGGCGAGGCGTATGTGTTGTACCACCTCGGTCGCGGGTTCGACAGCCTGGCATTTTACCGGTCGGTCGCGCCGCTGGAATAGCTGTTTTATGCTGCAAGAGGGGGAGGCAGGTAAGACATGAAACTCACACGCAAACAGACCGCGCTGCGGTACAACTGGTATGTGCAGCTCGCTGTGGATGCGGCGGCGTTGCTGGTGTTCGCGTTGAGCTGGCACAGGGGCGTGGTGCTGTTCCCGTGGGTGGCTGCGCTGCTTCTGGTCTCGCTCGGTAATGTGTTTGCGTGCGGGCGCAGCCTGCTTGGCACGCTCAAGCGCATGCTGCCGAATGAGGAATACCAGCGGCTTGCCGCACGCTATTTCCCTTATGGGAACCGCTGGCTGTGGACGATGCTGCAATACAAACAGATGAAAGGTATGGCCGGCGAAAACGGCCGCGCAGTCCTGCGCCTGTGGCTGGGTGTGATCGGTGTGTGCGCGGGGTCGATGCTGGCCATCTATCTGGCGTCATATCTGCTGACAATTGTTTTATAATACGCTTCAGGAGTAAACCATGAACAGATTAGGCGAAAAATCCTTAAAAACACTGGAATATTACGAGATCCTCGACCGGCTCGCGTCACAGGCCGCGTCCGAGGCGGCAAAGGAGAAGTGCCGCGCGCTCCGGCCGCTGGATGACCATGAGCAGGCGCAGGTCTGGCTGGATCAGACGACCGATGCGAAAAACCGGATGATCCGGCAGGGCAGCCCAGGGTTCGGCGGCATCCGCGAGGTGGGTGCGATTTTGCTGCGTGCGGACCGTGGCGGCACGCTGAACCCGCGCGAGCTGCTTGACGTGGCGAGCCTGCTGCAGACCGCGCGCCGCGCGCTGGTCTACGACGCGGAACACGAGGAAAAGACCACGCTTACGCCGATCTTCGGCCTGCTGACCGGTAACCGTGCGCTGGAGGAGGCCATCACAACCGCGATTGTCTCCGAAGAGGAGATTGCGGACGGGGCATCCTCAGAACTGCTCTCCATCCGCCGCGAGCTGCGCCGCATCTCGGGCAAGGTGCGCGAGACGCTCAACCGCCTGATCTCGGGCGAGCGCTCCAAATACTTGCAGGAAACCATCGTCACCCAGCGCAACGGGCGCTTCGTCGTGCCGGTTAAGGCCGAGCACCGCGGCGACATCCCGGGCTTGGTGCATGATACCTCGTCCACGGGCGCGACCGTGTTCGTCGAGCCGCGGCAGGTGGTTGAGATCAACAATCAGATCAAGGTACTCGAGGGCCGTGAGGAGGCTGAGATCGAGCGCATCCTGGCCGAGCTGTCAGCCGAGGTTTCCATGCACAGGAGTGCGATCGAGCAGGATTATGATGCGCTGACAACGCTTGACTTTATTTTCGCGCGCGCAAAGCTGTCGTTTGAAATGAATGCCGCGCCGCCCGTGTTGGCCGCCGGCGCGAGCCGCTGCCGCCTGCTGCGGGCGCGGCACCCGCTGCTTGATAAGGACAAGGCCGTCCCCATCGATATCGCGATCGGCGGGGAATACGATACGCTGGTTATCACCGGCCCGAACACGGGCGGCAAGACCGTGTCGCTCAAAACGCTCGGCCTGCTGTCGCTGATGGCGGCGAGCGGCCTGCACATTCCGGCAAACGAGCAGTCCGAGATCGGCCTGTTCGAGCATGTCTACGCGGATATCGGCGACGAGCAGAGCATCGAGCAGTCGCTTTCGACCTTCTCCGCGCACATGAAGACCATTGTGTCTATCATGGACTGCTGCGGGCAGGGCGACCTGGTGCTGTTTGATGAGTTGGGCGCGGGTACCGATCCGGTCGAGGGTGCGGCGCTCGCGGTCGCGGTGATCGGCTATGCGCGCCAGATGGGCGCGTGTGTGGCTGCGACCACGCACTACGCGGAGCTGAAAACCTTCGCGCTCACCACCGATGGGGTGGAGAACGCCTCGTGCGAGTTCAATGTGCAGTCGCTGCAGCCGACCTACCGCCTGCTGACCGGCATCCCCGGCAAGTCCAACGCGTTCGCCATCGCGGCGCGGCTGGGGCTGCAGCCCACCATCATCGAGCGGGCGAAGGAGCAGGTCTCGACCGAGGACGCGCGCTTTGAGGACGTGCTGGCCGAGCTGGAGCGCGAGCGCCGCCGCATCGAACAGATGAAGGAGGAGGCGCAGAAAATGCGCGCCGCCGCGCAGTCCGAGCGGGACAGGATGCGCGCCGAGCGCGACGCGGCCGAGGCGCGCGCGGATAAGCTGCTCGAGGGCGCGCGCAGCCAGGCGGACCGCCTCCTCAAAGACGCGCGCATGACTGCCGAGACCGTGTTCGACGAGCTGGAGGACATGAAAAAGAAAGCGCAGAAGGATACGGCCGGACAGAACTTGGCCGCGGCCAAGGCCGCGCTGCGCGGCGTTATCACGCAGACCGAGAACGAGCAGCGGCGCGGCATCCAGAAGCGCGTGGTCGAGGCAGACGAGCAGCGGCCGGTCAAAAAGGGCGACCGCGTGCGGCTGATCAACGTGGGCGGCGTGCTGGCCGACGTGCTCGCGCCCGCGGACAAAAGCGGCAACGTGCAGGTGCAGGCCGGACCGATGAAGATGACGGTCAAGGAGAACGAGCTGCGCATCGTGGAGGAGCAGGCGCCCGTGAAAAAGTCGGTCCAGCCCCGCCGCGACGCGCCGAAGCGCGAGCTGAACATCCGCTCGGCGGAGAGCGAGGTGGATGTGCGCGGCATGAGCGCGCAGGAGGCGCTGTTCGAGGTGGATAACTTCCTTTCCCGCGCGCTTATGGCCGGCCTGCCCTCGGTCACGGTCATCCACGGCAAGGGGACGGGCGTGCTGCGCAACGCGGTACAGCAGCATCTGCGGTCAAACAAGCGTGTCAAGAGCGTGCGCAGCGGTGTGTACGGTGAGGGCGAGCAGGGCGTGACCATCGTCGAATTGCGGTAAAAACGCATCGTTTTGGGAATAGAAAACCGATGTGCAGGGCAAAATGCCATATATTCCGAAAGAATGCAGGAAATTTTCATTAAAAATACAAAGGGTGCGCGGGCATTTTATCCTTGACGAAACTGACAAAAGGCGCTATGCTATATATATCGGATTTGAAGAAATAGGAGCGATGCAGATTATGTATTCGAAAGAGGTACAGGTTACCAATCAGGTAGGTTTATATGCCCGACCGGCAACTTTTTTTATTCAGAAAGCCAATGAATTCAAGAGCACGATTCTGGTAGAGAAGGAAGAGCGCCGCGTGAATGCGAAGAGCCTGCTCGGTATCCTTTCCCTTGGCATTACCAAGGGTACTACCATCAACCTGATTGCGGACGGACCGGACGAGGAAGAGGCGGTATCCGCATTGGTTGAGTTGATTACGTCCAATTTCACCGACTGATTTTATCGCATCCTGCAAAAAAGCGCCGATATCGCATCGGCGCTTTTGTTTTACCCTGCGGCTTTTTTCAAAGGGGAAAGCGGGAGGCTGGCGCTTCTTTAACGCGCCACAAGGAAGAAAGGGGCGGCCCGCCATAAACAGGGAGCAATTAAAAGAGCGTGTGCGCAAGCTGCCCATGCAGCCAGGCGTATACCTGCACAAGGACAAGACCGGTAAGGTAATCTACGTCGGAAAAGCGAAGCTGCTGAAAAATCGGGTGTCCAACTACTTCCAGGCGCCGGAGCGCCTGAACCCGAAAACGCGGCAGCTTGTCAGCCATATCGCGGATTTCGACATCATTGTGACCGAGACCGAGTTCGAGGCGCTGGTGCTGGAAAATTCGATGATCAAAAAGTACAAGCCCAAGTACAACATCCTTCTCAAGGACGACAAGGGCTATCCGTATATCCGGCTGAATATGGACGCGCCGTATCCGGCGTTTTCCGTGGTGTCCAAGCCGGGGCATGACGGGGCGCGGTATTTCGGCCCCTACCCGGGGCGCGTGGCCGCGCGCCGCGCGATCGATACGATCAGCGAGGCGCTGCATCTCAAAACCTGCTCGCGCGTGTTCCCACGCGACATCGGCAAGGACCGGCCGTGCCTGAACCAGCATTTGGGACGTTGCTGCGCGCCCTGCACGGGTAAGGTCAGTCCGGAGGAGTACCATGCGCTGATCGGCCAGGCGGTCGCTTTGTTTGAGGGCGACGCAAAGCGGCTGGAAAAGGAACTGACGGAGAAAATGAATGAAGCGGCCGAGGAGCTGCAGTTCGAACGCGCGGCGCTGCTGCGCGACCGCCTGCGCGCGGTGCAGCGGCTGGGAACGCGGCAGCATGTGGTCGCGGGCGCGTTCGCGGAGCTGGATGTCGCGGCGTTTGTGCAGGGGCAGACGCGCGCCTGCGTGTGCGTGCTGCACTATGGCGGCGGCGCGCTGCAGGACAAGGAGTACACCCTGTTCCATCTGACCGAAAGCGATCCGGCCGAGGTGTTGTCGTCGTTCATCAAGCAGTATTATGCGCAGCGCGGCGCTGTGCCGAAAACCATACTCCTTTCGCACGAGCTTGAGGAGCAGGAGGCGGTGGCGGAATACCTGTCTTCGATCGCGGAGCGACGGGTCGAACTGGCGGTCCCGCAGCGCGGCGAGCGCCGCGTGCTCACCAGGCTCGCGGAAAAAAACGCGCGCGAGGAGATCGAGCGCAGGGAAAAGCAGTCCGAGCGGCGGCACAAATCGCTCGAGCTTTTACAGAACGTCACCGGCATGGCCGCGCTGCCGCTGAGGCTCGAGGCATACGATATCTCCAACTTCGCGGGGCAGGATACGGTCGGCTCGATGGTTGTGTTCACGGAAGGGCAGCCAAAAAAAAGCGACTACCGCAAATTCCGGATCGCCTGCGCGGCCAACGGGCAGGACGACTACGCCTCCATGCGTGAAATGCTCACCCGCCGCGTACAGCGCTATGTGGACGGGGACGAGAAATTCACGCCGCTGCCGGGGGCCTTTTTGATCGACGGCGGCCTGGGGCATGTTCGCGTTTGCAAGGAGGTGCTGGATTCGTTCGGGCTGACGACGCCCTGCTTCGGCATGGTCAAGGACGATCATCACCGCACGCGCGCGCTCGTTGCGCCGGACGGGCGCGAGTTCGGCATCTCGGCCACGCCCGCGCTGTTCGCGCTGATCGGCCGCATCCAGGAGGAGGTACACCGGTTTGCCATTGAGTATAACCGCAAGCTGGGCGGCAAAAAGGTGCGCGGTTCAACGCTTGACAAGATCGAGGGCATTGGGGACAAGCGGCGCGCCGAGCTGCTCCGGCACTTTGGCAGCATCGAGAACATCCGGCAGGCGAGCGAGCAGGAGCTTACGCGGGTGTTGCCGCGCAATGCGGCGCAGGCGGTATACGATTTTTTCCATAAGGAGGACTGAAGTATGCGTGTGGTATCCGGCTCCGCGCGCGGCTGTAAATTGCAGCCCGTACCCGGCATGAGTACCCGCCCGACGACCGACCGCGTTAAGGAAAATGTGTTCAACCTGATCCAGGAGCATGTCCGCGGCGCGGAGGTACTCGACCTGTTTGCGGGAACGGGGCAGCTTGGGATCGAGGCGCTTTCGCGAGGCGCGCGGCACTGTGATTTTGTGGAGTGCGATAAGGCGGCATACAATATCGTGTGTAAAAATACAGAAACCGCCCGCGTGGCCGACCGCGCCTCGCTACACCGGAAAGAGGCGGCCGACTTTGTTTCCTGTGCTGGAAAGCGGCGCTACAGCTTGATTTTTCTCGATCCCCCTTACGGCGGCGAAATTCTGGAAAATGCATTATTACAAATAGAAACGTTTGACATTCTCTCTACAAATGGTATAATAATATGCGAAAGTGCAGTAGAGGACCGGTTTGCGCACGGGTTTGAGGTCGTCCGCGAACGTCGCTACGGCGCGACTTTGATTACCGTTCTGCGGAACGGCGAAACGGATGAAAAGCATGAGAGTAGCGATCTATCCGGGCAGCTTTGACCCGGTCACCTTGGGACATCTGGATATTATCCGCCGCGCGTCGGTCGTGTTCGACCGGCTGATCGTTGCGGTGATGCATAACCAGAATAAAAAGCCGATGTTTTCGGTGGACGAGCGTATGGATTTCCTGAAGCGGACGACAGGCGACCTGCCTAACGTGGAGGTCGCGTCGTTTGGCGGCCTACTCGCGGATTATGCGAAGCAGGAGGGCGCCTGTGCGGTGGTTAAGGGACTGCGCGCGGTTTCGGATTTTGAATATGAGTTCCAGATGGCGCTGGCGAACCGGAAGCTTAATCCTGAATTGGACACGGTGTTCCTGATGACGAGTGCGGAGTATATGTATTTATCCTCGTCCGTAGTAAAGGATATTGCGGTGCATGGCGGCAGCGTTGCCGGATTTGTCCCTGCAGAAATTATAGACGATATTGTGCGCCGCACAAGAAAGGAAGGCTAACGATGGCAACTTTGGACGAACTGATCAACAGCATGTACGATATGGTACAGGACGCGAAAGGCATCCCGCTGGCGGGCGAGAAGTGCATCTTGGAGCGCGACCGTCTGCTTGATCTGCTCGATGAGCTGCGCGCCACGCTGCCGAACGACTTGAAAACAGCGCAGGACATCGTTGAGAAACGCAGTGAAATGCTTGCCTCCGGAAAGCGCGAGGCGGAATCGATCCGCCGTCAGGCGGAGGAGGATGCCCGGCAGATGGTTTCCGAAACCGAGATCGTCGTGGCCGCGCGACGCAAGGCAAAGGAAGTGCAGGGCAACGCGGAGATCCAGGCCCGAGAGTTGCGCCGAGTGACGAACGAATATTGTGAGGATACGCTCAAGCGCACCGAGGAGGCGGTGGCGCTTTCGCTGGAGGAGATCCGCAAGGTGCGCCAGCGCTTTAAGAGCATCGCCAAATAAATAATATTTTGCAGCATCCGAAAAGCCAGGTTTTTTACCTGGCTTTTTTTGCTGCGTTTTGCCGGCGAAATAAGGTGGAATAAACTGTAAAATAAGAGGAGGGTGGGAAAACGGCGCGGTACGGGCGGAAAGAATGCGCGTTTTTGTGGGATTTCTCCCCACCGTTCGCGCAGCCAAAATAGGCGTTTGTGGAAAGGAAAAATAATCGAACAAGTGTTTGAAAAATTGCAAAAACCACTGTTTTTTCATTTTACCGCCATAATCTTCCGCAAAAAAATACGAAAAAAATCCTTGCAATCTGGAGGGCTTCTCGTTATAATGGATTCAAGGTGGTGAGAAGTGGGGTAAAGTGTCACAGATTCCACCAAAGGGAAAGCGTGGTGTGAATCGGTGAAAGGCGAATACAAGCATTCCATAGACGCCAAGGGGCGTCTGGCGATGCCGGCCAAGCTTCGTGATGAGCTCGGCGAACGCTTCACCGTCACCAAAGGGCTGGATGGATGTCTGGCCGTTTATCCGGAAAAAGAGTGGGAGGGGCTGGAAGAGCGCATCCGCTCCCTGCCCATGTCCAAATCCCGCGATCTGCAGCGCTTTTTCTTCTCGGCCGCGTTCGACGCCGAGCTGGACGCGCAGGGCCGCATCCTGCTGCCCGCCAACCTGCGCGCGTACGCAGGGCTGAGCAAGGAGACGGTCGTTATCGGCGCCTCTAACCATGCGGAAATTTGGGACGCCGTGAAATGGGCGGCTTACAATGACAGCATCACCGATGATCGCATCATGGAGGCCATGGAGGATCTCGGGTTCTAAAAAGCGCCGTACAAGGAGGGTCAGCGTATGGAATTTCATCACGTTTCCATTTTGCTCGAACCCTGTCTGGAGGCGCTGCATATCAAGCCGGACGGCGTTTACGTCGATGCGACGACAGGCGGCGCCGGACATTCGCTCCGCATTGCGGAGCGTTTGCATGATACTGGACGCCTGGTCTGCATCGATCGGGACGACGAGGCGCTGGAAAACGCGAAAGTGCGCCTGAAGAAGGTCTGGCAGCGCGTATACACGGTGAAAAGCGATTTCCGCGAGATTGATCGGGTGCTTGCCAGCCTGGGGCTGGCGGGCGCGGATGGGATACTGTTCGACTTGGGCGTTTCGTCGCCGCAGTTGGACCATGCGGAGCGAGGTTTTTCCTACATGAAGGATGCGCCGCTCGACATGCGGATGGACCGGACGCAGACGCTGACCGCGTACGACGTGGTAAACGGCTGGAGCAGGGAGGAACTTCGTCGTATCCTGTTCGAATACGGCGAAGAACGCTATGCGCCGCTGATAGCAGCGGCCATCGAGCGGGAGAGAGAAAAAAAGCCGATAGAAACGACGGGAGAGCTTGTAGAAATCATAAAGGGCGCGATGCCGGCCAAGGCGTTGCGGGAAAAACAGCATCCGGCCAAGCGCAGCTTTCAGGCGATCCGCATAGCCGTTAATGACGAGCTTGGCGCGGTGCGGGAAGCGATGGATAAGGCGATCGACTGCCTGAACCCGGGCGGGCGCCTGGCGGTGATCACATTCCACAGCCTAGAGGACCGCATTGTCAAAGCCGCGTTCCACCAGGCGGCACAGGGCTGCACCTGCCCGAAGGATTTTCCGGTCTGCGTCTGCGGCGGGAAGCCTAAAGTCAGGCTGACGCCCCGCAAGCCGATTCTGCCGGATGAGAAAGAACTTGCAGACAACCCGCGGGCGCGGAGCGCAAAGCTTCGCGTGTGCGAAAAAATAGGAACAGACGGATAGGACAGAAAGGAAATGCAATGATGACTGCCAGCAGGGAGAGCGTAGCGTACAAACAGTATGAAGAGCGCATGGCGCCCGTACAACAGGAAAGAACACGCGACCTCCGTGCAGTCCCGACGCCGCGCCGCCGCAAAAAAGCCGCCGTACGGCTGAACGTGTTCGTGTGCGTCAGCGTCATTGCGATCGCAGCGGTGTATATCCTGTTCTGCCAGATGCAGCTGACCCAGCTGACCGCGCAGGTCAGCACCCAGACCGAGGCGCTCGACGAGCTTGCGGCGGAAAATGTTTCCCTGTCAAGCAAGCAGATGAACAGCATGGACATGACGCAGGTGGAGGAATATGCGGTGAACCACCTGGGCATGGTAAAAATGGACAATTCACAGATCGAATATGTGGAACTGACCAATCCGGATACGGTCACGGTGGCGCAAAGCGGGGTGTCGCTGGACGCGCTGTTTTCCGGCTTGGCGCGCAGCTTTTCTGCAGCCCTGGAATATATCCGGTAAGTAAATGAATAGGATGCGTAATAGGGGAGTGAGAGGTGGAAACTTCTGACTCCTTACGCTTTTTTTCGACCAAACGGCAGTGGAGGGATGCAACGCAAATGGCAGCAAAGGGACCGAACAATTTAATGCGCTCGCGCATCGTGATGCTCACGCTGGCGTTTGTGGCGATCGGCTTCGGCCTGGTCGCCGTGCGCCTGCTGTATATGCAGGTATTCCGCAACGACTTTTATGTGCAGCAGGCGACAACACTGCAGACGCGGGACACGCTGGTCACGCCCAACCGCGGCACGATCTATGACGCGAATATGCAGGTGCTGGCTGAATCGGCCTCGGTCGCCCGTATTACGGTCAACCCCAAGGCTGTGATCGACGAGTCCAAGGTGAACAAGGGGATACCGGCGGAACAGCAGCAGCAGGAGCTGGCGCAGATTCTTGCCGACACGCTGGAGTTGGACTACGACACCGTGCTGGGGAAAATCAAAAGAACCGATACCCAATATCAGATCATCGCCCAAAAGGTAGATAAGGACACGGAAAACGCCCTGTATGAAAAGCTCGAGGCTGCGGGCTGCGGCAACGCGGTCTATTCCGAGCCGGACACCAAGCGGTATTACAAATACGGCGCCTTCCTTTCCACCGTGCTGGGCTATGTCAACGACGATAACGTGGGCGTTTACGGCTTGGAATCCGAATACGAGAGCGAGCTTGCCGGTACTGCGGGGCGCATCGTCCGCGCGCAGAATGCCAAAAACCAGGATATGCCGTATGATTATCAGCAGTACATTCCGGCAACGGACGGAAACTCGCTTGTGCTAACGATCGACAGCGACATCCAGAATATCCTAGAAAAGCATCTGGAAACCGCGCTGGCGGATAATCCCAATGCACGCGACGGCGTATCGGGTATTGTGATGGATGTCAAAACCGGCGCGGTGCTAGCGATGGCCAACCTGCCGGACTTCGACCCCAACCAGCCGCGCGTAATCTCGGACGAACGGTACCTGAACGAGCTGAAGGAGACCGTGCAGAAGCTTTTGGAGGAGGCCGGTGTATCGGCGGAGATCCCCGACAAATACTATCAGGAGGGCGGACTGGATAACCTGCCGGAGAGCGTGCAGAACAATGAGGCCTTGGTTGACGCGCTGACGGACGCGCGGACCGAGGAGCTTTACAAGATGTGGTATAATCCGGTTGTGACCGATACCTATGAGCCGGGCTCCACTTTCAAGCTGATGAACGTGGCGACCGCCTATGAGCTGGGCGTGGTGCATGCGGAGGATACCTTTTACTGCGGCGGCTCGATGATGGTCGGCGACTGGAAGGAGCCGATCAAATGCCACAACACCAACGGGCATGGCTCGCAGACGCTGACGCAGGCGGTGATGAACTCCTGTAACGTGGCGATGATGCAGATCGTAGCAAAGACCGGCAGGGAACGCTTTTACGACTTTTTCAAGGCGTTCGGCATGAATAGCAGGACCGGCATCGACCTGCCAAATGAAAGCCCAGGCATCTTCTTTGACGTAGAGGACAGCACCTCGTGGAACGAGGTGTCGCTCGCGGTATCCTCGTTCGGCCAGCGCTTCCAGGTAACGCCGATTCAGATGGCGAGCATGATTTCGGCCATCGTGGACGACGGGAGGCTGAAAAAGCCTTATCTGGTCCGCGAGGTGCTGAATGCGGACGGTTCGATCAAATCCACGGCCGAGACCGAGGTTGTCCGCCAGGTCATTTCGGAGGACACCTCCGCGTATATGCGCGATACGATGCTGCAGGTTGTGGAAAGCGGCACGGGCAAGAACGCCTATGTACCCGGCTACCGTGTGGGCGGTAAGACCGCAACCTCAGAGATTCTGAAAGAGGCGGAGGACGTCGAGGACCGCTATACGGCTTCGTTTATCGGCGTGGCGCCGATGGACGATCCGCAGATCGTGGTGCTGGTCGCGATCAGCGACCTGCCGGAATCCTCTCCGCACGGCGGCGGTGCGCTCGCCGCGCCGGTCGTCGGCCGCATCATGGAGGATGTGCTGCCGTATATCGGCGTGACGCCGGTGTATACCGATGAGGAAAACGACCGCCGCGAGCTGACCGTACCCGGCGTGGTCGGCTCCACGCAGGAGCAGGCGGCGAGCACGCTGCAGCAGGCGGGCTTTGCGTACCGCGTCGTCGGCAGCGGCGACACGGTCACCGACCAGGTGCCGGCCAGTGGTGTGCGCATTCCGGCCAGTGGCAAGGTCATCCTGTATATGGGCGAGGATAAGCCTGCGGAGCAGATCGAGGTACCCGACCTGACCGGATTGACGCCGGACGAGTGCCGAGACACGCTGGAGCAGTACGGACTGTACCTCAAGCAGAAGGGGGTCGCGTCCTCGCAGATTACAGGCAATACCACCGCGAGCCGGCAGAGTCCGGCAAAAGGGACCAAGGTGAATATCGGCGCGGTGGTCACGGTTGAATTTTCCGACACAACGGGTGTCGACGACCGATAGGAGGAACGGAATGAAATTACAGGAATTGCTGGCTGGCGTTGCGGTGCAGAGCCGTACGGCGGCGCCGGAGCTGGAAATCGGCGAGGTGCGGTATGATTCGCGCGCGGTGGAAAAGGGCGACCTGTTTGTGGCTATCCGCGGCTATGCGACGGATGGCCACCGGTATATCGAAAAGGCGCTCGCGCAGGGCGCGGCGGCGATCGTATGTGAAGAAGCACCGGCGGGGGCGCCGGCGGTCGTGGTGGAGAACTCCCGCCGCGCGCTGGCGGAGATCGCGGCCAACCGCTTCGGCCATCCGGCGGACAGCATGGTCATGCTCGGCGTGACCGGAACGAACGGCAAAACCACCACGACCTACCTTATTAAGCATATTCTGGAGCAGGCAGGGCATACGGTCGGGCTGATCGGCACCAACCAGAACCTGATAGGAAGCGAGGCCATCGAAACTGAACGCACCACGCCGGAGAGCTATGAGCTGCAGGCGCTGTTCGCCCGTATGCGGGACGCCGGCTGCACGCATGTGATTATGGAGGTATCCTCGCACTCGCTCGTGCTCGACCGCGTACACGGCATCCGCTTTGCAGTCGGCGCGTTCACCAATCTGACACAGGACCACTTGGATTTCCACAAAACCATGGAGGAGTACCGCAGGGCAAAGGCGCGTCTGTTCGCGGTCAGCGACAGGGGCGTGATCAATCTGGACGATCCGGCAGCCGACGCCATGTTGGCGGACGCTCTGTGCCCATGCCTGACGTTTTCCTGTGAAAAGGACGCCGCCGACCTGACCGCCAGGAATATCGGCCTGCATGCGGATGGCGTTTCCTTCCTGGCCAACACCAGGGGCGAGCTGGCGCGCGTCCGTCTGGCGATACCTGGCCATTTTTCCGTGGAGAATGCGCTGGCCGCGCTGGGGATCGCACTGCAGCTGGATATGCCGCTCGCGGATGCCGCGAAGGCGCTGGCCACGGCAACGGGCGTGAAAGGCCGCGTCGAGGTGGTGCCGACCGATACGGATTATACAGTGCTGATCGACTACGCGCACTCGCCCGACGGGGTGGAAAACGTCCTGCGCGCCGTGCGCGGCTTTGCCAAGGGGCGGGTCGTGGCGCTGTTTGGCTGCGGCGGGGACCGCGACCGGACCAAGCGGCCTAAAATGGGCGCGATCGCGGCGGCGCTGTCGGATTTCTGCATCGTGACGAGCGACAATCCGCGCACCGAGGAGCCGCAGGCCATTATCGACGATATTCTGGAGGGCATGAAAGACACCAAAACGCCGACGCGGGTCATCGTCGACCGGCCGGAAGCGATCCGGTGGGCGCTTGCGCACGCCAGGAAAGAGGACATCATCGTTCTGATGGGCAAGGGACACGAAACCTATCAGGAGGTCAACCATGTGAAGCATCATATGGATGAACGGGAGATTGTCGCGGATTATTTCGCGGATAGGAAGTAAGAAAAACAGCTTGGGGGAATCGATTGATGGAACGCTTTACACTGGCGCAGGCAGCGGAATGGACCGGGGGGAAGGCGCACGGGGCGGCATCTCTGTCGTCGGTCTCCACGGATTCCAGGCAGATACCGCCGGAAACGCTGTTCCTGCCGCTCAAGGGCGAGCGCTTCGACGCGCATGATTTTATCGCAAAGGCGGTGGATAACGGCGCCGCGGCCGTGGTGTCGCACCGACAGAACGAAACCTATCCGGTGCCGGTTCTATATGTGGAGAACACCGCGCAGGCGCTGTTGGACCTGGCGGGCGGCTACCGCCGGCTGTGCGGCGGCAAGGTGGTCGGCGTAACCGGCTCGGTCGGCAAAACGACGACCAAGGAACTGCTTTACGCCGTGCTCAGGCAGCAGTTCTGCGCACAGAAAACCGAAGGCAACCTGAATAACGAGGTCGGCCTGCCCCTCACCCTGCTCCAAATGACTAGGAAAACCGAGGTCATGGTTGCGGAAATGGGCATGAACCATTTCGGGGAGCTGTCCCGTATGACCGCGGCCGCGCAGCCGGATATCGCGGTTATCACCAATATTGGCACCTCGCACATTGAATTCCTTGGCTCGCGCGAGGGCATCTGCAGGGCGAAGCTCGAGATTTTGGAGGGCCTCCGGCCGGACGGCTGCGCCGTGCTCTGCGGAGACGAACCGCTTCTCTGGGAGAAGCGGGACGCGCTGGGCTGCCGGACGGTTACCTATGGGATAGAAAATCCGGCGTGTGATTTAACTGCATACTTGCATAGAGACAGTGCATTTGATATAGTAAATAACGGTCTGCCGGCGGTCGAATTGCCGCAGGGCGGACGTTTTTCGGCAAAACTCAGCATACCGGGCGCGCATAATATACTTAACGCGCTCGCGGCGGCGGCGGTCGGCCTGCTGCTGGGCGAGACGCCGGAGCATATCGCCGCAGGACTTTCCTCCTATGAGGCAAGCGGCATGCGGCAGAACATTTACGAGCAGAACGGCTACTGCATCTTTGCGGACTGCTATAACGCCAGTCCGGACGCCATGGAGGCGGCGCTCAAGGTGCTCGGCGGCATGGCGGAAGGCGGGCGGCGGTTCGCGGTGCTTGGCTCCATGCTGGAGCTGGGCGGCTATGCGGAGGAGGGCCACCGCCGCGCGGGACGCGCGGCCGCGGAAAACGCCGACGCGCTGTATGCCTATGGGCCGGACGCGGGCGCGATGGTCGCGGGCGCGAAGGAGCGCGGCATGGCCGCGGCGTATGCGTTTGACGACCAGGCCGCGCTTGTCGCGGCGCTGCGGCGAGATGCGGAAAAGGGCGACGCGCTGCTGTTCAAAGGTAGCCGCGGGATGCGGATGGAGCGCGCGCTCGCATGGTTCTTAGGGGAGGACGTGGAAGAATGACACCGATCAATATCCGGACTGCGCTGATTGTCTGCGCGGTCGCATTTGTGATCACAGCGGCGATCGGGCCGGCGGTGATCCGCTATCTGCGCAAGATGAAATTCGGCCAGAAGATATTGGAGATCGGGCCGAAATGGCATATGAACAAGCAGAACATCCCGACGATGGGCGGGTTTATGTTTATCATCGGCATTGCAGTGGCGGTTCTGGCGGGCAACACGCTGCTGGGAGGGGTTTCGGTCTCCTCGCTGGCGGTGCTGGGCCTTGCCGCAGCGTACGGCGCGGTCGGTCTGGTGGATGATTACGCTAAGATCCGCAAAAAGGAAAACGCGGGGCTGACGCCCAAGCAGAAGCTGGTGCTTCAAATTCTGGTGGCGGGCGCGTTCATCCTGGTGCTGTTTCTGGAGTCGGACGGACTGCCCGCCCTCTGGATCCCGTTTACCGCTGTGGCGATCCCGCTTCCCTGGCCGCTGTACATCATCTTTGCCGCGTTCGTTATCGTGGGCGCGGATAACGCGGTCAACCTGACCGACGGTATCGACGGACTGGCCGCGGGTGTGACCCTGCCGGTCGCCATTTTCTTTGTGTTTGTCGGCATTGCGCGGCAGGACGCTGGCGTGATGCTGTTCGCGGCGGCGCTCGCGGGTGGCTTGGCGGCGTTCCTGATCTATAATTTCAATCCGGCCAAGGTTTTCATGGGGGACACGGGCTCGTTGTTTCTTGGCGGCGCGGTGGCAGGTCTGGCGTTTGCCTGCGATATGCCGTTGATCCTGCTGCTGGTCGGGCTGATCTATATTATCGAAACGCTGTCTGTCATCCTGCAGGTAACATGCTTCAAGGTTTCCGGCGGCAAGCGCCTGTTCAAGATGGCGCCGATCCATCATCATTTTGAGATGTGTGGCTGGGGCGAAAAGAAGATCGTGCTGATATTTTCCGGCGCGACCATTCTGCTCTGCCTGCTGGCGTATTATGTAGCGCTGGCGCCGGTTCTGTAAACTGTTTACAATTCAAAGCCCGTTCGGAGGTGTCCACATGGCAACGACAACCAGACAAGCGCGCACGGTGCGCAGGGTGACCGCAGGACCGCGGTATGCGAACCGTCCCGCCATGCGGGCGGAAGAGAGGGGCGAGACGGCGCTGCAGCCCTCCGACGGCCGGTTCCGCGAGCGGACGCGCGTGCGCGCCCATGCCTGGGACGCGGGTATTTTCTTTTCGGTCATGCTGCTGCTGGCGATCGGCTTGGTCGCGCTGTTTTCCGCGAGCTATTCGACCGGCTATTACAATTTCAAAGGCGATTCCCTGCATTTCGTTACGCGGCAGGGGATGGTCGCCGTAGCTGGCGTGGTCGCAATGATCGTTATTTCCAAGGTTAGCTATAAGCTGTACGCTAGGTTTTACAAGCCGTTTCTGGCGGTGTCGGTCGTGCTGCTGATTCTGGTTGCGATACCGGGCATCGGCACCTGGTATAATGGCGCGCGGCGCTGGCTGTTCGGTTTTCAGCCGTCCGAGCTGGCAAAGCTCGCCGTTATTGTGTGCTTCGCGTATTGGATCGCGCGCGACGCGCAGAGCGTGCGCAGCTTTAAGGGGCTGGTCCGGCCATACGGCTTCCTGCTTGCGGTATATGTTGTGCTGCTGGCGCTCGAGCCGCACACCTCGGCGATGATGATTGTCTGCGGCATCGGTGTGTGCATCCTCGTCGCGGGCGGCATGCGGCTGTGGTATTTCGTTCCGATCGGCGTGGTGGGCGCCGGAACGTTGACGGCGTTTTATTTCATGTTTTCCCATGTGCGGGATCGCTTCGCGGTATGGCTCGACCCGTTTTCGGATATGACGGATAAGGGCTTCCAAGGGGCGATGAGCCAGATCGCCATCGGCTCGGGCGGCTTTTTCGGCTTTGGGCTTGGGCAGGGACGGCAGAAGCACCTGTACCTGCCCGAACCGCAGAACGATTTCATCTTTGCCTCATGGTGTGAGGAAATGGGCTTTATCGGCGCGCTGCTGGTGATTCTGCTGTTCGCTTATCTGATTTACCGCGGGTTCCGCGTCGCGCGGGCGGCGCCGGATAAATTCAGCGCGATGCTGGCGACCGGCATTACCGCAAAGCTGGCGATACAAACATTGATGAACCTGTTCGTCGTCACAGGCATTATTCCGGTGACGGGTGCGGCGCTTCCGTTTTTCAGCTATGGCGGCACGGCGCTGCTCATGCAGCTCGGAGAAATGGGGATACTGCTGAATATATCGCGGTATATGCGGATAGACGCGCGCAACGAAGAATGAAGCGATAGGGGGAAATCAGGTTTGAAGCTGTATATCACTGGCGGCGGCACGGGCGGGCATGTGACGCCCGGGCTTGCCATCGCGCGGTATTTTGAGCAGAAGCATCCGGACACGGTTGTCCGGTTCGCAGGATCGGCGCGCGGTATTGAAAACAAGCTTGTCCCGAGAGAAGGGTATCCGCTGGATACCATTGAGATCATCGGCTTGTCCCGCTCCATGAGCCCGAAGGGGCTTGCACATAACCTGAAAGCGGCGCGGCTCGCCGTATCCGCGGTCGGCAAGGCGAAAAAGCTGCTGCGGGAGGCGCGGCCGGACTGCGTGATCGGCTGCGGCGGCTATGCATCGTTCGCGGTCGTTCGCGCGGCGCAGCAAATGGGGATACCGACCGTGCTGCTCGAGGTCAACGCACTGCCGGGCAAGGTGACGCAAATGCTGGCAAAAAAGGCGGACCGCGTGCTGGTCTGCTTTGAGCAGGCGGAAATGCTGCTCGGCGGCGGCGACAAGGTGGTCGTGACCGGTGCGCCCGTGCGCGGTGAAATTTTATCAGCGGACCGGAAAAAGGCGCGCGCCCGCTTCGGCCTGTCTGAGGACGATCAGCTTGTCGTCTCGTTCTGGGGCTCCATGGGCGCGAAATATATGAATGAGCACATGGCGGGTACGATCGCGCTGGAATGCAAAAACAATGTGCCGTACCGGCATGTACACGCATCGGGCGCGGCGGCGCGCGACTGGATGCCGCGGCTTGCGGAGGAGCAAGGCGCGGCTTTGCGGGAGCATCCCAATATCGAACTGACTGAGTATATTTATGATATGGCGGACCGCATGGCGGCGGCTGACCTGATCGTCTGCCGCGCGGGCGCGGCGACGATGGGCGAGCTGTGCATGCTGGGGCGGCCCGCGCTACTGGTGCCTTCGCCGTTCGTGGCGGAAAACCATCAGGAGAAAAACGCGCGCGCGCTCGAGCAGGCGGGCGGCTGCCGCGTGCTGCTGGAGAAGGACGCTTCGCCCCAGCGGCTGTACGACGAGATAGGGGAGCTGCTGTCCGATCGGGAACGCCTGCGGCAGATGGGGCGCGACGCGACGCGCCTGGCCGCGCATGACGCAAGCGAAAAAATTTACCGCGAGATCATGCAGGCTGTCCGCGAGCGGCAAAAATAAGGCAAAGGGGCGCTTGCATGAGACGCAGGAAGCGAAAACAGAAAACGCCGGAACAGATGAGGAAACGGGCGAACCGGCGGCAGCGGTTTTTCCATACGGTCGGCCGGCTGCTGTTTGTCGGCATACTGCTGTCGGCCGCCGTGCTCGCCCTGACGGTCTTTTTCAAGGTAGACACGATTTCCGTGGAAGGGTCCACCAAATACACGCCCGAGGAGATCGTCGCGGGCATGGATGTGAAAAAAGGTGACAACCTTTATCTTTGGAACAAGGTGAAAACGACAAATAGCCTGCTGGAGCAGTTTCCCTATCTGGAAACCGTGCAGATCCGGCGCCACTTGCCGGATGCGCTGGTCGTCACAGTGACCGAGTGCCGGGCGGCAGTGGCTGTTTCCACTAACGGCGTGTACTATCTGGTCAGCGCGCAGGGCAAAGTGCTGGAGCAGGCGGCGACGGATAACGGCCTGCCGGTCGTAGCCGGCGTGACGCTTGAGGCGGTCCGGCCGGGGCAGACGCTGGAGCCGGCTGAGGATGCCTATGTGGACGCTCTGCTGACCGTGCTGCAAACGCTGGACGCGGCGGACATGCTCTCGGAAACCGATTTCATCAACCTGCAGTCGCTCACCGATGTGCGCGTCGGCTATCTGGACCGGTTCGATATCCGCGTCGGCACGATGGAACAGCTTGCCTACCGGCTGCGCTTTGCGCAGACTGTGATCGATGGGCGGCTCTCACCCTCCGATATCGGGCGGCTGTACTGGGATGCGAAAAACAGGCTGCATTTTGTGCCGGATACTGCGGAAAATATCGCGCGTTCCGCAACCGGACAGGAGACGGATGACAGCCCCATTGTCGATCCGGACGCGCTGGACGCAGCCGGCGAAGACGATGCAGGGGAAGCCGACGGCGGGGCGGACAGCGGCGCCGCCGGTTCGGAGGGTTCCGAATGACCGGCACGTCGCCCTGTGCCATTAAAAGATCGCAGCGCCCGCAAAAGGCTTTTTCACAGCGGAGGGATGCCGGATATTGGTGAAAAATACCGGCGCCGCCTTTGGTGGAAAGATACAGAAAAACTCAATATTTTTTTGAGGGATTCACTAATATGTGTTGCAAAATAGAACAAAAAGAGGTAAAATTAAAACAATAGGGGCTGTCTGTCCATTCTGCTTCCAGACAGGGACAGGCCGTTGATATTGTGTAACGAAGATAATCTGAAAGATTTTTTATCATAACGGAGGATGGCAACAATGGGTTTTGAGTTTGAACAGGGCTTGGATAATGTAGTAAATATCAAAGTCATCGGCGTGGGCGGCGGCGGCGGCAATGCGGTCAACCGCATGGTCGAAAGCGGCGTGCAGGGCGTTGAGTTTATCTCGATCAATACAGATATGCAGGCGCTGAACTTCTCTCAGGCCGGCACCAAGATCCAGATCGGCGAGAAGCTGACCAAGGGACAGGGTGCGGGCGCAAACCCGGAGATCGGCCGCAAGGCTGCGGAGGAGAGCAAGGAGCAGATCGCCGCGGCGCTGGCCAACACCCATATGGTGTTCATCACCGCAGGCATGGGCGGCGGCACCGGCACAGGCGCGGCGCCGGTCGTGGCGCAGATCGCCCGTGAAATGGGTATCCTGACGGTCGGCGTTGTCACCCGTCCGTTCGCGTTCGAGGGTAAGAAGCGTCTGGAGCAGGCGCTGGGCGGCATCGACGAGTTGAACAAGAACGTCGATTCGCTGGTCATCATCCCAAACGAGCGCCTGAAATATGTTTCCGAACAGAAGATCACGTTCAAGAACGCGTTTGAGATCGCTGACGGCGTGCTGCGGCAGGCGGTCGCGAATATTTCCGAGCTGATTACCGTGCCGGGCTTCATCAATCTGGACTTTGCGGATGTTACCTCGGTGATGAAAGACGCGGGCTATGCTCATATCGGCACGGGCCGCGCTGCTGGGAAGGACAAGGCGGCGGAGGCCGCGCGCATGGCGATTTCCAGCCCGCTGCTCGAAACCTCGATCGATATGGCGCACGGTGTTATCGTTTCTGTTATCGGTTCGGATGATATCGGCTTGGATGAGGTCGAAACCGCTGCGACGATGGTCCAGCAGGCGGCGCATCCGGACGCGCATATCATCTTTGGCGCGTTTATCGACGACACGATGGACGACGAGATCCGCGTAGTCGTTATTGCCACCGGATTCGACAACATCCCCAATTCCGCGAAGCTGAATATGGATGGAAAGGCTCCGGAGCCAGCGTCCTCCGGCTTGTTCACCGAGGCGTCGACCGCGGCGGCGGAGGACAAGTCCGCTTCCGCCAAGAGCAGCCAGTCGAACGAGCTTGGTTCGGACGACGCGGCGTTCGACGTGCTGATGCGCATTTTTGATAAGGATCACCGCTGATTCTGTTGGTGCCTGTGTAATCATGCAAAACAGCCCTGTAAAGGGCTGTTTTGGTCTGAAAAGGCCTTGTAAAGTTTGGGTAAAAGGAGTGTGATCACCGTGAGTGCGGACCCTCGAAGTATAAAAAAAATAAAAGCTCGCGGTGGCGCAGAGAGATAATTGCCGCCGCAGAAAGGCGGTAAGATATGGTAGAATTTTACAAGACGATCGACGGCCGCGTAACCGAGCTTTCGGGCTTTACGGAGGGCTGTTGGGTCAATATGGTGCATCCTAGCTCGGACGAGCTGGAGGAGATCGCGCGGGTGGCGCGGGTGGAAGAGGAATTTATCCGCGCGGCGCTTGATCCGGAGGAAAGCTCCCGTGTCGAGACGGAGGACGACCAGCTTTTGATGATCGTCGACATTCCGATGGTGGAGAAAAGCTCGGTCGAAGATGGCGGGCAGATGTTCAGCACCCTGCCAATGGGGATTGTAGTAGGGCAGAACGCGGTTATCACGGTCTGCCTGGACGACAGCATCATCCTGCGATCAATCGCGGAGGGCGCGGTAAAGGGCGTCCATACGGCGATGCGCACGCGGTTTGTGTTCCAGATCTTGCTGCGGGTGGCGGGCCGCTTTCTGAAAAACCTGCGCATGATTGAACGCGACTTCACCCGAATTGAAAAACGTTTGTATGATTCGCTTAAAAATGAAGAGCTGATCCAGCTTCTGGGCCTCTCCAAATCGCTGGTATACTTTTCCGCTTCTCTGAAGGGCAACGAAGTCACAATGGAAAAGGTGCTGCGCGGACGGGTACTCAAGCTGTATGAGGACGATCGGGATATCCTGGAGGATGCGCTGATCGAGATTAGGCAGGCGATCGAAATGGCCGGCATCTATTCGAGTATTTTGTCCGGCACGATGGACGCTTACGCGTCGGTTGTTTCCAACAATCTGAACATCATCATGAAGGTGCTGACCGTGTTGACCATCATCATGACGATCCCCAATATCATCTTTGGCTTTTATGGGATGAATATAGAGGGAGGACGGATACCGGGCGATTTTGTCTGGTGGATTCCGCTGGCGATCTCGGTTGGGGGCTGCTTTTTCGCCTGGTATATGCTGAAAAAGAAAAATCTGGATTAACCTATTGCGCCGCGGATGCGGCGCTTTTTCTTTGCTGGTTTGACGGATGGGTTCCGTCATTATATAATGAAAGGGCAGAGATAAAAACACGGTCCGGTTGGTAGTCCGGACGCGACGGGGAACCGCCGCCAGTAACCTGCCTCCTTTGGTTGTCCGTTCTCTGTGCGCAGAACCAATAAAGGAGGAATTTCTATGCGCACAGTCAATTGCCGTGTGACCGTGTATTTTGACGACCCGTTCTGGGCCGTGTTGTATGAGCGGGAGAGCGGCGACTGGTATGAGGCGAGCCGGACGGTGTTCGGCGCGGAGCCCAAGGATCACGAGGTGTATGCGTTCCTGCTGCAAAGCTGGCGGCGGCTGCGGTTCAGCCCGCCGATACCGGTGGGCGAGCGGCCGGCGCGGCCGGATAACCCCAAGCGCCGCCAACGCGCCGCCCGTCAGGCGGTGGAGCGGTCGGGAACCGGTACGCGGGCGCAGCAGGCGCTTGCCGCCCAGCGCGAACAGGGGAAAACCGCGCGCCGCATCCGCACGCGGGAGGAAAAAGCGAGGGAGGCTGCGGAACGCTATGAGAAGCACCGGCAAAAGCGCAGGGAAAAGCACAAGGGACACTGAACCGTGTCCCTTGTGCTTTTTAACGTTATAACTAGGACTCTTTTCATCACGATAACGGTTAAACGGCCCAATGTGACGGACGGCAGGGAAAAATACCAAAAAACTTAAGAAATACTTCATGGAATCCGTCTGGTTTTCTGCTATACTACAATAAATAATGTGACAGAAATACGACAAAAAAGTGTGATGAAAATTACAGAAAAAATATCTGGTTTTTTGTGCGAACAGTGAAAAATGCAAGGAGGTTGTGAATTTCCGGCAAAAACTTATTGCATAATACGGCAATAGTGCTATGATAGTACAAGAATTAGAGAGAGTAACTTTGCGAGTGGGAATGAAGGAGACGAGTTTTCGCCATGCTTCGCTTTTTAGAAAGTTTACATTTTGTTTTATTCATTTTTTTTACCGCAGCCTATGCGTACCAAATCGTTTACCTGCTGATCGGCTTCTTCGGAAAAGGGAAAGGCGGGAAGCAAGCCCCCGCGCTGCACCGCTATGCGGCGATTATCGCCGCGCGCAACGAGGAGAACGTGATCGGCGACCTGATCAAAAGCCTTAAGAGGCAGGACTATCCCGCCGAACTGTTGGACGTGATCGTGATTGCGGATAATTGCACAGACCGCACGGCGGAGGTATCCCGCCAGGCGGGCGCGATCGTTTACGAGCGGTTTAACAAGGTGCAGGTCGGCAAGGGATATGCGCTCGATTATCTGTTCCGCCGCATTTTTGAGGACCAAGGCGAGCAGGCCTACGAAGGCTTCTTCGTGTTTGACGCGGACAATCTGGTTGACCCGCAGTTTGTGCGGGAAATGAACAAGATGTTCGACACCGGCGAATACGCGGCCCTGACCAGCTACCGCAATTCCAAAAACTTCTGCGACAATTGGATTTCCGCAGGCTATGCGCTGTGGTTCCTGAGGGAAGCGCGCTACCTGAACCGCCCGCGCACCCAGCTTGGGGTGAACTGCGCGGTTTCCGGCACCGGCTTCCTGGTCGCGGCGGATGTGATACGCGAGGATGGCGGCTGGCCCTACCATCTGCTGACCGAGGATATTGAGTTTTCTATTTCATGCGCGATCCGCGGCCGGAAGATCGGCTACTGCGGCACGGCCGTGATCTACGACGAGCAGCCGACCGCGTTCCGGCAGTCGTGGGATCAGCGAATGCGCTGGACCAAGGGCTTTTACCAGATCGACGCGCGCTATACCGGCGCGCTTCTGGGCGGCTGCCTGCGCGGCGGGCGCCACAGCATGTCCTGTTATGATATGCTGATGACGGTCGCGCCCGGCAACCTGGTCACGCTCGGCGTGCTGGCGCTGGCGCTGTTCGCCTGTCTGAGCAGCCTTGCGCAGCCGGCGTTTATCACATACCGCGTGCTGCGTATGCTGGGGCGGATTATTTGGATGACAATTAAGGGGATTTCGTTCAGCCTGTTCCTGTTCGGGGCGGTCACGATGCTATCCGAATGGAAGAAAATTGATGGTCCGGCATGGAAAAAGATTGTGTTTATGTTCACGTTCCCGCTGTTTATGCTGACGTACATACCGATCTCGCTTGCCGCCTTGGTGAACAAGGTGGAATGGAAGCCGATCCGGCATGGCTTGGCGGCCAAGGCGGAAAAAGGAAAAGAACGGGCATAAAGGCCCAAAAAGCCTGCTGCGGGGAACGCAGCAGGCTTTTATTATTCTTCGATGCGGTGCGGCCGGCCGCCGGCGTAAAGCTCCCTGCGGATCGCGGCGAACATGCGCTCGGCCATATCCAGATACCGCCGGATCTCGCGCTCGTCGATCTCGAAAGGGAGGTCGGTGGGATAGCGCGTTTCAATATAAAGGTCGTTGAGCGCCGCGCTTTCATCGAGGTATTCGGTAAACGTATCCGGATCGATGCGGATGGCCTGCCGGCACAGATAGGTGAGGTTGTGCCCGTCAAAGTGTCTGCCGGTGCGATAGAGCAGATAGCCCTTGAGCGCTTTTTCAATCGCCTGCTGGCAGTGGAACGCGGTGTTGTAAGGGTCGCCGCCATAGGTCAGAAGCAGGCGGGCGCACTGCAGGTCGCACAGCGCTTTGTCCAGCCATTTGTAATAGAAATGACTGTCGGAGGCCCCTTTACGTCGTCGACTCATAGATTACCTGGCCTTTCCGGGCGATCCAGGCGGCGTACGATGTTCCGTCGGCGCACAGATCCTCCCATTCCTCGGCGGTATACACGCTCAGATTGACCGGCACATCGGCCGAGATTGCAAGGTGCAGGCGTGGCCGCAGCTTACGGCAGTCCACGTCGTCCGGCACAATGACGCACAGGCTGAGCGCTTTGAGCTTGCCGGTCGCCATCGTGCGTTTTTCGGCAAAAAGGATGATTTTTTCCGGCCTACAGATCCGCAGGATATCGTCGGCCGTTTGCTTTATCAGATCGGTCATGCTTCAGGGTACCTGCCTTTCCAGAGGGGACATTGTGGCGAGCGCTTCAAAATGCGGTTTTCCATCTGCCTCGCCGCGGACGTAGCGGGCCGAGCCCACCGTGCCGCAGAGAAGTGCGAGCTGCTCGCCGAACGTGGTTTCCGCCGTGTAGTTGACCTGTAGCTCGGAGATAAAGCCCGGCTGCCGCTGCAGGTCGAGCGCGTCCGAGATCAGCTCGACGACGCGGACATTGTTGACATGGTTGTTGACATCCAGGTCGGAATATAGGACGGGGTGGACATGATGCGGTTTGACAGACGCGCAAGAGAGCTTGGGAAGCGGGTCGAATAACGCACCGCGCGCCGTATGTAGGTAATCCGCGGCCGCGGGGAAGCCGCTGGGCCGCAGGATGCGGTGGGTCTGCGGGTCAAGCGTCACCCACATGGACTGGGCCTCGCCGACCAGCTTTTCGTTGGCAAAAAACGCAAAGCAACGGTACCAGCTCGCGCCGCGGATGCCGGGACACCAGGTTTCGCAGCGGATGCGCTCGTAGGGCAGCAACGGTCGCAGGAGAGTGGCGCGCATCCGAGACAGTACCCACAGGATATGAAGGTCTGCGGGGCCGAGATGCAGGGCCTCCGCGTGTACGGTAGCCGCGTCCTGCATGATGTTCCACAGGAAAGACGGCTTTGCGATGCCGCGGTTATCAACATGGCTGTAATTGATCTCGTATTCACGGGAAAGCAGGTCGGCCAAGGGGATACGCCTCCAATCAGTTAATAAAACAGGCTGGTGATAAAGCGGGAAAGGATTTCCAGCAGGCTGCTGTGCTGCGCAGACTCGCCGGTGGCGTCTCCGGGCGGGACGCCGTCAATCTCGGTATAGTGTTTGGCCAGCATGGACGAGCAGTTGGCGGTATCGATCAGGGAGGAATAGCTGAAAAACACCTCGCCCTGCACATCGATGCTGCTTTCGATCATGTCCAACTGCCGTTGCAGTTCGGCCGTGCCATACCAGACATCGCCGGGCTGCGCCTCGGCCGCGCGGTACGCGCCGATGCCGATATAGAGGGCGACATCGCTGGTTGCCACAACGTTCTGCCACCAGTCGAGCAGGATCTCGAAGTCCGCGATCTCGTAGCCGATGGACCAGTAGAGCTGGGGACAGATATAATCGACCGTGCCGGCCTCGATCCATTCGACCGAATCGCAGTATATCTCACGGTAGGAGGAGCGGCCGTTGGTTTCGCTGCCTTCGGGGTTGGAGGATTGGTTATCCCAGATACCGGCGGGGCTGACGCCGAAAGAGAGGTCGGGGTTAAGCTCATGCAGCGCCGTATCAAGTTCGGCGATCAGCGTGTTGACATTGTCGCGCCGCCAGTCCCCGATATCCTCAAAATCGCCGCCGTAGCGCGCGAACGAGGTGGCGTCGTTAAAATCAGGCCCTGGATAAAAATAATCGTCAAGATGGATGCCATCCACCTCGTAATTGCGGACGATTTCCTCCGCGCCGTCAATGACGAGCTGCTGCACAGCGGACAGGCCGGGGTCAAAATAGTAATTCCCATCGTACTGCACAACCCATTCCGGATGCTGCTTGGCCGGACTGCTTTCCGGCAGCGCGGCCCATTCCGCCTCGCCGTCCTTGGTGATGCGGTAGGGATTGATCCAGGCGTGGAGCTGTAGGCCGCGGCTGTGCGCGCCGTTTACCCAATAGGCGAGCAGGTCGAGGCCGCCGTCGGGCGCCTGGCCCGCCGTGCCGCTCACATAACGGCTCCAGGGGAAAAGTTCGGACTGGTACAGCGCGTCCGCGGAGGGGCGGACCTGAAAGAACACGGTGTTCAGGCCCATGGACGCAATGTTGTCCAAAATCGCGTCCGCTTCGCTTTTGAGTTCGTCCGCGGTCATGCCCTGTCGGGTGGGATAGTCGATATTATAAACGCTGGAAACCCAGACGCCGCGGATACCGTCCCTGGCCGCGCTGCCGTTTGCGGCCGAAGCGGTGGGCAGCAGCAGGGCAAGCAGGAAAAAAAGAGATAAAATACGTCGTTTCAGCATGAAAATACTCCTTTGGTAAATGCGCATAGCTTTATTCTTATTTTACCATTTTGGCCAGCGGAAAGCAAGGAACACGTCGCCCAGTTGCGTAAAGGAGCATTGACTTTGCCGGCGATCCATCGTATGATGGACAGGGAAAAGGATGTGAAAGGCTTTCATGCAAAAAAAAGTTTTGGCGCTGCACGACCTGTCCGGATTCGGGCGCTCGTCGCTCGTGCCAATCATTGCGGTGCTTTCCGCGGCGGGACATCAGTGCGTGCCGCTGCCAACAGCGGTGTTTTCCACCCACACAGCGATCCCAAACTGGGTGACGACCGACTTAACCGGCGCGATACAGGGAACAATAGAGCAGTACGACGCGCTGGGGCTGCGGTTTGAAGCGGTCTATGCGGGCTTTCTTGGATCAGCGGATCAGATCGATCGGGTGCGGGAGGCGGCGCGGCGGCTGAAGGCCGTGGATGGGATCACCCTGATTGACCCTGTGATGGGCGACAATGGCAGGATATACGACACCTACACGCCTGAGATGTGTACCCGCATGCGGGAGCTTTGCGCAATCGCGGATATCATCACTCCCAATACGACCGAAGCCGCGATCCTGCTCGACCGCGATCCGTCCGGCAAGCCGCGCGGTGCGGAGGAGGCTTGGGAATGGATGCGCGCGCTGCGCGCGCGGTATGGCGCGCAGGTTGTGCTGACCGGACTGGATTTTGCGGAAAGGCGCATAGGCTCGGGCTGTCTGACGGCGGAGGGGGGCGCGCTGAGCCTGCACCGCCGCGTCGACCGGTATTACCCGGGAACAGGGGATCTGTTCGCCTCTGTGATGCTGGGCAGCCTGCTGAACGGGGAAAAGCTGGCTGCGGCGTGCGACCGCGCGGGCGAATATGTCAAGGACTGCATCGCCTATACGGCGGCGCAGCAGACCAATCCGATGCACGGCGTACAATTTGAAAAGCTGCTGTATCATTTGGTGGGAGGATGCGATGAAGCACAAGGAAGAACTGAAGGAGATCATTAAGGCTTACCGCGATCGGGGCATTACCTGTGACCAGAACGAGCTGATCCAGCTTTTGCGGGAGGTCCAGACGCTGTTCGGCGGCGTCATACCGCAGAAAGCGCTGGAAAAGACCGCGGAAAAGCTGGAGCTGAAAATGACATTCATCGACGCGCTGCTCAAGCGGTATCCGTCGATACGAACGGAGGACGCACCGCATACACTGTCTGTCTGCGGCGGGAAAAACTGCGCCAAGCGGGCGGCGCTGTCGGATTTTGTGGAACGGACCTATGGCGTACAGGTGGGCGGCACGGCGGAAGCCGGCTTCCGCTACAAGGTGACGGGCTGCATGAAAAAATGCGGCAAAGGCCCCTGCGTCAAATGGGACGGCGATATCCATACAGGGATGACAGAAGAAAAGCTGCGCAAACTGATCGAGGGAGAACGTTAAAAGCGGGCGGCCTTTTCACAGGCCGCCCGCTTTTTGCGTGGAGCGAAACCGCGCGATGCCGAAAACAAAAACGCCTGTCCTTTGGACAGGCGTTTTTGTTTATTGGAGCGGCTGACGAGGCTCGAACTCGCTACCTCCACCTTGGCAAGGTGGCGCTCTACCAGATGAGCTACAGCCGCAGGCTATCGCGCTGGACTTACCAGCGCGATATTTATTATAGCAAAGACTGTACAAGCTGTCAAGAACAAATAATGAAAAAAGATGTTTTTTCATCCTGTTTTTCTGGGGCGGCACAGCACCAGCGTGACGCACAGGCATACCGCCACATACAGGGCGATTGGCACGCCTGCGAACAGTAGCACCCGTCCGAGTTGCCAGAGCGGCTGCGGCAGGCCGGTCCACAGGCGCGACAACGTCTCTTCAGGGATGAGCCGCAACAGCTGCATAAACGCGGAACAGGCCATGCGCACCGGCAGCAGCGCGACCATCCAGATATTCACGCGCCAGAAAGACCGGATAAAGCCCGCCCCCTGTATGGTGTCCGCACTGTTTTTCAAATACAGCCCGAAGCCTGTCGCTATGGTGATGGCGCAGATCTGTAAAATCATGCCGATAACCGAGGGGATCGAGCTTGCGGAAGCAAAACGGCCGTAAAACAGAAGCAGCACCCCGCACGCGCTCGCGCCCAGCGTCAGGCAGAGCAGCAGGGGAGCGCCCGCCCGCGCTTGGACGGGCGACATGTGCGCGTCCGTAACGGCATGTGTCTCGGGCGGCTCGACATCCCGCAGCAGCCAGTCGGTCGTGACGTTAAAATAGTCTGCGAGCGCGATTACCTTATCCGTGTCCGGCGTGGCATCCTCGGTCTCCCATTTGGAAACCGCCTGCCGCGATATGCCGAGTGTAATGGCTAGCTCCTCCTGCGATAAGCCGCGCTGTTTGCGCAGGCTGATGATTTTTTCTCCAAGCGTCATGTTTGCTTACCTCCTTGCTTGATGGTCCTGATTTTACCGGAAAAAGCGGTTGCATGCCACCAAGCGGGGCTGGAAATTACGCAACCGGCGGTTGCGGACAGGAAAAAAGGCGCGTTTTTCGCAAAACGCGCCGGAAAGATCAATAGCCGAGCGGCTCGCCGATCAGCACGACCTCGCACTTTTCCATTTTGGTGGGCGGTCCCATGTGGATCACCATGGCGCGGCAGAGCTTTTCCACAATCTCCGGATCATCCTTTCCGGAAAGCCGTTTGGCGTTGAGGGGGGCGGCGACGTTTTTCGCGCGGTCGATCGCGCTTTCCAGATCGGGGCACAGCTTGTTGATGCCGCAGACAAAGATGCAGCGCTTCGGGCCGAACAGCGTACCCGCGACGCGGTTGCAGGTGCCGTCGATATTAACGATCTCGCCGTTTTCCGACAGGCCGTTGGCGGAGCAGAGATAAATGTCCGGCGTCTGGAAGAATTCACCCGGCTTGAGCCAGTGCCAGTGGACAGCGGTGTTTCCGGCAAAGGCTTCCGGAAAACCCAGCTCTTTGAGCGTCATTGAGCCGCCGAGAGAAACCGATTTGCCCGCGCAGGCGTCGGTCAGGTAGCGCTGTGCCTCCTGCGCGGTGGGGAAGTAAGTAAAGCCGAAGCCGCGCGCGGTGAAAGCCCTGCAGATCGCGTCTACCCCCGGCAAGCCGCGTTCGAACATCGGCAGCAATTCGGACGGGTCGCTTACCAATGCCTGCGCACCGGCCGCCTTTAGTTCCTCGGCCGGACGGAAGCCCCAGGTCACGCCGACAGCGGCCAGGCCGGCATTTTGCGCGGTCTGCATATCGACCGCGCTGTCTCCGATATAGAGGGCGGTCGCCGCGTCGCCGCCCAGCTCGCGCAGCAGTTGGAGCGCGCTGGTCGGATCGGGCTTGCGGGGGGTGTCCGGCCGCTCGCCGCAGGTGACCTGCACAAGATCACCGAAATAATGCCGGATCAGCCCCTTGGCGGCCAGATCGTATTTGTTGGAAAGCACGCCGACCGAAACACCGGCCTTTTTCAGCGCCTTGAGAAGTGGGAGGATGCCGTCATACGGTTGGGTGCGGTTCATCATGCGCTCGTTATAGGCGGTGCGGAAGTCGTCGAGACAGGCGTCAACCATGGCCTCCGTGCGTTTGTTTTCCGGAATGCAGCGCTCGACCAGCTTACGCACGCCGTTGCCCGCGCGCTGGCGCGTCTGCTCCTCGGTCACAGCGGGGAAGCCGCGCCGCATGACCGCGCAGTTGACGCTGTCGCACAGGTCGCCGAGGGTGTTGAGCAGGGTACCGTCCAAATCAAAGATTGCCGTGTTGATTTTCATGCTATCGCTATCCTTTTTATCTGTTTGAGTGGGCGCGGCTTCAGCCGCGCATATAGGTTTGCGTGATCTCGGCCAGCAGGGAAGAAACCGTCGGGTTGAGCGCCTCCCGCCGCACGCGCCAGCGCCAGTTCTTGCCGCCGATCGTCCCGGGCGTGTTCATATGCGCGTCCGCGCCGAGTGAGAGCAGGTCCTGCAGGGGGGTCATGGCGATGCGCGCGGGCGAGGCCCAGACGCTTTTGATCGCGCTCCAGCCCATGGCCTCGCTGTGCGAGGTGCGCAGGTACCGGTAGGCAAACTGCTTTTCCGGCTCGGTGCAGATATCCATGATCTGCTCGCATACGGTCTGGGAGTCGTGCGTGGAGGTGTAAACGATGCTGTTCGGCACGAAGTTATGCGGCAGGTGCTCATTGTCTTCGTCCGGCGTGAAGCCGAAGATCAGCACCTTCATGCCCGGCAGGCCGCTTTCCGTGAGCAGTTCGCGCACCTCGTCGGTTTGCACGCCCAGATCCTCCGCGATGAGCCGGACCGGACCGAGCGCCTGTTCGATGGCGCGGAGCAGCTCCATGCCCGGGCCTTTGCGCCAATGGCCCTTGATCGCGTTTTCCGATCCGGCCTTGACCTCCCAGTAGGCCGCGAAGCCGCGGAAGTGGTCGAGCCGCACCACATCGAACAGCGCCATGTTGCTCTTCATGCGCCAGACCCACCAGGCGTAGTTCTCCGCGCGGTGTACGTCCCAGTCATACACCGGATTGCCCCAGAGCTGACCGGTGGCCGAATAGTAGTCGGGCGGCACGCCCGCGACCAGCTTGGGGCTGCGGTCGGCCTTGAGCTTGAACAGCGTCGGGTGCGTCCACACATCCGAGGAGTCTGCGGAAACGTAGATCGGGATATCCCCGATGATCTGGATGCCTTTTTCATTGGCGTAGGCATGCAGCGCGTCCCACTGCTGGAAAAAGACATATTGCAGGAAGATGCGGAAGTCGATCTCGTCCCGCAGCTCGGCGGCCGCCTTTTCAAGCGCGGCAGGCTTGCGGTCGCGCACCGCCTTGTCCGGCCAAAGATAGACCGGCATATTGTGGTATTTTTCCTCTTTAAGCGCCATAAACAGCGCATAATCCGGCAGCCAGGCGGCATTTTTCTCACGGAACGCGGCGATCCTGGTGCGCAGCGTGTCGTCAACGCGGCGGTACGCCTTGCGGAACAGCGGCCAGCGGGTATCCGCGAGCTGTTCGAAATCCGTCTCGTCCGGCGACGCCTCGAAGTCGCCGGCCCTGACCTCGGCCACGGTCAACAGGCCGTCCTCCACCAGCAGGTCAAGGTCGATCAGGTACGGATTGCCCGCCGCTGCGGAAAAGCACTGATACGGCGAATCACCGAAACCGGTGTGGCCGAGCGGCAGGACCTGCCAATAGGTCTGACGGGCGGCGGAGAGAAAATCCACAAAATCATACGCGGCCTTGCCCATGGTACCCACGCCGTGCGGCGAGGGCAGAGAAGTGACGTGCGCGAGCACGCCGCTGGAGCGTTTGAACATACTGCGTTCCCCCAATTCAATATGACTCATTATAACACAGTTCGGCCGATTTCCCAAGAGTTATTCTTGCCGGCAAAGACTGGAAGCGGGCGAGGACAATAGGGGACCGCGCGGAATCCGCTTGCAAACGGCTGGCCGGCAGGCTATAATAAGAGGGCTGAAAACACAAAAAAGGGGAATATCAACGCATGAGAATGCGCAAAAAGAAAAACCTGGACGTTCGTTTTGCCGCGTGCGCGGATGTGATGGCGTTCGAGCCGAGGGAAAAGCGCGGCCGCTGGCGCGCGCTGTTCGGCAACGACCACCCGCTGCATGTGGAGATCGGCTGCGGCAAGGGGCGCTTTGCGATCGGCATGGCGGAGCAGTATCCGGAGATCAACTTTATCGCGGTCGAACGGGAGGAGGGCGCGCTCATCATGGCGGCGGAGCGCTGCCAGCAGCACCCGCTGCCCAACCTGCGGTTCGTATCCTTTGACGCGGCCGAGCTGCGCGAGGTGTTCGCCCCGGGCGAAGTGGACCGCATCTACCTGAACTTTTCCGACCCGTGGCCGCCTAACCGCCAGCGCAAGCGCCGCCTGACGTGGCGCGCGTATCTGGAGGTCTATGACGAGCTGCTGAAGCAGCAGGGCGATCTGTGCTTCAAGACCGATAACCAGCGCTTTTTTGAGTGGACGCTTGCGGAGGTCTGTCAGTACGGCTGGCTGCTCCAGAATATTTCGCTCGACCTGCACCGCTCGGATTTCGAGGGCAACGTGATGACCGAATATGAGGAGAAGTTCTCATCCGAGGGCGCGCGCATCTACCGGCTGGAGGCGCGTCGGCGGCTGCCGGAATTTTTAAGAAAATAGAGGGAGGATGAAAAGCGGCCGCAGGGCCGCTTTTTCCTATGGAAAATAAATGTTATTGACATATGCCGGAAAAGTGTTATGCTATACTTATAACCGGCATATGCCGAAAATAAAAAACGGAGGCGCAGCAATATGAAAATCGCAGTCACTTATGAGGATGGACAGATATTCCAGCACTTTGGGCATACCGCCCAGTTCAAAGTATATGAAACGGCGGACGGAAAAATCCTTTCCTCGCGGATTGTTGATACCAATGGCAGCGGGCATGGGGCGCTTGCGGGCTTCTTGGCGGCGCAGGGCGTGGATACGCTGATTTGCGGCGGCATCGGCGGCGGCGCGCAGGCCGCGCTGGCCGAGGCCGGCATCCGCCTGCTGGGCGGCGTGCAGGGCGGGGCGGACGAAGCGGTCGGGGCGTTCCTGGCCGGCTCGCTCCAGTATGATCCGGATGTCCGGTGCAGCCACCACGAGCATCACGGCGAGGGGCATGACTGCGCCTCGCACGGCGGCCACACCTGTGGCGGCCACTGCCACGGGTAAACGTGGATGCCAAGGCCGAAAAAGTGCCGCAGGGTATGCGGTCTGCCGGCCTGCCGGGAATTCGGCCCGCGCGGCATGGGCTGCGCGGGGGAGCCGGTTGTCATGGGGCTGGATGAGTACGAGGCGCTCCGCCTGATCGACCTGGAGGGCCTGCAGCAGGAGCAGGCCGCCGTGCAGATGGGGGTCGCGCGCACCACGGTGCAGGCGATCTACAACACTGCCCGCCGCAAGCTGACGGACTGCCTGGTCAACGGCAGGCTGCTGCGGCTCCAGGGCGGGGAGGTGGAGGTCTGCGAGCGGCGCGCGTATTGCCCGAGAGCCGGTTGCTGCCTACAGCGAAGCTGCGATAAGGAAAGGCCGGAGGATTGATTCCCTCCGGCCTTTTTCTCTGGATGCGCCTGCGTTTGACAGACGGATGCCTCCACACGGGCTTACAGCTTGGTGTATCCGCGCGGGGTGACGATAGCGTCCAGCGGGACGCCGGCCGCGCACGCGGGGCAGTCCTTGCCGCGGACAAAATTATGGTAATGCGGGAAATCCTCGCCCGAAAACAGGCGGACGACCGGCTTGCCGTCCAACTCGGAAAGGTTGGAGAACAGCGCGGAATAGCCGGCGACCCGACCTCCGTAATATTCGATGCACTCGCGCGTCTGGGACAGGGTTTGACCGGTCGAGGCCGTGTTGACCAGCACCAGTACATTGCGGTTTTCGATCATGGGGCGGAGGTTGTCCGCGAACATGAACTGCCCGTTGACGTTGTTGTCCGGCTCGACAAGATAGACGGATTTGCCGGAATTCAGGCTGCCGATACCCGAGGAGGAAAGCTCGCGGGCCAGATAGGCGCCGATGTATTCCGTACCCTCCAGGCACAGGAGCGTGTCCACACTGACCGCGCTAAAGTGGAAAGCGATGCTGCGCGCCGCTTCAAGCGCCATGGACATATTGTGCTTGATTTCGGACATATCGACATAATAATTGATGTGCGAATGGTTTGTGGCGAAATGCCCGGGGATCGCATCCGCGTAAAGGCGTTTGTTGGCATGGGAGATGATTCGGATCGGCTGCTGCATAAGGAAACCACCTTTCTTGCGACAATATAAGAAATCACACCTTTATTATACCGCATTTTACTGTGCAGGGCAAGAAAAAGCCGAGCGCTTCGGACGGCGTTTCCAGGCGGGGGAAATAAAAAAGCAGCCGCACAGCGGCTGCCGTTCCATTGAAATGCGCGGGGCGCATGCGCCCGAAAGGTAATAAGCCCCGCCCTGCCGATGCGGCCCAATTAGTAACCTGCACGACTTGGCAGGTGGGTTTTCTGTTTGGCATGTCTGCGCTTCCAACATCCGTGTATACCCGGGAGGCCTGCTGCTCGATGCCAAAACTTTCCGAAATCCCGTACTAAAAATGTGGGTTAAAAAAAGGCCGCTGTCGCACAGGGCAGGGTGACATCCGGCAAAGCCTTGCCGGATGCCGGAAAGAAAAGGGGATCAGCCCTCTTCGTCCTCCTCCGCTTCCGCGCGTTCCATCAGGATATTGAACACTGCATCCGCGATCTCGTCGTCCTCGACCGCTTCCAGCATTTCCTCGCCGTTTTCCTCTACGATCTGCATGATGACGACCTCCGCGTCTTCCTCAACGGCAAGCTCAGCCGGAATAAACGCCAGATAGGTCGTACCCTCATATTCCACGGTGTCGATGTGCTCAAACTCCACTTCGTTGCCATCCTCATCGATCAGCGTGACAAAATCGTTGCCGTACTCCTCGCTCATGGTTCCGGCACCTCCTTGTGTTTGGTTTCAGATTGGGGGAGGATTGCTCTCCCCGCTTTAAGCATAACAAATCGCGCCGGATTTGTAAAGCCAAATTATCGGGGCGGCGCCACTGTCATAGTATGCCGCCCATGCGAATTATCATACCAGCAGGAACGCAAGAAATAAAGCCTTGACTTTGCCTTTTATTTCTGCTATAGTAATACAGGTAACAAAGAAGAAGGCCGCGTCCTCACCCGCAGCGCTTGAGCAAACGGGTCAATCATTCTGCAAAGCCGCAGGGCAGCTTTGCGCTTTTGTGATGGAGGACGACCGTAAAGGGCCGGTCCTTTTTTCTTTTTGTATTTTAATCCGTTTTTGTTTGGAGGTGCTTACCAATCAGCAGCATGGAACATCAGATCAATGAAGAGATCCGCGACAAGGAAGTCCGCCTGATCAGCGACGACGGCGAACAGCTCGGCATCGTGCCTATCCAGCAGGCGCAGGACATCGCAGTGGAAAAAGGCATGGACCTGGTCAAGATCGCCCCGCAGGCAAAGCCGCCGGTGTGCAAGATCATGGACTACGGCAAATTCCGCTTTGAACAGGCCAAGCGGGAAAAGGAAGCAAGAAAAAATCAGCGTGTCGTGGAGATCAAAGAGATTCGCCTGACCCCCAATATCGATGTCGGCGACCTGAATACCAAGGTGAAAAATGCCTGCCGCTTCCTGAAGGACGGCGACAAGGTCAAGGTTTCGGTCCGCTTCCGCGGCCGTGAGGTCACCCATGCGTCGCTCGGTCAGGACCTGCTCCATCGCTTCGCGGAGCTGTGCGCGGAATGCAGCACGGTGGAAAAGCAGCCCAAGCTCGAAGGCCGTCAGATGCTTATGTTCCTGGCGCCCGCAAAAGACAAGTAAACCAAAAAGCGCGTTTTCAGCGCAAATTCAGAGAGGAGCAAACCCTTATGCCTAAGATCAAAACGCACAGCGGTGCAAAGAAAAGATTTTCCGTCACCAAGAACGGTAAATTCAAGCGCGGCCATGTTGGTAAGCGCCATCTGCTCAACGGCCACGGAAAGACCACCAAGCTCAAGCGCCACCTCCGCAAGGAAGGCTTTGCGGATTCCACCAATGTGGCGCAGCTCAAGCGTCTGCTGCCGTATAAGTAAGTAAAATCATATCTTTCATATAGGAGGCAATCACAATGGCAAGAGTTAAGGGCGCGATGATGACGCGCAAAAGAAGAAAGAAGATCCTCAAGCGTGCCAAGGGCTACTGGGGTGCGAAATCCACCCATTACCGCGTAGCCAACCAGGCGGTTATGAAGAGCCTGAAGTACGCGTATATCGGCCGCAAGCACAAGAAGCGCGACTTCCGCCGCCTGTGGATCACCCGTATTTCGGCTGCCGCCAAGTCCTGCGGCATGAATTACAGCCGCTTTATGAACGGCCTCAAGAAAGCCGGCATCGACCTCAACCGTAAGATGCTCGCGGACCTTGCGGTCAACGACAAGGCTGCGTTCGCCGCGCTGGCGGAAAAGGCGAAGGCGGCGCTTTGATCCCCAAAGGGTCGGAAGGCTCTGCGGAAACCGCTTGCTGTTTGTGAAAAAGGCCGTTTTACGGCCTTTTTCTTTTTTGGCGGCCGCGCGGCTGCGGCGGGGAACGGTGCGGCGTGTCGAAAAAATTGTTACATTTGTGTAACTTTACAGGAATTTTATTTGATTTTTTTGCATAATATGTTATACTGGATAACAGATAAATCAATAAGAGGAGGTGCAAAGGCTGATGAGACATATCCGAATCCCGCAAAAGCCCGACCGGCCGGACATCGATGATTTGATTTTCGGTGATGAGCATGAGACGCAAAGCGAAAAGTAAAACGCTTTATGGATTGGTCCACGCAGGGCGCGCATCGGGATTGAAATGCGGCCGCGTGGTTTTTTTATATTTATTTCCCGGCAATAAAAACAGGGGAGTTCCATTCTGAATATGAAAAACGCGTCTCAAAAGAAGTGATGCCCGAAGCGGTTTTCCGTTTCGGGCATTTTGTTTGTTCAATTTTCCGCCGGAATGGCCGCGCGCAGGTGGTCGAGCGCAGCCTGGAAGCGCGGCTCGTCCCGCAGGGGCGCGTACCGCTCGTCCTCCTCGATAGCACGGAGCGTCAGGCGGTGTGTTTCAATAATATCGTTCCTTGTAGGGACATGCGTCTGCACCGCGGCAAAAAACGGGTTATCACGGTAATCGAGCGTATAGGCAAGGCGCGTGTCGATATACTGCTCGAACAGGTCAAGCGCCTGCGCCTGGTCGCCCTCATCCTGCGCGAGCATGATGCCGAGCAGCAGGCCGTTCGACCGGTCAAGTCCGAACAGAGCATCGACCGCGCGGTAGGCGTCAACCAGACGGTGGGCGGCGGCAAACGCCTTTTGCCGGCGGGCGATGGTGGTCAGGCTCATCAGCGCGGTTGATACCTCGCCCACATGGGTCAGCAGCGCGCGGCGCGCAAGCTGCTCTGCCTCGGTCAGCTTTTCCTGTGCCAGGTAAAGGGACAGGCGCAGCTCATCCGAATCGATGCCCTGCTTTGGCGGCAGGCTGTCGATCAGCGCCTCGGCCTCTTCATAACGGCCCAGCATGGTGAGCATGCTGATGCGCAGGGAGCGGGAAACCTGCTTTTCGCCGGTTTCCTCGGATTGCTGTTCCCCCTGCTCAAACAGGGCGAGGCATCGCTCCGTAATATCGGACGCCGTCTGTTCCGTATCCTCCGCACGGTTGAGGGCTGCGGCGATGTAACGATAATACAGCGCGCCTGCGAGCAGTTTGATCGAGCCGCTGTGCGGGTATTCGCGCAGTACCGCCTCGACCGCCCGCACGCCCGCGTCAAAGCCCTGGTCGTCAAATACCTGATGCAGCCGGCTGGAAATGGCAAGCTGCTCCTCGCGCGCAGGGTCGCGGCGGAAATCGAGAAGTGCGTCCACGGACAGGCCGAGCGCGCGGGCCAGCGGCGGCAGCAGCGTGATATCCGGATAGCTTGCGCAGGTTTCCCACTTGCTGACTGCGGCGGCGGACACGCCTACCATGTCAGCGAGCGTTTCCTGCGTCATCCCTTTTTCGCGGCGTGTTTGCATAATGATTTTTCCAATTTGCAGTTCCATCAAGAAAACCAGCTCTCTAAAATAGGATCAAAGGGCTCTTTGTCATGCCTATCGTATCATATGACGCGCCGCCGCACAATGGAGGCGAAGTTTAACCAACGGTTGGATTATTCAACCGCTGGTTAAGCTGTGGCGCAGGCATGGGCGCCGAAGCGGGAAGGGGGACAGCTGTGTTACAGGCGAAGCCCCTTGACATCCTTGATGCGGGACAAGATAACGTGTGTTTTCACGCTGACCGTACCGTCCAGACGGTCGATTTCGTTCCGGATGAACGTATCAAGCTCGTCCTGCGAGGCGGCGACAGCATGCACATGCAGGCAGCAATTGCCGCTCATGCGGTAGATCTGGGTGACGGTGCCGCACTGATAAAGCCGGTCGATCACGGCGTTCAGTGCGTCGGGAGCCGTTTCGATCTCAAAGTAGCAGGATACAGCGCCGCTGATTTTCTGCGGGTTGATGATGGTCGTGTATTCCTCGATGATCCCCTTTTTCTCCAGCGCGTCGATCCGGCCTTTCACCGCGACGCGCGAAAGGCCGACCAGCTCGCCGATCTCGGAATAGGAATAGCGAGCGTTCTGTGTGAGCAGGGTGAGGATCTTTTGGTCGAGGGCGTCCAGACAGTCCAGATACATGGGGAAGCCTCCTTTTCAGGGTTGGATGATATAAGATAGTATAACACAGGGAAGGAACAAATAGAAATATATGATTGACGAATTAATAAAATATTGCTACTATAGTATTGCATAAAGAAAGATAATAATTACGTTTAGAAAAAGGTGGACGTATGCGAGGCGATTTGACAGAGGGCGATATCACCAAAAAGCTGTTGCTGTTCGCCCTGCCGCTGATGGCGGGCAACCTGCTACAGCAGATGTATAACGTGGCGGATACGCTGATCGTGGGCCGCTTTCTGGGTGCGGACGCGCTGGCGGCGGTCGGTTCGTCGTATACGCTGATGGTGTTCCTGACCTCTATCCTGCTCGGGCTGTGTATGGGGAGCAGCGCGTTTTTCTCCATCCAGTTTGGGCGGAAGGATATGGAGCGGCTCCGGACCAGCTTCGCTCTGTCGTTCCTGCTGATCGGTGCGGCGGCGCTGCTGCTCAACCTCCTCTCGTTTGCCGGGCTGGACTGGATCATCCGCGCCCTGCAGGTGCCGCGGGAAGTTGTCAGACTGATGCGGGAATACCTGTTCTGCATCTTTTTCGGCATTCCGGCGACCTTTCTTTATAATTACTTTGCCAATCTGCTGCGCGCGGTCGGGGATTCGGTCACGCCGCTGCTGTTTTTGGGTGTTGCAGCGGTGATGAACATTGCGCTCGATCTGGTGTTCGTGATTGTTTTTCGCTGGGGCGTGGCGGGCGCGGCGGCTGCGACCGTCCTGTCGCAGTATGCGTCCGGCCTGGGGATATTGCTGTATTACCTGCTCCGCTTTCCGGAGCTGCGGGTCGCGCGGCGGCATATCCGCTGGGACGGCGGTATCGTCCGTGAGATCGCGGGCCTGTCGGTGCTGACCTGCGTGCAGCAATCCATTATGAACCTCGGCATCCTGATGGTGCAGGGCTTGGTCAACAGCTTCGGCAAGGTGGTGATGGCGGCGTTTGCCGCCGCGGTCAAGATCGATTCGTTCGCCTATATGCCGGTACAGGATTTCGGCAATGCGTTTTCCACCTTTATCGCCCAGAATTACGGCGCGGGAAAGGCGGAGCGGATCCGGCGCGGGATAAAAAGCGCGGCGCTGTCCGCGTTCGCGTTCTGCGCGGCCATCAGCCTTGCGGTATGCGCGCTGGCCCGTCCGCTCATGGGGCTGTTTGTCGACGCTGGGGACACAGCGATCATCGAGGCCGGCGTGGGCTACCTGCGGATTGAGGGGGCGTTCTATTTTGGTATCGGCCTGTTGTTCCTGCTGTATGGCTTTTATAGGGCGGTCAAGATGCCCGGGATGTCAGTGGTGCTGACGGTATTCTCGCTGGGTACGCGTGTGGCATTGGCTTACGCGTTGTCGGCTGTCCCTGCGCTGGGCGTGACCGGCATCTGGATGTCGGTGCCAATCGGCTGGGCGCTGGCCGATGCGGTGGGCGTGCTGTATTACTACAGAAACCGGACGAGCATCCTTGCCGGGGGATAGGGCGGGATGAAACACGGGAGGGCGGCATTATGCCGCCCTCCCGTGTTATTTATCGTCCGAAATAGCTGAAATGCATGTAGTCGCGCTTGCTCGACCAGGCGTTCCCACCCCATGAAAAGCCGTATTTCGTAAAAGCGTTGTATACATCCCCGCCCTCTGGGATGGAGTAGGGGTCCTCGTAGGGCGACCAGTGCGTGCCGGTGGTCGGGGTGAGCGAGCCGTCCGCGTTGATGGTAGCCTCCATGTTTTCCTCCCAGTTGATATCGATCGCGGTACCCTGCGAATGCTCGCCCGTGCGCCAGGAATAGCAGCCGACATTTTTGATCGGGAACTGCTCGTCGCCGTTATAAATTTCCTCAAAGATTGCCTCGTAAATCGGGGCGAGCGACTGATTGACCTCGATATACGCGGTGCTGGAGGTCTTGCTCCCGTCGGCCTGGAGCCGCCAGACCGGAACCGAGATCTCCACCATGTGCGCCTCGGCCTCCTCGGCGGTCTGATACTTTTCACCGCCCACACCGTAGACGAGCATCATTTTGTCCGTTTCCGTGGAGGGGAACATAAGGTCAGGATCGAGCCAGTAGTCAGGGACCGAAACAGCGCCCTCCTCGTCGGAGGGCTCCGCTTCAGGCTCCTGGTCCTCAAAGGCCTGGCAAAAGCGCTCCGCCATGATAAGGGCCTGCTCGCGTGTCGCCGTGCCGTTAGGCGCTAACAGCGTAGCCTCGTCCGCGGCGGAAATGCCGTTTACGATTGTATAATCGACCATGGTAATCATGGCGTTGACCGCATAATCGCTGATTTGCGGAACGTCGGGATAATCCTCCACGCAGGCATCGCCCGCGATGGCGGGGGCGTCGATGCCGGCGGCGTCCAGGATATTATACAGCATCACACAGAGGTCCTGCCGCTTGATGCTGGCGTCCGGATCGAAAATGCCGTCGCCGCGGCCGCTTACCAGGCCGAGCTCATATGCCGCGACCACATTGGGGTCGTCACAGTCGCGGAACGGCTTTTTGGCTGAAGCGAACACCGCCTTGCCGCTCACCGCCTTATAAGCGTTTACGGCAATGCCGCAGAATTCCGCGCGGGTGATCTCGGCCTTTGCGTTGAGCGCTTCGAGCGCGCTGGGCATCAGGCCGGCAGCCTGCGCGGCTGCGACGCCCTCCTCCGCCCAGGAGGAAATATTGGAAAGCGCGCCGGCCTGCTGGACGAACAACGCCGCTGTCAACGCCAACGCACCCGCCCGGCGGGCAAAGGGATGGGACATAGGGAAAGACCTCCTTGCGTCTCAATAAAGAGAATTAGGATATTTTATGGAATAGTTAACCGCAAAAACCTGGGAAAAACCGTTGAAAAAGGAATTTATTCACAATACACACAGGCTTTTCCACAACCCGCCGCGCGGAAGTGGGTCAATCGGCGGCCGCACGGTCGAGCGTGCGGTACTGTAGGGCCTCGGCAAGATGCTCGGACTGGATGGACGCGCTGCCGGCCAGATCAGCGACCGTTCTCGCCACGCGCAGCACACGGTCGTGCGCGCGGGCGGTGAGGCCGAGCCGCTCAAACGCCGCCGCGAATATGCGGGAAGCGTCGTCGGACAGGACACAGTACAGCGCCAATTGCGCGGGCGGTATTCTGGCGTTGCAGATACCGTCGCCCTGCCGCTGGTACTGGACCACGCGGGCGGCGCACACGCGGTCGCGGATCGCCGCCGAAGGCTCCTCGGCAGCCCGTCCGCGGGCAGCCAGCGCCGCATATTCGACAGGCTGTACCGCGATCTGCAGGTCGATGCGGTCGAGCAGAGGGCCGGACAGCCGCCGCAGGTACTGCTGCACGGAAGCGGGCGAGCAAGTGCAGCGGCCGCTTCCATACCAGCCGCATTTGCAGGGATTCATAGCTGCGATTAATTGAAAATGCGCCGGATAAGTGACCTGCCCGGCAACGCGGGAGATCGTGATTTTTCCGTCTTCGAGCGGCTGGCGCAGGGTTTCGAGTACATCGCGGTGAAACTCGGGCAGCTCGTCCAGAAATAATACCCCATGGTGGGCCAGCGTGACTTCGCCGGGGACAGGGAGCCGCCCGCCGGCACCCGCGCCGCCCGCGACCGCGTTTGCGGAGGAGTTATGGTGCGGCGCGCGGAACGGCCGCTCCGCGCGGCCAACCGCTTCCTGGCCGCGGCCGACCGCCGACCAGACGCGGATGACCTCCAGCCGCTCCGCATCGGACAGAGGCGGCAGGATGGTGGGGAAGCATTTTGCCATCATGCTCTTGCCCGACCCGGGCGGGCCGGAGAGAATAATATTGTGTCCGCCCGCAGCGGCGATCTCGAGCGCGCGCTTGACCGCGTGCTGCCCCATGACGTGCGAGAAATCGAGGGGCGCGCTGCACGGCGGCGGCGCGGCAGGCGGGAGACAGGGAGAAAGCGGGCGGCGCCCGTTCAGGTGGGCGAGCAGGTCGTCCAGGCCGGCCGCCGGCAGCACGGTGACGCCGGCGGCATAGGCGGCCTCGGCCGCGTTCTGCTGTGGGACAAATACCGTTCGGAAGCCGGCGTCCCGCACGGCGAGCGCCATAGAAAGTGCGCCGCACACCGGACGCAGCTCGCCGGTCAGGGACAACTCGCCGAGAAAGACGGCGTCCTGCGGCAGGGGATCGATCTCGCCCGCGGCCGCAAGGATGGAAAGCAGAATCGGAAGGTCATAGGCGGCGCCGGCCTTTTTGGTATCCGCGGGAGCGAGGTTGACCGTCAGGCGGGAAACCGGCCAGTCGAAGCCGCGGGATTTGACTGCGGCGCGCACACGCTCCCCAGCTTCGCTGACCGCGCCGGTCGGCAGGCCAACGATATCCAAACGGGGCAGGCCGCTGGACAGAAAGCATTCGGCCGTGACGATATATCCATCGATGCCACGCAGGCCGGCTGAGAAGACACGCGATACCATGTTAAGCCCCTCCGAAACGCCAATTCTTACCGCTAATACTATACTACAAAATGTCAAATTCCGCAATGCAAAACGTCAAATGCAAACTAAATGTAATATTTATGGTACAAAAAGAGCAATTTGTTTCACGATATGAAATCGGTTCCGAAAAAGCGGAAATCGTTATGAATTTGTCATATTGGGTGTTTACAATTGGAGGGAGGAGTGCTAAAATAAATACGGTTGGTGAAGATCGCTTTTTCGGCGCAAAACTGGTGCGGAAAGGTCCTTTTTCACCCCTTCAGCATGTTATAACTGAATAGGAGGATATAAACATGGCAAGAAAGATGAAGTCCATGGACGGTAACACTGCGGCCGCGCACGTGTCGTATGCGTTTACCGAGGTCGCGGGTATCTATCCGATTACCCCGTCCAGCCCCATGGCAGACAGCGTTGACCAGTGGGCAGCCGCAGGTCAGAAGAACATTTTCGGTACAACCGTCAAGGTGATCGAAATGCAGTCCGAGGCGGGTGCTGCGGGTACGGTACACGGCTCCCTTGCGGCCGGTGCGCTGACCACCACCTACACCGCGTCTCAGGGCCTGTTGCTGATGATCCCGAATATGTACAAGATCGCGGGCGAACTGCTTCCCTGTGTCTTCCATGTTTCGGCGCGTACGGTTGCGTCCCATGCGCTGAACATCTTTGGCGACCATTCCGACGTTATGGCCTGCCGCCAGACCGGTTTCGCCATGCTGGCTGAAACCAACCCGCAGGAAGTGATGGATCTGGGCGCGGTCGCGCACCTGGCGACCATCAAGTCCCGCGTTCCGTTCATCAACTTCTTTGACGGCTTCCGCACCTCCCACGAGATCCAGAAGATCGAGGTTTGGGACTACGAGGACCTGAAGGAAATGTGCGACATGGACGCTGTCGAGGCGTTCCGCAAGCGCGCCCTCAATCCGGAGCATGCGATGATGCGCGGCTCGCACGAGAACGGCGACGTATTCTTCCAGCACCGCGAGGCCTGCAACAAGTTCTACGACGCTGTTCCGGAGATCGTAGAGGAGTACATGGGCAAGGTCAACGCCAAACTCGGTACTGACTATCAGCTGTTCAACTACTACGGCGCTGCCGACGCTGACCGCGTGATTATCGCGATGGGTTCGATCTGCGACGTGGCGGAGGAAGTGATCGATTACCTGAACGCGCACGGCGAAAAGGTCGGTCTTGTCAAGGTCCGTCTGTACCGCCCGTGGCGCGCGGACAAGCTGCTGGCCGCGATTCCGTCTACCGCTAAGAAGCTCGCGGTCCTCGACCGCACCAAGGAGCCCGGCGCGCAGGGCGAGCCGCTCTACCTCGATGTCGTCACCGCGCTGGCGAACGCCGGCATCACCGATAAGGTCGTTATCGGCGGCCGATACGGTCTCGGCTCCAAGGACACGCCTCCGGCGTCCGTCTTTGCCGTATACGAGGAACTGACCAAGGCCGAGCCCAAGCCCCAGTTCACCATCGGCATCACCGACGACGTTACCTACCTGTCCCTCGAGGAGAAGCCGGCGCCGAACACCGCGGCGGAAGGCACCATCGAGTGCAAGTTCTGGGGTCTCGGCGGCGACGGTACGGTCGGCGCAAACAAGAACTCTATCAAGATCATCGGCGACCATACCGACAAGTATGTTCAGGCGTACTTCCAGTACGACTCCAAGAAGACCGGCGGCGTGACCATTTCGCACCTGCGCTTTGGCGACAAGCCGATCAAGTCTCCTTACTATATCAACAAGGCGGACTTCGTTGCCTGCCATAATCCTTCCTATATCGTTAAGGGCTTCCCGATGGTCCGCGACGTCAAGCCGGGCGGTATCTTCATGATCAACTGCCAGTGGACCGACGAAGAGCTTGACCACCACATGCCGGCTGTTGCCAAGCGCTATATTGCTTCCAACAACATCCAGCTTTACACGATCAACGCGATCGACAAGGCGATCGAGATCGGCATGGGCAAGCGCACCAACACCATCCTGCAGTCCGCGTTCTTCACGCTGGCCAAGGTTATGCCGCAGGAAGAAGCGATTGGCTACATGAAGGATGCCGCTACCAAGTCCTACCTGAAGAAAGGCCAGGATATCGTCGATATGAACCACAAGGCGATCGACGTTGGCGCGACCGCGTTCCACAAGGTCGAGATTCCGGCGTCCTGGGCGAATGCCGCGGACGAAGCGGACAACCGCGACCTGCAGGGCCGTCCGGAAGTCGTCAAGATGGTCAAGGACGTTATGGAGCCCATCGGCCGCATGGACGGCGACTCTCTGCCGGTATCCGCTTTCGCCGGCGAGCATGTTGACGGTTCGTTCGAGCACGGCGCTGCCGCTTACGAGAAGCGCGGCGTAGCCGTTACCGTTCCGACCTGGAACGCCGAGACCTGCGTACAGTGCAACCAGTGCGCTTATGTCTGCCCGCACGCCACCATCCGTCCGTTCGCGCTGACCGAGGAAGAGGCTGCCGCCGCTCCGGCTTCTGCCAAGATCGTGGACATCAAGGCTGGCAAGGGCAAGGGCGTGTACAAGTACACGATGGCTGTTTCCCCGCTCGACTGCATGGGCTGCGGCGTGTGCGTAGGCGTATGCCCGACCAAGTCGCTCACCATGGTTCCGCAGGAGCAGGAAGCTGCCCAGCAGGATGCGTTCGATTACTGCGTAGCCAAGGTTGCCGAGAAGGCCGACATGATCTCGACTGCTTCCGTCAAGGACAGTCAGTTCAAGAAGCCGCTGCTTGAGTTCTCCGGCTCGTGCGCAGGCTGCGCCGAAACCTCTTACGCCCGCCTGATCACCCAGGTCTGCGGCGACCGTATGTATATCTCCAACGCTACTGGATGCTCGTCCATCTGGGGTGGTCCTGCTGCTACCAGCCCGTACACCGTTGACGCGAATGGCCACGGTCCGGCTTGGGCGAACAGCCTGTTCGAGGACAACGCGGAGCACGGCCTCGGCATGTACTATGGCCAGCTCGCCATCCGTGAGCGCCTGATCTCCAAGCTCGAAGAGATGGCTGCGGCGGATGCGACTCCGGCCGAAACCAAGGACGCGATCGCCAAGTTCTTGGAAACCAAGGACAACGGCGCTGCTAACGCGGAGCCGGCCAAGGCTCTGGCCGCTGTGCTTGAGCAGGGCGCGGCTGCCGGCTGCGACGCCTGCAAGGAAATCGTTGCGCATAAGGAATACTTGGCCAAGAAGTCCGTCTGGATCTTCGGCGGCGACGGCTGGGCTTATGATATCGGCTTCGGCGGCTTGGATCATGTCCTCGCTTCCGGCCAGGATGTAAACGTCATGGTATTCGATACCGAGGTTTACTCCAACACCGGCGGTCAGGCCTCCAAGGCGACCAACATCGGCGCGGTTGCGCAGTTCGCGGCGTCCGGCAAGACCACCAAGAAGAAGAGCCTCGCCGAGATCGCGATGAGCTACGGCTATGTATACGTTGCCCAGATCGCTATGGGCGCGAACATGAACCAGACTCTCAAGGCGATTGCGGAAGCGGAAGCCTATCCGGGACCGTCCCTCATCATCGGCTATGCCCCGTGCGAGATGCACTCCATCAAGGGCGGTATGACCAACTGCCAGGCCGAGATGAAGAAGGCTGTCGACTGCGGCTACTGGAACCTGTTCCGCTTCAACCCGCAGCTCGCGGAAGAAGGCAAGAACCCGTTCATCCTGGAGTCCAAGGAGCCCAAGACCGAGGACTACCGCAAGTTCATGATGAACGAAGCTCGCTACTCTGCGCTGACCCGTTCGTTCCCGGATCGCGCCGAGAAGCTGTTCTCCGAATCCGAGGTCGAGTCCACCAAGCGCTATGCACACCTCAAGCGCCTGCAGGACCTGTACGCTCCGGAAGCGTAAGCTACAAAAGAATGACAAAGCCCCTGCGGATATTTATCCGCAGGGGCTTTTGTGTTACAATGGGAAAAAGGGAGGCCGGTATGAAGCAGGGGATCTTCAGGCGCTTGTGCGGCCTACTGCTGGCGGCTGTGGCGGTGTATGGACTGACATTTGGCGCGCTGGCGTTACGAGGCCTGCGCTATGTGGCGCCGGACACGGAAAGCTGGCGGATGCTGCCGTATATCGTACCCGCCGCGCGGTATGAGGAGGAAACGAGCGTTCGGTACCGGCAGGGCATGTAAACGGAGGCGTCCCTTGCTATCCGGTGCTATGACGCGCAGGGGCGCACGATCACCGAAAGCGTTTATGCGGAGGATGGGGCGGAAACCTATCGTGCCGAGATCGTTTATCACGAGATTACCAGACAGCGTACCGAATAAAAAGGAGGATGGAACGATGAAAAGATGGATAGCGGCCGTGCTGACGGCCTGCATGCTGGCGGTTCCGGCGGGGGCCGCGGACCAGCCGAGCGACTGGGCGCTGGAAGCGGTGCAGACCGCGCGCGAGGCGGGGCTGGTGCCGGAAAAGCTGGACAGCGCCTATGACAGGGCGGCGACAAGGGCAGAGTTTTGCGCGCTGGCGGCGGCGGTTTACCGTTCGTGGGAAACTGAAGGGTTGCTGGGTAAAGTGGAAAAGGATACCGTATTGTTCACGGACTGTAAGGAGGGGGATGTGCTGCTATGTGCGTCGGTCGGCATCGTCAATGGAGTGGGAGGCGGAAGGTTCGAGCCGGGCCGATCACTCCAGAGACAGGAGGCGGCCAGTATGCTACACCGGCTGGGCGCGCTGCGGGCAGATTACGACGGCAGCGTGCAGGGCCGTCTGCCGCATGTGTTCGCGGATGGCGCGGATATCGCCTCGTGGGCGCGCAATGATATCAACTGGGTCTACCGCCACGGCATCATGACGGGGACGGGAGGCAATGCGTTTGAGCCGGCGGGAGAGTATACCCGCGAGCAGTCGATCGCAACCATGCTGCGCCTATATGCCGCACAGTATGCGGCCGAGATCCCAAAAGAGCAAGGGGAAGCATACCGTGTCGTAGTGGACTATTCCGGCGCGGGGGTGGGCCGCGTACATATCGAGGATGCAGCCGGTAACCGTCTGCTGACCGATTTTGCGGGTACGGACGGCTATTTTTATGATGCCAGACTGTTGGGTGAATGGGCAAGCCTGCACTGGCAGCCGGATGTGGAAAGCGGATTTGCGTGCGCGTTATGCAACCTGAGAACCGGCGACACATTGGCGGATTATTATGCTGACGGCGTGGACGAGCAGTCGGGTTCGGCATGGGCGTACTCGATGGAAAAAGGCGCGGCGGACAGCCGTATCCTGTATGCGGACGGCACATACAGCACGCAAACCTACCAGTCGGTCACGGGCTGGGCAAACGGCAGGGCGATCGTCCGCGAGGGGGATGCCGTCCGCGCGATCGACCGCGGCGGGAATACCCTCTGGCGCATGAATATTTCGCTCGATCAGGTGCAGGTGTACGGCGGGATCGGCGACCGCCTTGTGATAGAACGCGACGGGGCATACTGCCTGATTACCGATGGCAAGATGGGAACGGTGAGCGAAACGCCGATGCTCCTGAACCGATGGAGCGATACTTATATCGCACAGGACAGCGGGTACTATACGCTGTATGACTTTTCCGGCCGCCGTTTAAGCGAAACCTATGCCAACGCGATGATCGAGACGGGGCAGGACATTTATGCCTGCTGGCTGTCGGACACTGAGTATGCCTATATCCGCTGCACGGAGTACGGAAATCCCCAAACTCTGTTTACGGTTTCCGTCAGCCAGCGGCCGGGGCCTCTGGCGACCGATGGCGCGGGGGTGTATGCCTTGCGGACCGGCGCGCAGACCGTTGCCTGCTTCGACCGTTTTGGGGATACGCTCGGCGCGATCGAAGTGCCGTTCGCAGTCGGGGAAGTGGATTTTGCAGACGGATGCGTCCGTATCAGGGGGGAGGCGCTTGGAACCGCTCAGCAGACCATACTCTTCTTTCCGACCGGAGAGCCGGCCGAATAAACCAAAACGCAAAACAGGAGCAGCAAGAGCTGCTCCTGTTTTGCGTTTTACCGTACGCCCGTCAGGTCCTTGATACATTCGCCCGCGAGGATCATGCCCGCTACCGGCGGCACAAAGGAAACGCTGCCGGGTACGGCGCGCCCCGCAGTGCCCTTCTGCTCGTCCGAGGGCAAGGGCGTGCGTGGTTCCTCCCTGGAGTAGACGACCTTCAGGCGCTTGATGCGGCGTTTTTTGCATTCCAGCCGGATGACCCGCGCGAGCGGGCAGACCGAGGTTTTGTAAATATCCGTAACTTCAAACCGCGTGGGATCGAGCTTGTTGCCTGTTCCCATGGAGCAAATCAACGGCACGCCCAGCCGGTCGCATTCGGCGATCAGATGCAGCTTGGCGGTTACGGTGTCGATCGCGTCGATCACATAGTCGAAGCGGCTGAGGTCGAGCGCGCTGTCCGGCGTATAGAACATGCGGAGCGCATGGACGGTACAGCGCGGGTTGATATCCGCGATGCGCGCGCGCATCGCGTCCACCTTCGGCTGACCGGACGTGGACGCAAGCGCGATAAGCTGGCGGTTGCGGTTGGTGAGCGCAACCGTATCGTTATCGATCAACGTCAGCTCGCCTACGCCGGCGCGCGCGAGCGCTTCGCACGCGAACGAGCCGACACCGCCCACGCCGAACACGGCGACATGGGACGCGGCGAGCGTCTGGATGGCCTGTGCGCCGAGCAGCAGCTCGGCGCGGGAAAATTCATGCAGCATAAAGAAACCTCGTAAACAGTCACGCAGCGGCACAGGACGCGCCGGTGAAAATGAAACGCACCGAGGCCCTCTGGGCGGCCTCGGTGCGGGACGGACAGATCAGCTGCGAGGTTCCGAGGCGGTCAGCTCCGCCTGGACGACCAGCCGCTGTTTGAGAGAGCCGGACGGCGTACCGGTAAACAGGGTGAGCACGGCCTCGCGTCCCTCGACAGGCTCGGTCACCCAGACCTCAGTAGGCTCGACCGTTACCGCCTGGAATACCGTATAGGTATATTGCGTGTCTTGGTCGGCGAGCAGGATGGTATCCCCTTCGCCGAGTAATTCCAAATGACGCATCAAATCGTCGGAGCGGTCGCCCGCGATCACGCAGTTGCCGGACGCACCGGGCAGCGCGCTTCCCGCGAGATGCCCTGCGCCAAGCGCGAGGTCTTTCAGCTCGGTGCCTTCGACCACGTTGTCGGCGGTGCCGAGCTTGGGCAGCTTGATCACGCCAACCTGTAGCGCCTCTTCCGGAGCGGTCGCCGTGCCGTAGGCGTCGCAGTCGGTCAGGTAAACCAGATCCTCCTCGGCGGGGAGGCTTTGCTCAATCCATTGCTCGGAGACCGGCGCAGGATCCGCCGCGATTGTCTCCTTGCCGACCAGCGTACCCCAGGGATAGTTGATGCCCTCGGTCAACAGGCCGAAAGCCGCGATCGCGATACCCGAGATTAACAGGCCGCGTTCGATGGTTGTCTTTGTTTTACGTTCCATGCAAATCACCTAATATGAGAGTATACTGAACGGCGGCGTGTTGTCAACCGCCATGCAGAAAACTGAAAAAACCTGTCCGCGGGACAGGTTTTTGGGTGGAGCGGCTGACGAGGCTCGAACTCGCTACCTCCACCTTGGCAAGGTGGCGCTCTACCAGATGAGCTACAGCCGCATATAAAATGGTGCCTCCGGGCGGAATCGAACCACCGACACGGGGATTTTCAGTCCCCTGCTCTACCGACTGAGCTACAGAGGCGTTTCGCAATGTGCTTGTTAAGTATAGTCGATTTTTGCGGAAAAGTCAACCATAAATTTTCCTTTTCTGCGGGAAGCTTGCGCACATGTTCGGGTTCATGGTATGATAAAAAGCAATGGAAGGGGAGAGTGCCATGCGCATTTGGACCGGCCGCGCGGGCAGCGGCAAAACAACGGCAATCCTGCGGGAGATCGCCGCCCGCTGTGAAAGCGGCGGGGGGCGGCAGATCTTACTTGTGCCGGAGCTGAATTCACACCGTATGGAGCGGTCGCTCGCCGCGGCGACGGACAATCGGGGCGCGCGCACCGCCGAGGTTCTGACGTTCTCCCGCCTGGCTGATCGGGTGTTTTCCGAGGTCGGCGGGCTGGCGCAGCAGATGCTGACACCGGCCGGACAGCTCCTCACCCTACAGGAGGCCGCGCGCCGTGTTCAGGGCGGGCTGTCCGTATGGGGCGGTCTGGCGGACAAGCCCGAGCTGCTCGGCGAGGCGCTGGGGGTGGTGGACGAGTGCAAGACCTGTGCGGTCGCGCCGGAGGCGCTGTTCGCCGCTGCGGAGACGTGCAGGGACACGGCGCTCGCAGCGAAGCTGTCCGATCTGGCGCAGTTATTGACCGCGTATGAGCGTCTGTGCGACGAATCCCTGCCCGACCCACGCGACCGGCTGACCCATCTGCGCGACCGGCTCGCAGAAAGTCATGTGCTGGACGGCGCGGCGGTGTATCTGGACGGCTTTCTGGGCTTTACGCCGCAGGAGCTGGCCGTGGTCGACGCCGTGCTGGCGGCGGGCGTGCCGCTGGCGGCGGCGGTCGCCTGCGATATGGCGTATCCGGAAATATTCGTCACGGGCTGCAAAACGGTCAAGACTCTGGAGCGCATGGCAAAGCGGCATAACCGGAAAGCGGAGCGCATCGAGCTTGGCGCAAGCAGGGTTGCGCGGCCGGCGGGCCTGGCGGCGGTGGAGGCACAAGGTCTGTTGCCCGTGCGTGTTCCGCAGGAGTCGTGCGAAGGGGTGCGCCTGTACGCTGCCGCGTCGCCGTTTGACGAGTGCGAGCACGCGGCGGCCTATATCCGGCGCAAGGTGCGCGATGAGGGCGCGCGCTACCGCGATTTCGTGGTGGCCGCGCGTGACATCGAGCCGTACAGTGCGTTTCTCGCCATGGCGATGGCGCGATATGACGTGCCGGTGTTCCTTGCGGAAAAGCCCGACCTGCTCTCACGCCCGCCGATGGCGCTGGTCACGGGCGCGCTGAACGCGGCGCAGTCCTATTTCAAATACGAGGACCTGTTCGGCTGTCTCAAAACCGGCTTGATGCATCTAACGCGTGAGGAGTTGGACAAGCTGGAGAATTACGCGCTGACCTGGAATATCCGCGGCGGCGCATGGGAACGGGAGTGGGCCGAACATCCGGACGGGTATGGTCAGCCGTTCGACGATCGCGCGCGGGCGCAGCTTGCGGAGTTGAACGCGCTGCGCGCGCGTTTGATCGGCCCGTTTTCCACGCTGCGCGAAAGGCTGAAAGGGGAGCAGCCGGCATCCGGCTGTGTGCGCGCGCTGTACGACTTCCTGCTCGCGGTGGACGCGCCGCGGTGCATGGCCGACCGCGCGGCCGCGCACGAGGTGGCCGGACGCCTACAGCTGGCGGATGAGTACCGCCAGCTGTGGGAGATTCTGGTGTCCGCCATGGAGCAGTTCGCATGGGTATGCGGGGATACGCCGCTGACGGCGGAGCGGTTTGCGAAGCTGTTCCGTCTGGTGCTGGGCGAATACGACGTGGGTACGATACCCGTTTCACTCGACCGTGTGACCTGCGGCAATATCGAACGCGCATGCGGGGAAAACGCGAAATACGTGATCCTGCTCGGGGTAAACGACGGGCTGATCCCCAAGGCGCCCTCCTCCGCCTCGCTGCTCAGCGATATGGAGCGGGACAAGCTGGACGCGCTGGGGGTGGAACTGAAAGCCTACGGCGTGGAGCGTCTGCTCATGGAGCAGGAGACCCTGTACCGCGCGCTTGCCTGCCCCACTGAGGAGCTGCTGCTCACCTGGCATATGAGCGATGCCGCGGGTGGGGAGACGCGCCCGTCGTATTTTGTGGGCGTGGTGCGGGGGCTGCTGCCCGACGTGCTGTTTTCCACGCACCAGACGGAAACAGCGCAGGACCGCCTGCAGGCGGAGCGTCCGGCGGTCGAAATGGCCTGCGCATACCTGTCCGGCGACCGCACGGCGGCGGTGCGCGCGGCCTACGGTTTTTACCGCGACGACGAGCGGGTACACCATGCCGCGCAGCAGCGGCGCGGACGGGGGCCGCTGACCAGCCCGCATACGATAGAGGGGCTATATGGGAAAAGCCTCAACCTGACCGCCTCGCGCGTGGACACATTTTACTCCTGCCGGTTCGCGTTTTTCATGCAGTACGGCCTGAAAGCCAGGCCGCGCCGTGTGGCGCGGTTTGACGCGCTCGAAACCGGCACGTTTATCCACTATGTGCTGGAGCATGCGCTGACTGCATTGGGGAAAGGCGCGGGCGGCGCGGCGGCTGCGGAGGAAGCGGCGGTCCGGCGTGCCTGCCGCACGGCGGTCCGGCAGTATGTGCAGGAGGAACTGGGCGGCATGGAGAACAAGACCGCGCGCTTTCGCTATCTGTTCGGGCGGCTGACGCGCACGGTTGAGCAGATCTTGGACAATGTGATTGACGAGCTGCGCGTTTCCGACTTCGCGCCGATCGATTATGAGGTGGATTTTTCGCGCGGCGGCGACCTGCCGCCCGTCCTGTGCGCGGAGGGGGAGGTTTCAGTGTCCCTCTCGGGCAAGGTGGATCGCGTGGACGGGTATATCAAAAACGGGCGGCTGTACTTGCGCGTGATGGACTACAAAAGCGGTAAAAAGTCGTTTTCCCTGTCGGATATCTGGTATGGGCTGAACATGCAGCTCGTTATCTACCTGTATGCACTTCAGCAGGAGGGCTTGGAGCGCTACCGTAAGCGCCTGACCCAAACGTTCAACGAAATCGTACCCGCGGGCGTTTTGTACGTCCCCGTGCGGGACGAGCTGCCCGACGCGGCGCGCGATATCGACGAGGACGCGCTCCGTGCTCTGCGCGACAAGGCGCTGCGCCGCAGCGGCCTGTTGAGCGACGACATGGAGCTGCTCGAGGCGATGGAGCACGGGCTGGAAGGAGACGGACGGTTTATTCCGGTCACGATCAAGGTGAAAAAGGGGGAGGACGCGCCCTCGCTCGCGGCGAAATCCGCGGTGGCCGACCTGGTGCGGTTTGGAAAGCTGGCCAGGTATGCGCATGATAAGCTGCTCGAAATGGGGCGCGAGCTGCGCGCGGGCAGTGTGGCCGCAAACCCGTGCAAAAAGGATAAAGCATCGAGCTTTTGCGACTGGTGTGACTTCCGCGCCGCCTGCCGCTTCGATGAAACGGCGGGCGACAAGGCGCGGTGGCTCCGGCACCTGTCGGACGAGGAGTTCTGGCAGCAGGTAGGGGGTGAATGACATGCCGCAATGGACCAAAGAGCAGGAAACCGCCATCCATGACAGGGGCGGCGCGCTGCTGGTGTCGGCGGCGGCAGGCTCGGGCAAGACCGCGGTGCTGGTCGAGCGCGTGCTCGCACGTCTGACCGACCCGACCGATCCGGTGGATATCGACCGTCTGCTGCTCGTGACCTTTACCAACGCGGCGGCAGCGGAGATGCGCGAGCGCATCTCCGCTGCGCTGGGCGAGGCGGCAGCGAAAGCGCCGCACGATACGCGCCTGCGCCGTCAGATGTTTCTGGTACACCGCGCGAAGATCACGACCGTACACGCGCTGTGCCTGTCGCTCGCGCGCGAGCAGGCGGCGGCGCTCGGCATCGCGCCGGATTTCCGGCTGATGGATGAGAACGAGGGCAAGATCTTGCGCGCCGAGGTGCTTGAGGAGGTGCTCGACGCAGCATATGAGCACGGGGATGAGGGCTTTTTCGCGCTCTGCGACCTGCTCGCCGCAGGGCGGGACGACAAGAAGCTGGGCGAGGTCATCCTTGGCACTTACGAAAAAATACAGGCGCATCCCGACCCGCGCGCTTTCATGGAGGAGGTGCGGCAGGGGCTGTACGCGCGCGGGATGGATACGCCGCACGGGCGCGTCCTGCTTGCGCAGGCGCGCGCGGCGGCGGAGCACGGCGCGGCGTTTCTGCGCATGGCGGCGGCTGCGGTGACCGGCGTCGACGGCCTGGCCGATGCTTACCTGCCCGCGCTGACGAGCGATCTGAATCGCGCCGAGCGCCTGCTGGAAGCCCTGCGCGGCGGGGAGTGGGATGCCTGTGTGGAGGCCGCGCGGTCGATCACGTTCGACCGGCTGGGAGCCGCGCGTAAATTTGAGGACAAGGCGTTCCTTGAGGAAGTCAAGGCGATGCGCGAGGAGTGGAAGGACGCCGCTAAAGCCATCCGCGGCAAATGGCTGACCGTTACGGCGGCCGAGGCCGAATACGACCGCGCCCTGACCGCGCGCGCGCTGTTTTCGCTGATCGACATGGTAAATGCGTTTGACGACGCCTTTTCCGCGGCCAAGCGCGCGCGGAACGCGGCGGATTTCAACGATTTGGAGCATTTTGCGGTGCGCCTGCTGTACGAGGGGGGACGGCCCTCCGCACTGGCCGCAGCGCTGTCCGAAGGTTACGCGGAGATCGCGGTGGATGAATACCAGGACACCAACGCCGTGCAGGACGCGATCTTCCGCGCGCTGTCCCGCGATGGGACCAACCTGTTTATGGTGGGCGACGTCAAGCAGAGCATCTACGGATTCCGGCTGGCCGACCCCTCCATCTTCCTGTCCAAATACCGGACCTTTGCCGAGGCGGGGGAAGCGGATGCGGGACAGCCGCGCCGCGTGGTGCTGGGGCGGAACTTCCGCTCGCGCGCGGCGGTGCTGGATGCGTGCAACTATCTGTTTGCCGCCGTGATGGGCGAAACGGTGGGCGGCTTGGCGTATACCGATCGGGAAGCGTTGCATCTGGGCGCGGACTATTATCCGGACGCGGACGACCCGCGCTACCGGACCGAGGTGTTGCTGGTGGACGCGGCGGGGCTTGGCGAGGACGACGACGCGCCCGACAAGACTGCGCTCGAGGCCCGGCTTGCCGCGCAGCGCATCCGCGCGCTGCTGGACGAGGGCTTTCCCGTGCTGGATAAGGAAACGGGCGCCCTACGTCCGGTTACGCCGGGGGATATCGTGATCCTGCTGCGCGCCACCAAAACCAAGGCGCGCACGTTCATCGCCGCGCTTGAGCAGACGGGCGTTTCCGCGAGCGCGGAGGAGCGCGGCGGCCTGTTGGAAACCGCCGAGGTGGGCGCGGTGGTTTCGCTCCTGAACGTGATCGACAACCCGAGGCAGGACGTGGACCTGATCGGCGTGCTGCGTTCGCCGCTGTTCGGCTTCACCGAGCAGGAGCTGGCGGATATCCGGCTGACAGACCGCAAGGCAAGCTATTACGACGCGCTTATACAGTCGCGCGGCGCTTTCCCGAAGGTCGAGGTGTTCCTGCAGCGGCTGGACTTCCTGCGCGGCTTCGCGTGCGACCAGCCGGTGTACCGTCTGCTGTGGGAGATCTATGACCAGACGGGAGCGCTCGGCCTGTACGGCGCGCTGCCCAACGGCGCGCAGCGGCAGGCCAACCTGCTCGCTTTCTTCGAGCGGGCGCGGGCGTTCGAGGGGCAGGGCTTCCGCGGTTTGTTCGCGTTCGTGCGCCTGCTGCGCGGCATGCAGGAAACGGGCGAGGACTTCCAGACGGTTGGCGCAGAGGCGTCGGGCGGCGCGGTGCGCATCATGAGCATCCACAAATCCAAGGGGCTGGAATTTCCGGTCGTGCTGCTGGCGGACTGCGCGAAGCAATTTAACGAAGCGGACCTGCGCGAGCCGGTGCTGGTGCATCAGTCACTGGGGATTGGCGGCAAGTGCCGCGACCGGAGCCGCGGCGTACAGTACGACACAGCCGAGCGAACAGCGGTCGCGGTGCTGCAGCGTCGCGAGATGGTAAGCGAGGAGCTGCGCGTATTGTATGTTGCGCTTACGCGCGCGAAAGAGAAGCTCATCCTTACCTGCGCAAGCGGGACGCTGCAGCGGTCGCTGGAAAAATGGGCGCGGCTGGCCGCGTTGGACGAGCTGCCGCAGTATGCGATGGGCGCGGTGCGCGCGCCGCTGGCCTGGATACTCGCGCCGCTGCTGCGGCACCCCTGCGCGCGCGCGCTGAAAGAACAGTATGGCTTGTCGGTGCCGGAGCGCGGTACGGATAACGATGCGTTCCTCCTGCGCGTGTACCAGCCGGACGAGCTGGCGCTGCCGGAGCGGGAGGTGCTGCGCTATGTGGAGACGGACACGGCGGGATACGAGGTCAAGCCTTACCTGAGCTATCCGCGCGCTTATCTTTCCGAGCTGCCCAGCAAGCTGACCGCGACCGGCGTGGGCCGCGGCTACCGTGCGGACGAGGCTGCGGAGGAGACGGCACCCCCGCGCCGCGAGCCGAAGCTGCGTGCGCCGCTGTTCGAGCAGGAGGCGCGGCGCCTCACGCCTGCTGAGATCGGCACGGCGCACCATCTGTTTATGCAGTTCTGCGATTTCGCGGCGGCCGCCGCGCCAGGCGGCGTGGAGCGCGAGCGCGACCGGCTGGAGGAAAAGCGCATCCTGTCGCCGCAGCAGGCGGCGGCGATTGAGCCGGAAAAGATTCGGGCGTTTTTCACCTCGGCACTGTACCGCGGGTTGATGGCGGAGCATTCAGTGCGGCGGGAGTTTAAGTTCTCAGTGCTGGTGCCAGCCGCACGGTATTTTCCAGTCGCGGCCGACGCACCGGAGGAAAAGGTGCTGCTACAGGGCGTGATCGACTGCCTGATCGACACACCGGAGGGCTTTGTGATCGTGGATTTCAAAACCGACCGCGTATCAAAGGACGGGCTTGCCGCCCGCGCGGCGCGGTACCGCCCGCAGCTTGACGCGTATGCGGATGCGGTGGAGGCGGTTTTCGGTAGGCCGGTGAAACAGCGCGTTTTGTACTTTTTTGATACGGGAAATACCTGGGAAATGGGGGAATAGCGGTTAAGGATGCGTTAAGAAAACGCCGATCGGGTTGACAAGGCCGCGGATAGATGGTAGCCTGTTATCAGCAAAAGAGAGCAACCCCATCGGCGGAAAACGCCGCAAGTTTTTAAGTAGACCACAACATTCATTCCTCATTTCTAATAGAAAGAACCGCAGCAGATCTGCTGCGGTTCTTTCTATTGTCCGCATCGCTATTGCGCGCTTTGTATAAGCGGGCCGCGCCAAAAACCTGCAAAATCTGCTATATGCCTGCTTTACTTTACCTGGTAAAAAGGATATAATAAAAAGCAATATACAATCTGGAAAAACAGGAATGAAAAAGGAGAGGAAAACGTATGGCGTATTATTTTAGCGAGCCTTCGCACACGTTCAACGAATACCTGCTCGTACCCGGTTATTCGTCCGCGGAATGTATTCCAGCGAACGTCAGCCTCCGCACCCCGATCGTCAAGTTCAGAAAAGGACAGGAGTCCTCCCTGTATGCGAACATCCCGATGGTTTCGGCCATCATGCAGGCGGTTTCGGACGACCGCATGGCGATCGCGCTTGCGCAGGAGGGCGGCATTTCCTTTATTTACGGCTCGCAGACCATCGAGAGCGAGGCCGCGATGGTGTCCCGCGTCAAAAGCTACAAGGCCGGCTTTATCGTATCCGATTCCAACGTCAAGCCGGATCAGACGCTGGCGGATATCCTCGACCTGAAAGCGCGGACCGGCCACTCCACCGTTGCGGTCACGGACGACGGCACGGCTACCGGCAGACTGCTCGGCATCGTCACCAGCCGCGATTACCGCGTTTCCCGTATGGAAACCAACGTGAAGGTGTCCGAGTTCATGACCCCGTTTGAAAAGCTGATTACCGCGCCGGCGGACACCACGCTCAAGATCGCCAACGATATCATATGGGATCATAAGCTTAATTCGCTCCCGCTGGTGGATGAGGAGCAGCATCTTGTTTATCTGGTGTTCCGCAAGGACTATGACAGCCACAAGGCAAATTCGCTCGAACTGCTTGACGAGCATAAGCGCTATGTTGTGGGCGCGGGCATTAATACCCGCGATTATGCCGAGCGCGTACCCGCTCTGGTCGAGGCCGGCGCGGATGTGCTGTGCATCGATTCCTCCGAGGGCTTTTCCGAGTGGCAGAGCCGTACGCTCGCGTGGGTGCGCGAGAATTACGGCGACTCGGTCAAGGTCGGCGCGGGCAACGTCGTCGATCGGGAAGGCTTCCGCTTCCTCGCGGACGCGGGCGCGGACTTTGTCAAGGTCGGCATCGGCGGCGGCTCGATCTGCATTACCCGCGAGCAGAAGGGCATCGGCCGCGGTCAGGCGACCGCGCTGATCGAGGTTGCCGCGGCGCGCGATGAATATTACCTGGAAACCGGCGTATATGTGCCGATCTGCTCGGACGGCGGCATCGTACACGATTACCATTGCACGCTGGCGCTGGCCATGGGTGCGGACTTCCTGATGCTGGGGCGCTACTTCTCCCGCTTTGACGAATCCCCGACCAACAAGGTCAACATCAACGGCAGCTACATGAAGGAATACTGGGGCGAAGGCTCGGCTCGCGCGCGCAACTGGCAGCGCTACGACATGGGCGGCGACAAGAAGCTGTCCTTTGAGGAGGGCGTGGATTCCTATGTGCCGTACGCCGGCTCGCTCAAGGATAACTTGGGGCTGACGCTGAGCAAGGTGCGTTCGACTATGTGCAACTGCGGCGCGCTCTCCATTCCGGAATTCCAGAAGAAGGCGAAGATTACGCTCGTATCCGCCACCTCGATTGTCGAGGGCGGCGCGCATGACGTTGTGCTGAAGGAAACCTCGACAACGTCCAAGTAATACGGTTTTTGACCCTAAGATTGCCCCGTAGAAGACTGCGGGGCAATTCTTATCGGAAAGGAGGCAGACATGGATACGGAAAAGTGGATGGACGCGTTCACACAGGCGGTGCTGGAAGCGTTCGGTGAAAGGGTGTGCTGCGTTGGCCTGCAGGGCAGCCGAGCCCGCGGGGAAGCGGGGCCGGACGGCGACATTGATGTGGTCGTGATCCTGGATGCATGGCACATGGAGGACTGGCCGCGCTATGAGGCGGTGCTGGAAAGCCTGCCCGCACGGGACAAGGTGTGCGGCTTTGTATCCGGCTGGGAAGAACTGCTGCACTGGGAGCCGTCCGAGCTGTTCGGGTTCTACTATGATACTAGGGTGTGGTACGGCAGCCTTGCGGCGCTGCGGGAGCGCTTCGGTCCGTCCGACGCCCGCCGCGCCGTGAGGATCGGCGCCTGCGGGATCTACCATATGTGCGTACATAACCGCCTGCACGAAAAAAGCGGGCAGCTCCTGCGGGAGCTGTATAAATCCGCCTTTTTCGTTCTGCGCGCGGTGCATTTCTGTCGGACGGGCGCGTTTGTTGTCCGCCGGTCGGAGCTTCTGCCGCTATTGCAGGGGGAGGAACGGCTGATCCTGACGGCGGGCATGCCGCATCAGGAGGGGACGGAACCGTTTGCAATCCAATCCGAGCGGCTTTTGCAGTGGGCGGGTAGCCTGATCCGGTCTTACACTTGAGGGTTTTGAGGAATGAGGGAGAGTGTGGGAATGGAATGGGAGTACTGGAAGAAGCAGGCGAAAAACGCGCTTATCTTTGCGAGATGGTGCGTGTTCGCGGTTGTGATCGGCGTTGTGGTCGGGGTGACCGGCACGGCGTTCCACCACGCGCTCGACTGGGCGGGGAGGATGCGGGAGCAGCATGACTGGCTGCTGTACCTCCTGCCGCTCGCGGGTGTGTTCATCGCGTTCTGGTATAAGAAGAGCGAAATGCCGCTGGAACGCGGTACGAATTTCATTTTAACATCGGTGCGGGAGAACCATCCGGTCCGCCTGCGGCTGGCGCCGAGCATTTTCGTCACCTCGGTGCTGACCCACCTTTGCGGCGGCTCCGCGGGACGTGAGGGCGCGGCGCTTCAGCTCGGCGGTTCGATCTCGGGCAACATCGGACACTGGATGCGGCTGGACGACCGTGATTCACGCACGATTACCATGTGCGGCATGGCGGCGGGCTTTGCGGCGCTGTTCGGCACGCCGCTGGCGGCGACCGTATTCGCGATGGAGGTCATCAGCGTGGGTGTGATGTATTATGCGGCTCTGTTCCCGTGTGTACTGGCGTCGCTGATTGCGCATGGCGTCGCCGTCGCGCTGGGGGGAGAAACCACGCGCTTCGCCCTCCATGCCGTGCCGGATCGGCTCGACGCGCCTCTGATCGCGCGCCTAGTGCTGTTTGGCGTGGTATGCGCGGTGCTGAGCGCGGTGGTCTGCATCCTGTTCCACCAGATCGGGCGCTTTTTGAAAAGGAAGATCCCCAACCAGTATATCTGCATTGCCGCCGGCGGCGCGGCTGTCGCAGCGGTGTCGCTGCTGCTCGGCACACGGGACTACAACGGCGCGGGCATGGCGGTGATCGAACGGGCCATTGCGGGGGAGGCGCACTACACGGCGTTTTTTATTAAGCTTGTGCTGACCGCCATCACGATCGGCGTGGGGTATAAGGGCGGCGAGATCGTGCCGGTGCTGTTCATCGGGGCGACGTTCGGCGCCGCTTACGGCGGGTTTTTTGGTCTCGCCTCTTCCTTCGCCGCCGGACTTGGCATGACGGCGGTGTTCTGCGGCGTGACTAACTCCCCGTTGACCTCGATCCTGCTGGCCTATGAGCTGTTCGGCGGGCAGTCGCTCGGCCTGTTTGCGCTTGTGATTTCCATTGCCTATATGCTCAGCGGCTATTACGGCCTGTACAGCGAACAGAAGATCCTGTACTCCAAGATGCGGCCGCAATTTATCGACAGAAAAACCAAGTAAGGCGGCGCGTCCGCCGGTATTCCCCGGGAGGAAGAGAACCAATGCACGATTTCAAAGGCGCAATTTTCGATATGGATGGCACGCTGCTCGACTCCATGCCGGTATGGAAACGGCTGACACAGGGGTACCTGAGCCAGTTCGGCCTGCACATCACGGATCAGGACTATGCGGTGACCGAGGGCTTTTCCCAGCCGCAGGTGGCGCAGTATTTCATCGAGCGCTATCCAGAGCTGCCGATTGACGTGCAGAGCATGATGGACGGGATGGACCGCCTGATCACCGCGCGATATGAAACGATAGCCAGGCCGAAGGACGGGGTGTTCCGGTTTCTGGAGGGACTGCGCCGCCGCGGCGTAAAAATGGCGATCGCCACGCTGACCGCGCGGCGGCATGCGGAAAAGGCGCTGCGCGACCGCGGGATGCTGAATTATTTCGCATTCATGCTGACGATCGAGGATGTCGGCATCTCCAAGCACGAGCCGGATATCTACCTGCGCGCGGCGGAGCGGCTGGGGCTGCGCCCTGCGGACTGCATCGTGTTCGAGGACGCGCCCTACGCAGGCGTAACCGCAAAGCGGGCGGGCTTTCGGGTATGCGGCATGGCCGAGCCGGCCTATGCGGCGGGGGAGGCCGAGCTGCGGGCAGCCAGCGACTTCTTTGTGGAGGCATCCTTTGACGAACTGGCAGGAAAGTTGTAAAAAAAACTTGCAATATCAACGATTATCCCGTAAACTATAAGTGAGGATAAATTTGAGCTGCGCCGGACAAGCTCCGGGGCGGCTTCGTTGTCGTTAGGGGGAATGAAATTGGAACAGGAAAACAAAATGGGTTCGGCACGCATGGGGCCGCTGATTTTCTCCATGGCGCTGCCCGCGATGATCTCCATGCTGATTAACGCGCTGTACAATATTGTTGACAGCATCTTTGTCGCGCAGTATTCGCAGAGCGCGCTGGCCGCGGTTTCGCTGGTTTTTCCCTTGCAGCAATTGGTTATTGCGATCGGCGTGGGAACGGGCGTGGGCGTCAACTCACTGATCTCGCGCCGTTTGGGTGAAAAGCGGCAGCTGCACGCGGATTCCGCCGCGGAGCATGGCATTGCGCTGGCGGTTATCGGCGGCCTGGCGTTCGTTGTCGTCGGCTTTGTGCTGGCGCCGCCGTTCCTTGGCGCGTTCGGTTCCGCGCCCGATGTATATGAGCAGGCGGTGCAGTATTCGCAGGTCGCGGTCGGGATGAGCTTTTTCGTCATGATTTCCATGATGTGCGAGAAAATACAGCAATCCACCGGCAACATGATTATCCCGATGTGCCAGGGATTGACCGGCGCGATCATCAACATCATTCTTGACCCGCTGATGATCTTCGGCATCGGCCCGTTTCCGGAAATGGGCGTATACGGTGCGGCCGCCGCAACTGTGATTGGACAGGTGTTTGGCATGCTGATCGGGCTGTGGGGCGTCTTTATCCACCAAAAGGTGCTCAGGATAAAGATGCGGGAGTTCAAGTGGCGCCTGCAGACTGTGAAAGACATTTACCGTGTCGGCCTGCCGGGCATCGTTATGCAGAGCGTGGTTTCGGTGATGACAGCCGGCATGAACGCCATCCTGATCAGCTTTTCGCAGACCGCGGTCAACGTTCTGGCGGTTTACTTCAAGCTGCAGACATTCGTGTTTATGCCGGTTTTCGGCCTGAACCAAGGCGCGCTGCCTGTTATGGGCTACAACTACGGCGCGCGGAATAAGGGACGCCTGTTCGGCGCCTACAAGATTGCGCTGACCGCGGCGGTGGTCATTATGGGACTGGGGCTGGTGGTGTTCCAGGCGATTCCGGAAACCATGTTGATGATGTTCGTCGACCGCACGGACGCGGCCGCGGCGCGGGAGATGCTCGAGGTTGGCGTTCCGGCGCTCAGGATCATTAGCCTGTCGTTTATTGGCGCGGCGTTCGGCATCATCAACTCGACGCTGTTTCAGGCGACCGCACGCGGCCTCAACAGTCTGATCGTGTCGGTGTGCCGCCAACTCGTTATTATCCTTCCCGCAGCCTGGCTGCTGGGCAGATGGTTCGGACTGGGCGCGATCTGGTATTCGTTCCCGATTGCGGAGATCGCGGCGTTCTTTATCTCCTACGCGCTGCTGTGGAAGGAATACCGCACCGAGCTGCGTTTTTTGGGGATTGAAAAGGAGGGCAAGGCTTGAAACGGATCGCAAGCTTCGAGGTAAACCATGATAAGCTCAAGCCGGGGATGTATACCTCGCGCATCGATGGCGACGTGACGACCTACGACATCCGCATGGTGCATCCCAATGCGGGAACCTATATCGAGCCCGCGGCCGGTCACACGTTCGAGCATCTCTTTGCAACGTTCGCCCGCAATTCAGATTTTTCAGAAAAAATTATTTACTGCGGTCCCATGGGCTGCCAAACCGGATTTTATTTTTTGGTGCGGGATATGGAAGCGGCCGACGCGATCGCGCTGGCGCAGCGGACGATGGCGTTCATCGCCGGCTATGAAGGCGGGATCCCGGGCGCGAGCCGCGTCGAGTGCGGCAATTACCGGCTGCACGATCTGGCGGGCGCAAAAAGGCTCGCTGCGTCCATGATTCCCGTGCTTGCGGGCTGGACCGAAGAAAAACTGGTATATGAAAAATAATGCTTGCATTTTGGCGGTTGCTGTGGTATCATAATTTTACGACTGTAAGAGGTTTAATGCGACTTACCGTGGAAAGAGGTGAAACAACATGAAACAGGGCATCCATCCCGAGTACAAGCAGACCACGATCCGCTGTGCCTGCGGCAATGTCATTGAGACCGGCTCCACCAAGGAGAACATCGTCGTTGACGTTTGCTCCAAGTGCCACCCCTTCTTCACGGGCAAGCAGAAGCTGGTAGACACCGGCGGACGTGTTGATCGCTTCAAGAAGCGTTTCAATCTGGATAAGTAAAACGGGAAACCATCGAAACCTTTGTGTTCGATGGTTTTTTGTTTCGTTATGCGGAGAGGAGGAAACCGTATGACCGAAAACCAAATCGAAAGCAGGGTGGAGCGCGCGGTGCTGGTCGGCCTGTCCTGTCCGGGCTTTACCGCCGAGCAGGACGCGGACGAACGCACGATGGCAGAGCTGAAAGCGCTGGCCGAAACCGCCGGAGCCGAGGCGGCAGCCATGACGCTGCAGCGCAGGCCGGCGCCGGACGCGCGTACGTTCATCGGGGAGGGCAAGGCCGAGGAGGTGCGACAGCTTGCAGAAGCGAACGAGGCCGCGCTTATTTTGTTCGATAACGAGCTGTCGCCTTCCCAGATGCGGAACCTGGAGGAGCTGACCAAATGCACGGTGCTCGACCGTTCGGCGCTGATCTTGGACATCTTCGCGCAACGCGCCCGCACGGGCGAGGGTAAGCTGCAGGTCGAGCTGGCGCAGTACCAGTATATACTGCCGCGGCTGGCCGGTATGTGGACGCATCTGGTGCGGCAGACAGCCGGCGGCGGCAAAAGCCCGATCGGCACGCGCGGCCCCGGCGAAACCCAACTGGAAACCGACCGCCGCCATATCCGCCGCCGCATCGACAAGCTGAAAGAGGATTTGGAGCAGGTGCGCCAGGTGCGTGCTGTGCAGCGGCGCCAGCGCAAAAAGACCGAGATGCCGCTGGTCGCGATTGTGGGTTATACCAACGCGGGGAAATCCACGTTGCTCAACGCCCTGACCGGAGCGGGCATTCCGGCAAACGACAGGCTGTTTGACACACTTGACCCGACAACGCGCAAAAAAAGGATATCGGACACACAGGAGATCCTGCTGTCTGATACGGTCGGCTTTATCCGCAAGCTGCCGCACCATCTGGTTTCCGCATTCAAGGCGACGCTTGAGGAGCTGGCCTATGCCGACCTGCTGCTGCATGTGGTCGATGTTTCGGACGAGGACTGGGAGCAGCAGGCAGAAACCGTGGAAAAGGTGGTCGCCCAACTCGGCGCGCAGGATATTCCGCGCGTAATGGTATATAACAAGGCCGACAAATGCGCGCCGGATACGCTTCCGTTTTACCGGCCGGACGAGGGCGTCGCGATCTCCGCGAAAACCGGAGAGGGGCTGGATGCGCTGCTCGCGGCGATCGAGCGCGCGCTCGGCCGCGGCAAGCACAGGGTGTGCCTACGCATCCCGTACAGCGATGGGGCGGTGCTGGATATGTTGCACCGCGAGGCACAGGTCGAAGCGGTCGAATACGCAGCAGACGGCACGGTGGTCCGCGCGGTCGTGGATGACAAGACCTACGGCAGGGTAGCGGAATACCTGGCAGAGGAATGATGCGGGTGATGGGGATACCCAACCGCGCACGGGGATAGAAGTATGGGAAAAGACTACTTTGTGCCGTTTTCCGAATACGGCGAGGACAAGTTTGAAGAAAAGCATTCCAAATTCACCGGCCGCCTGTGGCGCGTGGAAAGCGCGGAGCAGGCGGTGGCACGGGTCAAACAGATGCGTGATGCGCACTGGGATGCTACGCACAACTGCTGGGCCTATATCATACGGGAAGGCAACCTGATGCGCTACTCGGACGACGGGGAGCCGCAGGGTACAGCGGGGATGCCTATTTTGGACGTGTTGCGGCACGAAAAGCTGGAAAACGTCTGCTGCGTGGTCACGCGGTATTTCGGCGGGATACTGCTTGGCACCGGCGGGCTGGTGCGCGCCTACACCAAAGGGGCGCAGCTTGCAGTCGCGGCGGCGGGCGTCCAGCGGATGAGCCTGTACAGCGTGCTGCTGATTGCCTGCCCGTACCACTTGTATGAGGTGGTGACGCACCTGCTGCCGGACTATGACTGCTCGATTGAGGAGACGGATTATGGCGTGGACGTCACGCTGACCTGCACGGTGCCGGCGGGCGGGGAGCAGGCGCTGAACGAGGCGCTGGCCGAGGCTACTGCAGGTTCGGTCTACGCCGAGGTGGTGGAAACCAAATTCATGGGCCGGCGAGTCCGATAGGGCGCCGGCGGCTTGGATTTTTCTAAAAAAATTTTTGAAAAGAAAGAGGAAAACGCAGTTCCATCTGGTATTTTTATTATATAGGCAATTCTGGCAGGGAGAGTGGAGCGTATGACTGTTCGTGAACAGCAGCAGGAAAGGGAACGGCTGACCTTGGCCAATTGGGCAACAAAGTCCTACGCTTCCAGGGGCCGGCAGCGGCCGATGGAGGAATGCCCGTACCGCACCTGCTTCCAGCGCGACAGGGATCGCATCATTCACTCCAAGGCGTTCCGGCGACTGTCCAACAAGACACAGGTATTCATTTCGCCGGAGGGCGACCACTATCGGGCGCGGCTGACGCATACGCTGGAGGTGGCGCAGATCGCGCGGACGGTCGCGCGGGCGCTGCGGCTGAACGAGGATTTGACGGAAGCGATCGCGCTGGGGCATGACCTGGGGCATACGCCGTTCGGGCATGCCGGCGAGCGAGCGCTGGACGAGGTCTGCCCGTTCGGGTTCCGGCATAATGAGCAGAGCCTGCGTATGATCGACCGGATTGAGGACCTGAACCTCACCTGGGAGGTGCGCGACGGTATCGTGTGCCATACGGGCGGCAGGAAGGCGGATACGCCGGAGGGCCGTATCATCCATTTCGCGGACCGGATCGCCTACATTAACCACGACATCGACGACGCGATCCGCGGGGGACTGATCCGCGCGGCGGATATTCCGCGCCGCCTGCTCGACAGCTTGGGCGATACCCATGGGCGGCGCATTGACACGATGGTGACCGCCATGATCTCCTATGGGCAGCAGCATCGGGAGATTGGCATGGACGAAAAGACGCACCACGAAATGCTCGAGCTGCGCCAGTTTATGTTTGACTATGTATACCAGGGGACAGAGGCGCAGAGCGAGGAGCAGCGCGCGAAAAATATGTTGCGCAGCCTGTATGAATATTTTGTCGAACATCCGGACGAGCTGCCGAGCGATTATTTTGTCCTGATGACGCAGGGCGATCCGCTCGAGCGCGTTGTATGCGATTATATCGCCTGCATGACCGACCGGTACTCGATTTCCACCTATAAAAAATTATTTATTCCGAAAAGCTGGAATAAGATTGAAGATTGACGAAAACGGTTAAGATAAAGGGAAGGAGGGGGCGCAATGCCGTTTGACCGCGTGTTTTTGGACGAGCTTTCCGCGCGGAATGACATCGTGGATATTGTTTCGCAGTACGTGCAGCTGAAAAAAAGTGGCGCAAATTATTTCGGTCTCTGCCCTTTCCACAATGAAAAGACCGCTTCGTTTTCTGTTTCTCCGGACAAGCAGATTTTCCACTGCTTCGGCTGTGGCGCGGGCGGGGGCGTGATCACGTTCGTGATGAAAGCCGAGGGGCTGGAATTCCCTGATGCGGTGCGCTTCCTGGCCGACCGCGCGGGCATGCAGGTACCCGAGCAGGGGGAGGCGGAACGGAAAGCGGCGCGCCACCGCGAGCGGCTGTATGCGCTCTGCAAGGATGCGGCGCGGTTCTATTACCAGACGTTATGGCAGCCGGAGCATCGGGCGGCGCAGCAGTATTTCATTGGCCGCGGCCTGCACCGGCGCGTTATGAATCAGTTCGGGCTGGGCTATGCGCCCGACTCCTTCCACGCGCTGATCGACGCAATGACCGCCAAGGGCTATACGCGGGAAGAACTGATGGATGCCGGACTGGTCAGCCGTAGCGAAAAGGGGAGGATTTACGACCGCTTCCGGAACCGCGTCATGTTCCCGATCATTGATGTGCGCGGCAATGTGATCGCGTTCGGCGGGCGGGTGATGGATGATTCCAAGCCCAAATACCTCAATTCCCCTGAAACGCTGATTTTTCATAAAAGCCGCAACCTGTTTGCGCTGAATCTGGCCAAGACGACGAAGAACGGGTATTTTATCCTCGCGGAAGGGTATATGGATGTGATCGCGCTGCATCAGGCGGGCTTCGACTCCGCCGTGGCCTCGCTCGGCACATCGCTGACCGAGGAGCAGGCGCGTATCATTGCGCGCCACACGGATCAGATCGTGATTTCCTATGACGCGGACGGCGCGGGACAGGCCGCCGCACAGCGCGCGATCGATATTCTGAAAAAATGCGACCTGCAGGTTAAGGTGCTGAAAATACCGGGCGCCAAGGATCCGGATGAATTTATCAAGGCCAAGGGGGCGGACGCGTTCCGCGCGATCATTGATCGGAGCGAAAACCACAACGCCTACCGGCTGGAGCAGATCGCGGCCAAATACGATCTGGAGGACGACGAGGCGCGCGTACTGTTCCTGCGGGATGCGGCGCGTATGCTCGCGGGCATCGAAAGCTCGATCGAGCGCGAGGTATACGCGGGACGCGCCGCCAAAATGGCGGGCGTAACGGCGGAGGCTATGAATATCGAGGTGCGGCGGGAGCTTGGTATCCGGCGTAAGCGGCGGCAGGCCGCGGAGCGCCGCGAGATCCGCTCGCCGGTCGGCATGGCGCAGCCAAAGGACCGGACGCTGGCCTATACGGATGTAAAATCCGCGAAAGCGGAGGAAAATGTGCTGCGGCTCCTGTTCTCCGATCAAAAGCTGATCGCGGGGATGGAAAAGGAAGTGCCGCCGGCATGGTTTTCCGCGCCGGTACTGCGTAAGATATATGAGCGGGTGCTGGCGCTCGATCGGGAGGGGCAGATTGTCGACGTACTGCCGTTCGAGGGTTGGCTTGAGCCGAATGAAATGAGCCTTTTATCTTCGATTCTGGAGCAGAGCCTGCCTGCCGGCGAGCAGAGGCAGGCGCTGCACGAGTACATAGATACCATAAGAATGCAGCGTGTCAGGGATGGTACGATTCAGGAAGCGGGCGAGGACCCGCTGCTTACCTTTGGACGCATTAAAAAACAAAACGCGGGAGGACAAACGATATGACGACAATGGGCAATGGCAATGCGCCGGAGCAGGCGGTGGACCAGCAGCAGGTGGTGAAGGACCTGCTGGCGCTCGGCAAAAAGAACGGGAGGCTGACGCTCAAGGAGATCGCGGACGCGCTCGGCCAGTTGGATATGGAAAGCGACGACATCGATAAGCTGTATGAAACGCTGGAGTCGATGGGGATCGAGATCGAGACCGAGGGCGTGCTTGAAAAGGCGCTGGGCGACGATGATGACGAGGTGTTCGAGCCTGAGGACGTCGAGGAGGTGCCGGAGGAAGAGCTGGTTGATACCTCGGCAATGGCGGAAGCCTTTGCGATTGACGATCCGGTGCGCATGTACCTGAAGGAGATCGGTAAGGTCGACCTGCTCAGCCCTGAGGAGGAGATCACGCTCGCCGAACAGATGCAGAGGGGCAATGAGGCGATCGAGCGCGTCCGCAATGAGGGGGACGCGATCCCACCGGAGGAGCGCGCCGGACTGGATAAGGACATCAAGGCCGGCGAACGGGCGAAAAAGCGTTTGGCCGAAGCAAATCTCCGTCTGGTCGTTTCGATCGCAAAGCGCTATGTCGGCCGCGGGATGCTGTTTTTGGATTTGATCCAGGAGGGCAACTTGGGCCTGATCAAGGCAGTGGAAAAGTTTGATTCGACCAAGGGCTTCAAATTTTCCACCTATGCAACCTGGTGGATCCGGCAGGCCATCACCCGCGCGATCGCGGATCAGGCGCGGACGATCCGCATTCCGGTACACATGGTAGAGACGATTAACAAGGTCATCCGTGTTTCCCGCCAGCTCCTACAGGAGCTGGGACACGACCCGAGTCCGGAGGAAATTGCCAAGGAAATGAATATGCCGGTCGATCGTGTGCGCGATATCCTCAAGATTGCGCAGGAGCCGGTTTCGCTGGAAACGCCGATCGGCGAGGAGGAGGACTCTCATCTGGGCGATTTCATTCCGGATGATGACGCGCCCGAACCGGCTGAGGCGGCTTCATTCATGCTGCTCAAGGAGCAGCTGGTCGAGGTACTCAAAACCCTGACGCCGCGCGAGGAAAAGGTGCTGCGGCTGCGGTTCGGCATCGAGGACGGTCATACCCGCACGCTCGAGGAGGTCGGCAAGGAGTTCAACGTCACCCGTGAGCGTATCCGCCAGATCGAGGCCAAGGCGCTGCGCAAGCTGCGCCATCCGTCGCGTTCCAAAAAGCTGAAAGACTTCCTGAACTGACGCGGGCTGCTGCCCGGCGTTCAGGGATAACGCGCACTGCGGTTACATCAAAAAAGCACCGGAAAAGCTTGTTTCCGGTGCTTTTTGCCTGTCGGTGCAGAGGGAGAAAGGGATAGGCGCGCGGAACGACGAGAGGCCTTAAGCTGTCAGCAGCGCTCAATCAGCCAATGGAACAGGGGAAGGTGGTTCGCGCCCGCCACATCTTCGCAGAAGGGCGGCACCATGCGTTCGGGATGCCACTGCACGCCAAGGATAGGGGCGGTGGCGTGCATAAGCGCCTCGATGATGCCGTCGCTGGCACGCGCGGCGGTTTGGAGGCAGGGCGCGGGCTGATCGACCGCCTGGTGATGGTAACTGTTGACCGTGGGGGCCGGCCCCACGAGTGCAGAAAGCGCGCCGGTACAGCGGATGCCGTGGCAGCCGCCGCTGTGCGCGGGGATATCCTGATGCAGCGTGCCGCCGAGAAAGACGTTGATCACCTGGACGCCGCGGCAGATGCCGAGGATGGGCTTGCGGCGGCGGTAAAAGTCCTCGAAGAGTGCCCGCTCCTCCTTGTCACGCACCGGATCAACCGAAAGCGCGGCGTTTTGGACGCTTTGCCCGAAACAGGAGGGATGGATGTCACCGCCGCCGGCGAGCAACAGCCCGTCGCAGCGGGCGGCAAGGCAGGCGGATGGGCCACCTGTATACAATACGCCCGCCGCGCCAGCGCCGCCCAGACAGGCGCCGTACAGCGCGGATTGCTGTCGTGACATGGATAAATTGCCCATTACGCGGCTGCTGGAAATTAAAATCAGTGGATGTTGCACAGCTTTCTCCTCCTATGCCTTTTTTCGTTGACAGGGCAATATAGAATCATTATACTTAAATTGTATGGGAAAAATAAAAATGAAGTTAAGGGTATGTGAAACGGAGGAAGCGCATGGAGTTCAATGTGCTGTCGGTCGTACAGTTGGTAGGCGGCTTGGCGCTGTTTATTTACGGTATGACCACCATGGGAAAGGGTTTGGAGCGCGCGGCCGGCTCTAAGCTTGAAAAAACGCTGGAAAAAATGACCGGCAATGTGTTTAAGGCGCTGCTGATGGGGATGGTAGTCACCATGGTCATCCAGTCCTCTTCAGCGACGACGGTCATGGTGGTCGGCTTTGTAAACGCTGGCATAATGTCTTTGCGGCAGTCTGTCGGTGTTATTTTGGGCGCGAATATCGGTACCACGATCACCGCGCAGATTCTGCGGCTGGACAGCGGCGGCGAGATAGGCGGCAATCTGTTCATGCAGATGCTCAAGCCGAAAAACCTCGCCTTTCTGATTGTCCTGGCCGGTGTTATCATTATGATGCTCGCCAAAAAGCGCAGGACCCGTGATATCGCGGATATCTTTTCCGGATTCGGCATTCTGTTTATCGGTATGTCCACGATGGAAAGCGCGGTCGCGCCTCTGGCTGATCTGCCCCAGTTCGCACAGTTGTTCGCGACGATTGCAAACCCCGTGCTCGGCGTCCTGGTTGGCGCGGGCGTAACGGCGATCATCCAGTCCTCGTCCGCATCGGTCGGCATTTTGCAGGCGCTGTCCACAACGGGCGCGATCACCTATGCCGCCGCGATACCGATTATCCTAGGTCAGAACATCGGCACCTGCATCACGGCGTTCCTGTCGTCGATCGGCGGTTCCAAAAACGCCCGCCGAACCGCGATGGTGCATTTTTACTTCAACCTGATCGGCTCGATCGTGTTTTTGGTCGTCATTTATTCTATCCAGTACACGGTCGGCTTCTCGTTCTGGAATTCGGCGATCGATAAGGGCGGCATCGCCAATTTCCACACGCTGTTCAATGTCACCTGCACGATTCTGTTCCTGCCGTTTACCAAACTGCTGGTGCATCTGGCGGAATGGAGCGTTCCGTCGGGCGAGCAGCAGGAGGACCCACTGGCGCGTTTGGAGCCCCGCTTCCTGACGACACCGTCGCTGGCCCTGGAGCAGGCGCAGCGCTGCATTGCGGATATGGGCGATGCGGCCAAGCAGAACCTGCAGCTGGCCACCGAGCCGCTGTTTGACAAAAGCGCGCCGAACGAAAGCCTGTTCAGGGAGCATGAGAGCTTTTTGGACCGTGCCGAGGTAGAGGTCGCGCGGTATCTGACCAATATCCACAATATCCGTTCGGTCGACCAGCGGCGCCAGTTAGCGGAGATGATGCACTCGCTGTCCGATTTCGAAAAGATTGGGGACTACGCGCAGAATATCTTTGACCGCGCGGAGGAATTCCGGCAAAGCGATCTGTCGTTCTCGGAAACCGCGGCGCAGGAGCTGCATACCATGTGCCAAGCGGTCGGTGAGGCGCTTGACCTGACCGTTGAGGGGTATGTGACGCGGTCGGTTTCTATCGCGCGCACGGTCGAGCCGGTGGAAGAGGTCGTGGATACGCTCAAGGAGCGGCTGAAAAGCAACCACATTCAGCGCTTGGGGAATAATGAATGCACGATGCAGATCGGCATCCATTTCCTTGATATCGTGCATGATCTGGAAAAAATCAGCGACCATTGTTCGAATATTGCGATTTATACGATCCAGCTTGGCGAGGGCGCCGAGGAGTTCGATACGCATGAATACGCCAAGGAGGGCTACCGGTCCACGCCGCAATTCGCGGAAAAGCTGCGCTATTATCAGCAGAAATACCTGACGCAGATCCAGGCGGCACAGGAAAAGGCCTAAAGCAGTATATGAAAGCGCCGCGTTCGTTAGAACGCGGCGCTTTTGTCATTCCTCAGAGACGAATACCCCATATATGGCGGAAAAGAGCTTTCTGAAAATGTTCCCGATGCGGGCGAGTACACCCTCGTCGGCCTGCTCTTGGTTCGCGGCGGCGGTTCCTTCATCATCGTCGAGCGATATCTCATGGGTGCGCAGGATAAACTGAAGGCTGGCCGGCGTCGGGTTCTGGCTGCTGGTCACGGACTGAAGCTCGGCTTGCGCATCGATGTTGAGGACATTGGTATCCTCTTCCAGATCCTTTTCCGCGTCGTCCACCGCGCTGTGGATCGAATCGGTTGCTTTCTGTAGGCTGCTGGAGCTGTTGGAGCGCGCGGCCTTATCCAGAACGTCCAGCAGTCCGTCGATCGATGTTTGCAGGCTGGCGTCCGCCTGGCCGCGGACCGAGCGCAGGATGCCGTTGGCGGAGTCGAGCATGTCGTAGGAGGCGGACAGCGCTTTGGTAAGCGCAACCATCAGCTCCTCGCCCTTGTCCGCAGCGGAAACCGCCTCGGTCGTGATCTGCTGCAGGCAGGTGGACAGGGCGGGGATATCGGCCACAAGCTGATTGACACGCTCGAGCGAGGTGTTCATCAGATCGGCGAGCTTTTTCCCCTCCGCGGTGAAATCCTGCGGCAACCCCTCGTAATCATCCAGCACATCCGCGATATCCGCAAGGTTTTCCAGGATGCCGTCCGAGGAGGACAGCATGCTCTCCAAGCTGTCCGCGGCGTCCGACAGCGTGCTCAGCGTTTTTTTGGACGCTGCGATCGTTCCGGACAGGCCAGAGGGGAGGGCGGACAGCATATCGCCTAACGCGGCCGCTTCTTCGGGGGTGATGATGCCAGCGGAAACCAGATGCGCCAAATCGAGCTGGATCAGTGTGATGAGCGCGTCCTGGATATCCTCCAATGCGGAAAGGGAATTCCTGAGGGAACTCAGGTTGGAGGACAGGCGGCCCATATCGTTTTTTAGGTCGTCCACAGCGCTCCGCAGCTGGTCGATATAAAATCCGTCAATATCGGCGGCGTCGTCCAGGTCGTTGAACATATCCTCCAGGTTATCCAGGGATATCTTGACTTTGCGGAGCAATTCCTGATATTCGAGGATATCGGCGCCGGATTCCTCAAGCGTGCCGAGCATGCTGTTGACGGTAGCGTTGAGCGTGACCAGTATGGTTTTCATGGCGTTCAGCTCGGGAATCAGGGAGTCGGATTTGCCGGCAAGCGCTTCCAGCGCGTCAAGGGCCGCGTCGGTTTTGGGGTCAAGGGTGCCGCGGTCCGCGACAAGCTGCTTGCGCACCTCGTTGATGCCGGATACGCCGTGTGACAGCGTATTAAAGCCGCTCTGCATGCTCTGCAGCGTTTCCAGCATGCTGCTGAGCCCCTCATACAGGTTGTCGCCCGAGTCCCCGAGGCGGTCCTTGATATCCTTCATATCCGCGAGGATATCGAGCGAGGAAAGCGTGGCGGGCGCCAGGAAAAGCAGAAGCCCCATGCTTTCAAAGCTGTTTGAGCCGATCCGCACGGTAAAGGTGCTTTCCTCGCCTGGCAGGCCCATGAAAAAGACGATCTTGTAGGTTCCCATCGACTGCACCTGCGCGCCGGGCGCTTCGATCGAGAGTGCTTTGCTCATGTCGATGCCGGTGCCGCAAATGAGTGTCATATTGTTTTTGTAATACTCGCTTGCGGCTTCGTTCGGTACGGCGTGAATGGTCATTTCGATCAAACCGGACGCGCCCGCGCACGTTTCCGCTTCGACGGGTACGCCGTTAAGCTGATAGGATACATCGAAATTCCACGGAAGCTGTATAGGCTCCTCCCCGTTGGGGATGCATTCATAATAGAAGCGCTGCTGTCCGTCGTCCGCGATCTCCCAGGTGACCGAACCGTCGCTGAGCGCAGGCTCGTCATAGGTGGACATGTTATATACAGCGCTGTAATCGCCATAGTCGGTAAACGAGGTATGGCCGTTCAGGTTCACGCCCTTGACGATGCGGGTATCCTCGGGCATGCCATAGTAATCCAGGTTGATATAAACCGCCTCGTCGGTTTCCACGACAGGCGCGGCGGCAACCGCCGCCTGGGGCAGCAGGAGCGCTGGCAGAAGCGCGCAGGCGGTCAGGCGGCATAGCTTATTTGCGAACATGGTTGTTTTCCTCCTCTCGGTCGGCCTTATCCGGTGTATCCGCCGGCTTTTGCGGATGGAGCAGGCGCATGAGCCGGTTCCGGATGGCCTTATGTCGGGCGCGGCGGTTTTCGCGGATTTGTTCCTGCAGGCGCAGACGCTGCTCATGCAGCGCGCTGAGCGTGGGCAGCGTTAGCTTTTTGTCGCGAATGCGGTTCATCCTGGCGTGCTTTTTCTGCGCGTAATCCGGCTTTATGATCCAGCGGTCGAACAGCATCAGGCACATCGGCAGCAGGAACAGCACAAGGATCATGGAGATCAGCGCGCCGCGGCCGATCAGTTGCCCCAGGCCTGACACCGCCTCGACCGAGGTGAGGAAGAACAGGCCGTAGGCGACCGTCATGATAATCAGGCCGGAGGTCAGGATGGATTCCGCGCTAACCGTGACCGCGCGGATGGCAGCCTCCCGTTTATCGCCCTGCGAACGGGCGTCCAGATAGTTGCCGGTCAGCAGGATGGAATAATCGATTGTCGCGCCGAGCTGGATACAGCCGACGATAATAAAGCCGAGGTACATGGTGCGCTGTCCGTAGATGTAGGGCAGCGCGGTGTTGATGTAAATGGCGCATTCGATCGGGATCAGCACGACCAGCGGCAGCAGCAGCGCCTTATAGGTGATTGCCACCACCAGCGCGACGCCCAGCAGCGAGACGATGTTGACTCGGTTGTTATCCGGCACGATGATTTCCTTGATATCCTGTGTAGAGGGAGTTACGCCGACCAGATAGGTCTGCTCATCCGGATAATACCGGTCGATGACGGCGCGGATCTCATCCGCATATCGGAACGCCGCGTCGCTTTCGCCGGCGGAACGGACGTTGATGATTACGCGCGCCCAGTGCTCGGAGTGCAGGATGCCGGTGATGCTCTCCGGCAAAAAATCCTCCGGTATGCCGGAGGGCAGGACCGAAGCCAGGCCGAGAGAATATTTGACATAGGGCAGGCTGTCCAGTTCCTCGCTCATGGCCTTTTCCGTGACGTTGCTGTCCAGCGGGATCAGGGCGAGCATCATATTGCTCTGTCCGAATTCCGCGTTCATCCGTTGCTCAGCCTCATAGACCGGCGTGCCGGGGGAGTTGGCGACCGCCTCATTGCCATAGGTGAAATCGGCCATGCCCTGCGCGACATAGCAGGGGACGATCAGTACCATCACCACGATCAGGATCGGCTTGCGGACTTTGTACACAAACTCCCCGAAGCCGCGCCACTGCTTGGGGACGAACGGCCGGTGTTGGGTCTTCGCTACGATATTCTGGCTGCGCAGGATCAGCGCGGGCATCAGCAGCAGCACGGTGACAAGGCTCAGCGCGATGCCTTTTGCCAGCACCAGCCCCATATCCGGACCGATGCCGAAGTTCATCAGCACCATGGCGGCAAAGCCGACGATGGTTGTCGCGCCGGAGGCGCCGATCGAGGAAACGGCCGAGCGCAGCGCGTTGGCCATGGCCTGCTCGGGTTCGGCGCCGTTGGCCCGTTCCTCGGTGAACGCATGCAGTAGGAAAATGGAGTAGTCCATCGAACAGGCGAGCTGTAGGACCGCGCCCACCGCGTTGGATAGGAATGAGATCTCGCCGAATATGATGTTGGAGCCCATGTTGATGATAATGGCGATGCCAAGCACCGAAAGGAACAGCACAGGCTCAAACCAGGAGGTTGTGGTGAGCGTCAGGATCAGATAGATGATGATGACCGCAAGCACCATCACGCGCGCGACCTCCGCGTTGATCGTGGGGCCGAGGTTGGTGTCTGACACCGCTGAACCGGCCACCAGGCCGCGGTCCCCGACGATCTGCTCGATCTCCCGAACCGCCTTGTGCGTCCGGCTGGACGAATCCTTCTCCAAAAAGATGACGTCCATATAGGCCTTTCCGTCCTTGTAGTAATCCTCGATGTCCGTGTAGTCGATAAATGCGCTGGAACCGTAGATGTTGGTCTCCAGATCGCACCACATGACCATATCGACGCCCTCTACATCGGCGATGCGGTCCTTGACGTTTTTCGCCTCGTACAGCGTGACATCCTCCAGCATGACGCGCCCCATGCCGGGATAGGTGAATTCGTCCTCCATGATATCGAGCGCCTGCGCGGATGGACTGGAATCCGGCAGGTATTTTGTCAGGTCGTAGTTAACGCCGACCATTGGGATACAGATCAAACTGAAAATGATAAGTACGGTAAACACTTTTTCGATCAGCCTGCGGCTGTGAATGATCAGGTCAACAGGACTATGTCCCTTTCGTTTCACAAAGAAAAACACCATCTTTCTTGAAAATAGACATTGCGTACGATTTCTTTTCATGTTATAGTATAGTACATAAGGATAACATACACAATAATCAAATCTATTCATAATGAATGATAATAAACAAAATATATTTTAATGTATGTTATCTTTGGAGTAATGGACAGGAGGGAGTCCTGATGGAGGAGCGGGAGGACAAACGCATCAGGCGCACGAAAAAGCTGCTGCGGCAGGCATTGACAAGGCTGATGCAGCAAAAGGATTTTCAGAGCATCACCGTGACCGATGTGGTGCGGGAAGCGGATATCAACCGCGGAACATTTTATGCGCATTATCGGGATGTTTACGATCTGCGTGAAAAAATAGAAAGCGAAATGATCGCGGACTTTCGCGGAATGATCGACGATATCCATTTGAACGGCGGCGGCTCCCTGCATCCGGTGCTCATGCGCGCGGTGGATTATCTGGAGGAGAATCGGGAGATTGTGACCACGCTGGTCCGTGTGAGCGGAGCGGAGGGGTTCAGCAAAAAGCTGATCCATGTGATTGAGGAATGCCGCATGGAGTCCGTGCCGTGCAGGGGCGTGGAGGATGTTTACGTCGCGCGCTTTATTGCGACCGGCGTGGTAGGGATGCTCGAACGGTGGGTCGCGGAATCGCAGCCGCTGCCGAAAAATGAGTTGATCGCGCTGATGGAACATATCCTTTCCCCCATGCTGCAGTCGGCCAGGGGATAAAAAACGCATGCTTTTCAGCATGCGTTTGATGGTTCATTCCATTGCAATACAAAATCCGCGAGCCGTTCGGTTGCATCCGGATGGGCGACCGCCTGCATGGTCTGGCGCACGGTCGCCAGACGGGCGGGGTTGCGGAACAGCTCGTACACGGCCTCGTCGATCGGGAAATGCTTGGTGATCTGCGCCGCCATCCCGTTGTTGACCAGGAACTCCACGTTGCGCTCCTCATGGCCGGGGATCGGGTCGACAAGCAGCATGGGCAGGTTTTTGGCAAGCGCCTCGGATACCGTCAGGCCGCCGGGCTTGGAAACGATGCAGTCCGCAGCGCTCATCATTACCTCTACGTTGTGGACAAAGCCGTATGGCTTGATCACACAGTCGCCCTGATAGCGGGAGGCGAACTGTTCAACCTGTAGAAACTGCTTTTTGTTGTTGCCGCAGACCACAAGAAGCTGCAGCGGGAAGCCGAGCGCGGTCAGCTTTTCCAGCGTTTTTACATGGTCGGCATAGCCCATGCTACCGCCCATGAGCAGGAGCGTGCGCTGCTGCGGGTCAATGCCGAGCTGCGCCGCAGCGTCCGCCCGCGACAGCTTTTGGTTGAATTTCGGATGCACCGGTATGCCGAACGGCAGGATACGGCGCTCGGGTATGCCGCGCTTGACGCAGCGGAAGGTGAGCAGTTCGCTTGCCGTTACAATATACTGTACATGCGGCACGTCTTCCCAGTAGGGATGCAGGGTGTAGTCGGTCACGATGCCGATGGTTTTGATATCGTCAAGCTTTTTTCGCTTTTTCAGCTCATCCACCATCTGCGCGGCGAAAACGTGCGTGCAGAGGATTACATCGGGCGCGTAGCCCGCAATCACCCTGGCGAACTTGGACGCCCCGAGGGCATTGATGATGTTGATAATGCTGGGGCCAGCGGTGAAATAGCCCGCGCCGCCGTTTTCCGCAAGCTGATAGACCAGACGGTACAGCGTCTGCATGTGCTTGGAGGAAAACAGGTAGCCCTTGTCAATGGTTGCCCTGATCAGGTTGCTGATGTAGGCGTAAACGTCCAGCGTATGCACATCGGCGCCCTTGCTGGTCAGCATGTCGCCCACGGCCTTTGCGGTCGCATGGTGTCCAAAGCCTGCTGTGACAGATAAAATCAATACTCTCATACCGGTACCTCTCCTTGTATAAGAGTTATTGTACATCAAAACAGGAAAAAAAGCAAATTACTGTATAAACGCCGCCTTATAGGCGTCCAGCACCCTGTGCTCCAGCTCGTCGCGCAGCGCGTTGCCGACCGGATGCGCGATATCGCGGAAGCGCCCGTCCGGCATCCGGCGGGACGGCATGGCGAGGAACAGCCGGTCATGTCCGTCGATGATCTTGATGTCATGCACGGCGAACATATCGTCGAAAGTGACGGATACCAGCGCCTTCAGGCGGCCGTATTCTTCCACATGGCGGAATTTGATGTCTGTGATTTCCATAGTGTACTCCTTTTTTCTGATTGGTCGTTTTAATTTTGTCTGTTTGCCTATTTATATTTTGACAGGTTTGTACTATAATATACCTTGTCTGGCAAGAATAGCAGTACAGGCAAAGCCCTCTCGGCTGGAACCGCGGTTTCGCCCGAAGACTGAAGATTATAGCAGGAGGCTTAGGGGAATATGGCCCTTTCAATCAAGCCCTATATTGAAAATAAGGAAACCATCCATCTGATTGGCATTGGCGGCGTATCCATGAATTCGCTGGCCGAGCTGCTGCTGTCAAAAGGGGTGCCGGTCACCGGCTCGGACCGGCTGGGGACTGACGTTACCGCGCGCCTGAAGGCGCGGGGCGCAAAAATCAGCTATGAGCATAAGGCGGAAAATGTGCAGGGCGCTTCGCTCGTCGTCCGCACTGCCGCGGTACATGACGATAATCCGGAGGTCGTCCGCGCGCATGAGCTGGGCATACCGGTGATGGAACGCGCGGAGGCCTGGGGCCACCTGATGCGGGATTACGATAATGTGGTCTGCCTGGCCGGCACGCACGGCAAGACGACCTCGACCTCCATGATGGCGCTGATCACCATGGAGGCCGGCCTGGACCCGACGGTCATGGTCGGTAGCAACCTGCCCGCGATCGGCGGCACGCTGCGCATCGGCGGCAAGGGCTGCTTTGTGGCGGAAAGCTGCGAATACTGCAATTCCTTCCTCAAATTCGCGCCGACCGTCGCGGTGGTACTCAATGTGGAGGAGGACCACCTTGACTTTTTCAAGGATATCAATGATATCATCCACTCGTTCCGCGCGTTTGTCGAGCTGACGCCGATGAATGGGCTGGTGGTCGCCAACGGGGACGATCCCAACGCCATGCGGAGTGTCGCGGGACTGGACCGGCGTATCCGTACGTTCGGCATGGCGCCGGACGCGGACGTGCGCGCCGAAGACGTGCGGGATGTGAACGGATATTACCAGTTTACCGTCCTGATCGGCGGCAAGCCGTATGCACGGGTCAGGCTGTCCGTTCCCGGGCGGCACAATATGCTCAACGCCTTGGCGTGCTGCGCGGCGGCGGAGTTTTTGGGCGTATCGGGCGCGGCGGCGGAACGCGGACTGAACCAGTTCACCGGCTCGTCCCGCCGGTTCCAGTTGATTGGCAAAATGCCGTGCGGCGCGACTGTGGTGGACGACTACGCCCATCACCCCAATGAGATGAAAGCGACCCTGACGACCGCCAGAGAGATGCGGTTCGACCGTATCCTGTGCGCGTTCCAGCCGCATACCTATACCCGCACCAAGGCGCTGTTCCCTGAATTCGTGGAGGCGTTGAAGCTGTGCGACCAGGCCGTGCTTGCGCCGATCTACGCGGCGCGGGAGCAGAATACGGTCGGGGTGTACGCGAGCGACTTGGCGGAAGAAGTGCCGGGGGCGGTAGCCTTTGACAGCTTTGCGGAGATCGCGGCCTATCTGCGCCGCGAGGCAGGGCCGAACGACCTGGTGATTACCATGGGCGCGGGGAATATCAACGAGGTAGGCCCCATGTTGATCCGATAAAAACAGAAAAGCCGCAGGACGCGCTCCTGCGGCTTTTTTCTGTTACGGCTGTCCGCTGTAGGGAGGACGCGCGGGGATAAGCTGCCTGAGATATGCCACGCTCTGTTCCGCCCAATCCTCCTCCTGCGAAAGGGTCTGTTCCAGCGTGGGGCAGCACGCCATCCAGCTTTCCAGCACCGTGCTGAAATCGCGGGGCGCCTCCCGCTTCAGGTAGTCGAGTATTTTGGGGATGGGCTGACGCCCCTGCCCGGCGGGCATGCCCGTGATGGCCAGCCCGACGCCGGAATTGCTGCGCTGGATCGTGTAATCCTTGACATGGAAACAGACGCAGTACGGCGCCATATACTGCAATACCTCGTCGATCGGCTCCTCAGTGGAGAGCGAATTCGTGCTGTCCACGACCAGGCCGACGAGCGGATGGCCGATCTGCGCGATCATTTCGGCGTATTCGTGCGCGAGGAAACGGTCATGGTTCTCAATGCCGAGCGTCAGGCCGTGCCGCTCGAGACGGGGCAGGACGCCGCGCACGACGCGGATGGTTTCCTCCATCGGCGGCTCGTAGCCTGCGGCGTCCGTGATGCCGCGCAGCATGCTGACGCCCAGACGGGCGGATATATCGATATACCGTTCGAGCCGCGCGGGCGTCATGCCCTTCATGCCGGCCTCGAGCAGGATGCCGCGCTCCTGCGCATAGACGCGGATCTCGTCCAGGGTGGCGTCGCTGAAATCGTCAAACGGCAGGTTGTGCGAATACTGCACGCAGCCCACGTCGAGCGCGACCGCCTTGTCGATCAGGCCGAGCGGCGTGAGCGGCTGCGCCGGCCGCTGCGCGGGATTGACGCCGGATAAAAACGGATAGGTAAAGGAACTGATGCCAAGCCAGGTCTGCGCCATAACAAGCCTCCTTTTTTATGAAAAAACAATAAAAGCCGCGGCTATCTTCTTGCCTTTATTTTGCACGGGGAGAAAGTAATTGTCAACGATTTCTCGCAATTCAAAAAAACATCAGATTTTTACTTGACAAAAATCACGAAATGGTGCATACTGAACATACAAAGAATTATGCAATTTGTATAATTTCGTAACAGTGAGGAGGGTGCGTTATGAATAACAACTTAATCATCACCATCGGCCGTGAATACGGCACAGGCGGCCGTGAAATCGGCCAGAAACTCGCGCTCCGCCTTGGCATTTCCTTTTATGACCGCGAGCTGATCACGCGGGCGGCCAAAAAGACCGGCTTTGATGAAAAGCTGTTTGAACAGTTGGATAAACGGGCGACAAACAGCTTCCTGTACTCGCTGACCATGTTCGGCTCGGTCGGGCTGAACGGCATGAGCCTGACCGACCAGCTTTATCTGGCACAGGCGAATGTGATCCGTGAGATTGCGGAGGACGCGCCCTGCGTGGTCGTCGGCCGCTGCGCCGACCATGTGCTGCGGGACTTCCCGAACAAGTTCGATTTCTTTATCCACGGCTCGATCGAGGATCGCATTAAGCGGATCCAGAGCTGCGGGGACTATGAGATCGAGGGCAAGACGCCGCAGGCGGCGTTGGAAAAAATGGATAAGCAGCGCTCTACCTATTACAACTACTATACCGGAAAGGTATGGGGCAAGTGTGACCATTACGATATGTGCATCAACGCCGGCCGGCTGGGTGTGGAGCATTCTGTGGATATTATTCTGGAGTATGTCAACCGGTTGAAAAAATAAGCTCGTTTCTTCATGGGGAATAGAGGAAAAGAGAGGGAGGAAAGGCCGTATCCATTCGGATACGGCCTTTCCTATAGCGCGGAACAAAACCGCTGCGCGAACGTCAGAACAGGTAAAAGGAGGGAATGACAATGAAGCGATTGCTCACAGGCGGGCTGGCTGCCATGCTGGTGATGCTGCTGCCGGGCTGCGGAGATCAGACAGCTGCCAAGCCGGTGATTTACCTCTATCCGGAGGAAGTCACGGAGGTACTGGCTCAGTTGGTTTACAACGGTGAATTGACCGTCACCTATCCGGCGTATGAGGATGGCTGGGCTGTGACCGCCCATCCGGACGGCACGCTGGTCGATGCGGAAGGAAAGGAGTACTCGTACCTGTTCTGGGAGGGTTCCTCGGATACGGAATACGACTTTTCCGAAGGGTTCTGCGTAGCCGGGAAGGACACGGCGGCATTCCTGCAGGGGACGCTGGCGGAGATCGGTCTGACGCCGCGGGAGTACAATGAATTTATCGTGTACTGGCTGCCGAGGATGCAGGGGAATGCCTATAACCTGATCTCGTTCCAGTCCGACCGGTATACCGAGACGGCAAGGCTGACCATCGAACCGGAGCCGGACAGCGTGCTGCGCGTATTCATGGCCTGGAAGCCGCTGGAGGCGCCGCAGGAGATTACGCCGCAGACCTTTGCGCAATTTGAGCGGGATGGCTTCACTGTGGTCGAATGGGGCGGCTGCGAGCTGCCGTGAATGGCAAAAGCGCCGGTGCAATACGCACCGGCGCTTTTGCGTCATACCGTTTTGGCTTTACGCATCGTGCCGCTGACCGGCTTCCAGATCAGCAGCGAGATCGCGTAATCGATCATGGAATGCACAAACGAGCCCACGCCGACCAGCAGGACGATCAGCCGCAGCATCTCCTGCATCGGCATCGCCATGGCCGCATAAAACGGAATGACGATCAGCGCTTCACAGACGGCATGGACAACGCTTGTCCAGCAGCCGAGGCTGAGCAGCCGGAGACCACGGTTGGAGGTCGCCTGCCGGAAATCCAGAAGCTCTGGATGCCGCTGGAGGTAAATGGCGCCAAGGGCGACGAATATGATATGGGACAGCGCGCGCAGGACAATGGGAAGCGAAAAACCGCCGAGGAAAAAGCCGAGCGTCGTACCCAGCGCGACGGCTGCACCGACTGCGGGGGAGATGAACATGGCCAGAAAGACCGCGACATGGCTCGCCAAGGTAAAGCTCATGGGGTCGATGCGGATTTTAATGGGAGAAAACATGGGGATAATAATGCCGATCGCGCAGAGGACGCCGGCAAGCACCAGATGGTACAGACTTTTGCTTTTTGTCATGGTTGTTCTATTCCTTTCCGATCTTTTATCAACGGTCAAAAGTATACTGCAATGTGGAACATATGTCAAGACATATGTAAAATAAAATGCGTGCTTGCCGAAACGGCGCCGGATATGGTATAGTAAAGGCGAAAGGAAGATAGCATGATTTCCATTGACCGATTTGAAGAAATACTGGAGGCGCTGGCGGAGGAGCTGCCGGAGCAGTTTTATGAGGAGCTGAACGGCGGCATCTTGGTAGATACCGGACACCCGCTGCACCCAGCGGACGAGCATGGCGACCTGTATATCATGGGGGAATACCGTGTCGATCCAGCCATGGGGAAATATATCGTGATGTTTTACGGCTCATTCAGGCGGGTGTTCCGCGGCCTGGATGAAGCCGCGCTGACCGAGGAGATGCGCAAGGTGCTGCGGCATGAGTTCCGTCACCATGTGGAGGGGCGCGCGGGAGTGCGCGACTTGGAGGTCTTGGACGAAGCGCAGATCGCGGCCTATCGCGCGCAGAGCAGGGAGGAGGACGAAAAAGGGCAGGGCGCGTGAGCGCCCTGCCCTTTGTGCGTTCAAAGCGACGGCGGAAGCAGGCCGATACTACCGCTCCTCGGTGAGCAGAAAGCCCCCGTCCTTCAGCCCCCGCACGACGCGGCTGAGGGTTGCCTCGTCCGCGGCGCGTAGCGTATGCAGATGGATGCCTCCCGTCAGGTCGCAGAGCGGACGGGTGCCGGGGTTTTGTATTTTTTTGCAGAACGCGTCCGCGTCAAAGCGGGAGAAAATGTGCAGCGGCGCGCAGATCTGGCCATAAACCGGATGCTCGACGGTCACGTCGATCAGCGCGCCACCCAGATCGACGACCGTATACAGCTCTTCACGCAGGCGCTCGTCCCCATGATGGCAGACGACACGGCGTTCCGCGTAGACCGGCGCGGCGGGGTTTTCCAGGATGTAGCCGCGCGGCGTGGCGAGCACCGCCAGGCCGCCCGCGCGCAGCAGGGCCACGTCGCCCACGATGATCTGGCGGCTGACGCCGCACTGAGCGGCCAGCGCGGTTGCGGAAACCGGTCCGTCGGACTGCGCGAGCAGATGGGTGATTTTGATACGCCGTTCGGCAGCATTCATAGTCGTCACTTCCTTAACAACCCTATCATAGCAAAAGAAAAAGGACTATGCAAGCATAGCCCTTTTGAAAAAACACTTAGCCGAGAAGATAAACGTTTGCATATTGTACGCCAAGATCGTAAGCACGGTCATGGGAAGAAACAAATACGTCGATCTTGTTATTTTTGATTGCGCCGCCGGTATCCTCTGCGATAAACACGCCATAGCCCTCAATATAAACGCGGCTGCCCAGCGGAATGACCGAGGAATCCACCGCGATCGTGCGGCCCTCGGCCGCGATCGTACCGGAAGCGGTCTTGCCGCTCGAGGTGCCGTTGCAAACCGCGCACGGGCAGTAGAACGTCAGCTTGTAATTGCCCAGCGAGGTGGCGTTGCTCTTGATCGCGTCGCTGGCGAGCAGGGAGGACGAGTAGGCTACCGTCTTGGTCGAAACCGGCGCGGTCAGCAGGCTGTTGTACTCGGATTTCTCCGCAGCAGCCTTGGCTGCCGCGGCTTCCGCCTTGGCCTTTGCCTCCGCTTCCGCTTTTGCCTTGGCCGTTGCTTCGGCAAGGGACTGCTCGGCGGTCTTGATTTCGTCTGCGGTCAGGACCGTGCCGACCGAGGAATTGAGATTGGAAGAGAGTACCGCAACTGGCTGATCCAGAGCAGCAGCGCTGGCCGTTGCCATCGCGCTGACAGCGAGTGTCGCCGCGAGGAGTTTGGCCATATGCTTTCGCAGGGAAATAGACATTTGTGTTACACTCCTAAAAAATCGTCGTGAAAACCCGCAGGACTGCGGCTCGGTGTTACCGATTTGTTTTCAGGTTGTTACTGTTTTGTTTTCGATCTGTTTCCGATCTGTAACCTCATGATACTGCATTTTCGCGGATTTGTCAAAGCCTTTTTTTGAATTCTGTGCAAAATGACCAATACATTGCGTATAGAGCATATAAGTCTGTATAGTGTTCTAAAAAAATCAGCATATTTGACAAGAAGACCATAGGGATTGTGTATGTCCAAAGGGTTACAAACAAGATATACGGTACGGCGTCTTCCCCAAAATCCAATATGCAGGAAAGCGTTCTTTGCGGCGGGAAGCGTCTGCGCAAACCGGAACGGGCGGCAGGCCGCGGAAACGGCGGCGGGGACACGCGGGGATTGGTCAAATTTACGAAGATCTGCGGTATAAGCGGTGCGGGGCTGTGGATACTATAGGATATGGTAAGACGATGCGGATAAAAATTGCTTTACAGGCGTGCCGCACTATGGTATTCTAATAATAAGTGTTTGCGCTCCGCGTGGGGATGCGCCGCTTTTTCCGCGGCGAAACCGGACCGCGTCGTCACTGTTTTTTTGAGGTAAAGGCATCCAAAAACGGGATAACAGGGATGCCTTTTGAAAAGAACGGGCAGGAACCCGTGTCAACACAAAAGAAAAAAATCTGATGAAAAAAGGAAAGTGATATCGATATTATGAAAGAAAAACTGAAAATCATACCGCTGGGCGGCCTCAACGAGATCGGCAAGAACATGACCGTGATCGAATACGGGAACGATATCGTTGTGGTGGACTGCGGTGTCGCGTTTCCGGACGACGACATGCTGGGCGTGGATCTGGTCATACCGGATACGACCTACCTCAAGCGCAACCTGAACAAGCTGCGCGGCTATGTCATCACGCACGGTCATGAGGATCACATCGGCGCGATCCCATATGTGCTGCGCGAATGCAACGCGCCGATCTATGCGACTCGGCTGACCTGCGGCATCATCGAGACCAAGCTCTCCGAGCATAAGATGCCGCAGAAGGTGAAGCTCAACCATGTGCGGGCGGGCGATTCGATCAAACTCGGGTGCTTCAGGGTGGAATTCATTCATACCAATCACTCGATCGCGGATTCGGTCGCGCTGGCTATCACCACGCCGCTGGGGACGATCCTGCACACAGGCGACTTCAAGATCGACCTGACGCCGGTTTCTGGTGAGATGATCGACCTGGTGCGCATCGGCGAACTGGGGAAAAAGGGTATCCTGGCACTGATGAGCGATTCGACCAACGTCGAGCGGCCGGGCTATACGCCGAGTGAAAAGATCGTCGGCAAGTCGCTGGAGAAGTTTATCACGGAAAGTGACCAGCGTATCATCATCGCGACGTTCGCCTCCAATGTGTCCCGTTTGCAGCAGATACTCGACATTGCAGCCAAAGCAGGGCGCAAGGTCGCGGTCTGCGGGCGCAGCATGGAGAAGATATCCAAGGTTGCGACCGAACTGGGGTACCTGAAGGACTCCGGCAAGGTGATGATTGATATTGCCGAGATCAAGCGCTATCCGCGCAGCCGGTTGATTATCGTTTCGACCGGCTCGCAGGGCGAGACCATGTCCGCCCTGTACCGCATGGCATACGGCAGCCATAAGCAGGTCGAGGTCAACACAGGCGACCGTATCCTGATCGCTGCTTCCGCCATCCCGGGCAATGAGAAGTCGATCAACAATATGGTCAATGAGCTGTATAAGCAGGGTGCGGAGGTCATTTATGACCGTTCAGCCGCGATCCATGTTTCCGGCCATGCGTGCCAGGAGGACCTCAAGCTGATGCTGGGCCTGTGCAAGCCGAAGTACTTCATCCCCGTACACGGCGAATACCGCATGCTGATGCAGCATGCAGGGCTGGCGCGCGAAATGGGCGTCAACCCGAAGAACATCCTCATTACCGAGATCGGCCGGCCGGTCGAAATCAGCGAGAATTCCGCGCGTTTGGGCAATCCCGTGCCTGCAGGACGCCTGCTGGTGGACGGCCTTGGTATCGGCGACGTTGGCACGGCGGTGCTGCGCGACCGCAAGCATCTCTCTGAGGACGGCCTGCTGGTCGTCGTTGTGACGGTAGACGCAACAACGGGCGTGGTCATTGCAGGGCCGGATATCGTATCCCGCGGCTTTGTGTATGTAAAGGAAGCCGAGGATCTGATGGAGGAGCTGCGCAATATATCCCAGATGGCGCTCGACCGCTGCGCGGCGGAGAATCTGCGCGATTGGAACAGTCTCAAGTCCGCGATCAAGGGCGATGTGAGCGATTACCTGTTTAAAAAGACAAAGCGCAGCCCGATGGTGCTGCCGATTATTATGGAAATCTGACGCGGGAAAGCGGGGGGCGCTGGCAGCCCGTTTCCACGAAACAAAAAAACGACCGCTTAAAGCGGTCGTTTTTTCGTTTGCTTTCTATAGCCCGCGCGGAGGAAAGGCGCGGAAATGGCGATTGTCCGCCGATGGGCCGCTGTGATATAATAGCCGTGAAACACACATTAAATACATCAGTATACCATCAGCGGCACTTAGCGGCCGACTCAGGCAAAAAAAGTGCGGGCCGCTGTGGTATAATAGAAACAAAGCGGGCAAACCGAAAGGCCGCGTACGGAGGAGAATCGGATATGAAGAAATGGTATGACGAGGAGTATGCGTTTGAGATCGAGGTAACCGGATTCCTGCGCGGCGACCATACGGAGCGGTACTGCAGGAACGGCGAGGAGGTCGGGGACAAGTACACCTGCACCTATGGCTGCCCTGTAAACGGGCAGGGGCAGGGAATCTGTTCCAAAACCATGATGATGCTGTTCCCAATCATGGAGGCGGTCAGGAGCGGAGGCGATTTGGAGAATATCGGCGGTAGCGGCAGATATACCAAGGATATTGTGTGTCCGGACGGCTGCGTGCTGTTTCGGCTGACAGCGGAAAAGCTCGGGAATGAGAATTTCTTTAAGGGGAAGTTTTTTGACTGATCCGGGCGTTACAGCGACCGCAAAAGAGACAAGGAGGGACAAAGTATGAAAACGGAACGGGTATGGAAGATGTATTGGAGCGCGACGGGGACGACAAAAATCGTCGTATCCGCGATAGCGGACCGGCTCGCGGCAGAGCTGGGGCTTGCTGTGGAGACATATGATTTTACGCTGCCGGCGGCGCGGCGGACCGCGCCGGAGTTCGCGGCGGGGGACGTGGTCGTTTTCGGTACGCCCACCTATGCGGGGCGCGTGCCGAACGTACTGCTCAAATACCTGGAAACGGTAAAGGGCGGCGGCGCGGCGGCAATTCCGGTCGTGACATTCGGCAACCGCGCGTTTGACGACGCGCTGATCGAGTTGCGCGATATTTTGACGGATAACGGTTTCCGCCCGTTTGCGGGGGCGGCGTTCGTTGGGGAGCATTCCTTTTCGAAAACGCTGGCGGCGGGACGTCCGGATGTGGACGACCTGCTGCTTGCGGCGCAATTTGCCGGACAGGCGGCCGCGCGGCTGGCCGGGGTGGATGGGCAGACGCCTCCGGTCGAAGTGCCGGGCCGCGCGCGGGAGGCGCGTACCTATTACCAGCCGCGCGACCGCGCGGGCAATCCGGTGGACATCCGAAAGGTAAAGCCGCTGACCGGCGAAGCCTGCGACCAGTGCGGAATTTGCGCCGCGGTATGCCCGATGGGGTCGATCAATCCGGAAAACGTGCGGGAATACACGGGCATCTGCATTAAATGCGGCGCCTGCGTCAAAAAATGCCCGCAGGGCGCGAAATATTATGACGACGCCGGTTACTTATACCATAAGACCGAGTTGGAGGAGGGCTACAAACGCCGCGCGGAGGTCAGGCTGTTTTTCTAAAGCCAATAATAAAAGGCTGACGCATAGCGTCAGCCTTTATACATGCCGATTTTTTGCAGCTCCTTTATCATGTCCGGAACCGTCTGGCCCGCGATTTCCAGGCGCGAGGCAGACCCCGGGTACTCGGCCGAGAACGTATCCCACGCGGTGACAAGGTGCGCGGTCGGAACGGCGCCGAACTGCTCGAGCAGCGCTTCAAAGCGGCCGTTTCGCGGGCTGTAAAGAGACAGAACCTTGTATTTCTGCACGAAAAGCTCCTCCTCGGTTGCGAGCGAGCCAATAGCGAACGCGGAAAGCCCATCCTGATAGAGCAGCTCTCCGTATCCGTCCAGGATCAGGGTGAGCTGCTTTTTGGTCATGCCGTCCAGATACCACACCTCGTCGGATTCCGCGTCCGGATGGATGGCGAGGAACAGCGGCTCCTCCAGCTCCGCATAAAACGAGCGGACAAAATCAGGCAGCTTTTCAAAGCTGAGGTTGCAGGTCAGGGTGTCGCCGTTCCGCTGGTATTGCTCGGACAGCTTTTCGGGGAAGGGGACGGTAACGCCCGCGGCGGTTTGAAACATGGCGGATACTCCTTTTTATCGATCAAATAGGCAGGGGTTACAGGCGGATGCTGATCTCACCCGAGGACAGCGTGCGCACGGCGCCCTGCGCGTCACGGACGAGCAGATGTCCGTTTCCGTCAAGACCGGTGCAGTCGGCCTGGTACTTTCCGGCGGGGGTGATGACGGTGACCGGTCTGCCGATGCAGCACAGTCGGCTCCGGTACCGGTCAAGCAGCTCAGCCTCGCGGCCGCTCTCCAGCAGGGCGTAGGCGCGTTCGAAGCGGGACAACACCGCCGCCGCAAAGGCGGCGCGGCGCGGAACTGCGCCGAATTCGCTCAGGGCGCCCGCCACCTGTCGCACCTCCTCCGGCCAGGCCGGATTGGGGCGCAGGTTTACCCCGATGCCCACGACCAGCGAGCTGACCGTACCCGTCTCGCCTTCGATAGTGGCTTCGGTCAGGATGCCGCACAGCTTACGCCCATGCATCAGGACGTCGTTAACCCATTTGATCTGCGGACAGAAGTCGGCGGTGCGCTCGATCGCTTCGGCCACCGCGACCGCGGCCGCTATGGTGACGAACTGGATATGCGACAGCGGGAGCGAGGGATGCAGCAGGATGGTCTGGTATACGCCGGTACCCGCGGGGGCGGAGAATGAGCGTCCCAGCCGCCCGCGTCCGCCGGTCTGCGCCTCGGCAAGCAGGGTGAAGCCGTGCGGACGGTGGAGGTACCGTTCCTTGAGCACGGTGTTGGTAGAGGTGAGCGAGGGGACGACCAGCATGTCGCGTCCGACAAAATCCGTGTCCAGCAGAGCTTGGACGCCGGCTGCGGTCAGGCTGTCGTCATCCGGCGCAAGGCGGTAGCCTTCGCCGGGGACCCCGTCGATTGCAAGCCCTTCGCTGCGCAGCACGCCGATCGCCTTGTGTACCGCCGCGCGCGACACGCCCAGCCGCTCCGCGAGCATACCGCCCGACAGACGTTCTCCCCGCGCCTGTTCCAGCGCCCGCAGCACCGCGTCCTTGACTGCCAACCGAATCATCCCCCTGTACCTGATGAGTCATGTTCTATATTGTGCCGTCCGCTTTTTATGCGGGACACGCGTTCCTTTCTATTGTAAACGAAAAGGGGAAAGAGTACAATAGAAAATAGCTTAGGAAAAGTAAGAGAGGGCATAATGTGAAGAGCAAACAGGAGATACTGGCCGCGCTCGCGCGGTCGAACGAAGAACGGCTGTTGCTCGCGGGGCTGCTGGACAAGGAGCAGACCTGCGTGTCGCGCGGCTATCTGACGCATACCAAATTCCTTGACCCGAACGAGCGCGCGATCTGCGCGGAGGCGGTGCGGCTGAGTGGTGCGGCGGGGCATGCGCTGTTTTGGGGCGGTTATGAGGACGCCGAGCGGGGCGTATACCTGTTTTATCCGGACTATCTGGATGGGGACGGCGCCAGACAGGCCGCGCCGCTCGCGCTGCTGCGCGCGCACAAGCGCAAAGAGGATGCGCTGACCCACCGCGACTATCTGGGCGCGCTCATGGGGCTGCAGATCGAGCGGGCGGTCGTCGGCGATATTCTGGTACATGACGAAGGGGCGGACATCCTGGTGCTGGAGGAAATGGCGGATTTCATTCTGCTGCATTTTTCCAAGGCTGGCAGAAAACAAATTTCGCTTACCAGGGAGGTAATCGGGAACCTCAAGGCGGCTTCCGTCGTCGAAAAAAGCGGAAGCGGATCGGTCGCGTCGCCGCGGCTGGACAGCGTGGTGGCGCTGGTGTTTGGCTTGCCGCGGGCAGAGGCGCAGGCGCGGATTGAGAAAGGGCTGGTGTTCCTGAACCACATGCCCTGCCTCAAGCCGGAGCGTCAGGTGGACGAGGGCGACCGGCTGACCGTGCGCGGCCTAGGACGCGCGCGGATCGAGGCGTTCGGCGGCACCAGCCGCAAGGGAAGGCTGTTTATCAATTTTGTTAAAACGGTATGAAGAGAATGCCTGTTGTCAAAACCGCCTCGGTATGGTACACTGATGACAACAGCAATAAGGGGTGTTTAGATATGAAAAAACGATGGTTGTCTTTTCTGCTGAGCGCGGCCATGCTGGTCGCGATGCTCCCAACGGCTCTCGCAGCGTCCGATATCGAGTCGCATTGGGCAAAAAGCTACATCGAATATCTTGACCGCGAGGGCGTGATCAATCCCAGCGCGACAACAGGCAATTATGAGCCCGACCGCGATATGACACGCGCGGAGTTTATGCGGTATATCAACCGAGCGTTCCATTTCACGGAGACGACCTCCATTTCCTATACGGATGTCCCGTCGAACGCCTGGTATTATGAAACCATCCAGATAGCGGAGCGGTATGGTTACATCAACGGCACGGGAAACAATAAAATGGAGCCGGAGGGTAAAGTGACCCGCGAGCAGGCCGCGGTCATCATCGGCCGTCTGTTCAAGGCCGACCCGGGAAACGTTTCCCCGTCCGACCTGACGTTTACGGACAAGAGCCAGGTGTCCGACTGGGCCGCGGGATACATCAAGGCCGCGGCGGACAAGGGCTTTATCGCGGGCTACAGCGACGGCACGTTTAAGCCGGGCAAGGTTGTGTCGCGCGGTGAGGTCGCGAAGATCCTGTATTATTATCTGGGGACGTCGCTTTCCACGGCCGGCAAGGCTTACACCGGCGCGGATCTGAAAACCGATACCACCAATGTGACAATATCGGAAAATTGCACGCTGTCCGATGCGGCGATTCAGGGAGACCTGTACATCACCGAGGGTCTCGGCTCGGATGCCGTGACGCTGACCAATGTTACGGTCAACGGTTCGATCATCGTGTCCGGCGGCACGGTTACAATGGTAAATACGACGAGCGACCATATGATTGTTTCGTCTCCGATGGGGCGCCTGATGCAGGTAACTGCAACAGGCGCTACGCACATCAAGCAGACCGAGGTGCAGACCGCAGCTACTCTGTATGAAAAAGGGCTGACAACCACGGGGTATGAGGGATATGCGGATGTTGTTGTGAACGGCGGGGAGCGCGTCTCGCTGACGTTGGACGCGAACGTGACAAACCTGACGCTCGAGGACGAAGCCACGGTCAGCACAACTGCGGGCGCAGCGGTTTATCACCTGACTGCGGATAAGGCCGCGTCCATCACGGGCTATGGTTCGGTCTATCAGGCGGATATCAATGCGGACGGGGTCAGCTTCGCAAGCAGCGTCACGGTTTCCGGCTATACGCTCGGCCGCGGGGTGACAGCCACGATCGGCGGGCAGTCGGTCAGCGTTTCAAGCACGGCGGGCGTGGAGCCGGCAAGCATCAGCGTCGATCTGAACGACCTGTCCGCGCTGGGCAGCGGGGTAAATATTTCGCTGCCTTCCGGAAAATCGGTATCCTCCGTGACATGCGACGGCGCGACCCTGTCCCCGTCGGTCGCTTACAACACGAGCGGCTCGGGGATCCGGCTGCTGACCTCCTATCTCGGCACGCTGACGCGGGGCAGCCATACTCTGGTGCTTACGCTTTCGGACGGCAAGCGGTCGAGCATCGCGGTCACGGTAACCAATTCCTCGGCCACCGCGGACGCGGAAGAGCTGGTATTCGACCGGTACTATAAGTCGTCCGGCTTCAAGGACCTGAACGTTAAGCTGGACGGGGTCGGCGCGGAAAGCGATATCGTGCGCGTTGTGCTGGGGCTGTCAGGCATCGATTATGGGTTTAACAATTCCACGCGGGCGCTGGTGCTGCGGCGCGGCCTGCTGGCCCAACTGCGTGCGGGTACATATACCGTGGCGGTGGACCTGGCGAACGGGGAACAGCGGACGATCAACCTGACGGTGGAGGATTCCACACCCGAGGGCGTCAACATCTTTGTGGCGGAATATGACACCTATGTGCCGAGCGAGCCTGACTTCGCGCTGCCGCTCAGCCGGCTCACTGTCCGCAACGTCACCGCAGTCAAAAACAGTTCGGTGCAGACGCTGAAGGAGGGGACGGACTACCAAGTATCGGATAAAGCCCTGACCCTTACCAAAACCGCGCTCGAGAACTTCCGCCGTTCGAGCGGATATGTGGAATTTTCCGTGACGATGTCGGACAATTCGGTATATACGCTGGTCATCGATTACATTTAAGCAGCGGACAAAAAAAGGCCGCCGGTTCCGCCGGCGGCCTTTGCCTGTTTGGAGCTATCGCTCGCACTGCCAGAAAAACGCCGAATAAGGGGGCAGCTCGCTGCCGCCGCCGAAATCGTGCGGCGCGCCGGTGATCAGATCGACCGCCCGCCCGCATTTCGCGTCAAAATGCGCGGTGTAGGGGTGGTCGTCAATGTTGACCGCCACAAGAACGCGTTCACCCTCGCAGGCGCGCTCCCAGATGCACTGTCTGTTGGTCAGGACGACCTGTCTGAAATCGCCGTAACACAGCGCCTTGCTGCCGCGGTGCGCCTTTGCCAGCGCGGTGATCCAGCCGGTCAGCTCGTTCCACTCCGGCGCATCGAACGCGGGACGCAGTGCGTCGTCGCCCTCGCGCTTTTCGCCCTTGGCACCCCATTCGCTCCCATAGTAGAGGCAAGGGATGCCCGGCATGCCGAACAGCAGCGCGTAAATCAGCGGCAGGTGCCTGGGGTTCTGCAGGATGGACGCGGCGCGCGTGACATCGTGATTGTCCGCAAACCCCAGCAGATGCTTGCCGCGGTAGAGCGTCCAGTTTTCCGGACCGAACTGGCGCAGCAGGGAATGGGTGATCTCGAACAGGTTCATGCTGTTCAGGGAGGAATACAGGCCCTTGTAGCATTCATAATTGGTGCAGGAATGCAACATGCCCTCTCCCACGAACTGGTTATAGTCGCCGTGCAGCAGCTCGCCGACGAGGAAAAAGTCGGGCTTGAGCGTGTCGCAGAACGCGCGAAGCTGGCGGAGGAAATCCTTATCCAGGCAGTAGGCCACGTCAAGGCGCAGCCCGTCGATATCGAACTCGTCTACCCAAAGCCGGATGCAGCCGAAGATATGCTGTACGACCGCGGGGTTTTTCAGGTTGAGCTTGACCAGCTCATAGTGCCCCTCCCAGCCCTCGTACCAGAAACCGTCGTTATAGCCCGAATTGCCATCGAATGAAATATGGAACCAGTCCTTATAGGGGGAATCCCATTTTTTCTCCTGCACGTCGCGGAAAGCCCAGAAGCCGCGGCCGACATGGTTGAACACGCCGTCGAGCACGACACGGATGCCGTTCTGGTGCAGCGCGGTGCAGACCGAGGCAAAGTCCTCGTTCGTGCCCAGGCGGCAGTCCACCTTGCGGAAATCGCGGGTGTCGTAGCCGTGGCTGTCGGATTCAAAAAGCGGGGAAAAATATACGGCGTTGCAGCTAAGCTTGGCGATGTGCTCCGCCCAGCGGCCGGCTTTCCGGATGCGGGGTACGGTTTGGCCATCGTTGACGCGCGGCGCGCCGCAGAAGCCGATCGGATAGATCTGATAGAATACGCTTTCATAAGCCCACATAGGTGTAAGCTCCTTTCTGCTCCCTCTGGGGATATAGTAATAGTATACACGATGGACGCGGCAAAACCAAGCGAAAGCGGAAACTTTACATCTGCACGGCGGAACCGTGCAAATAAAAATAAAAAATGCTTGCAAAGGGAGGTGCGATGTGGTATTATTAATCGGTAACACGGGCATTCCTCTGCTTATTTTCAGAAAATAGGGCAAGAATGTCTAAGACGAAAGGATGACAGAAAAATGGATCTGGTCAAAGTACTGTCCGAGCAGCAGCTCAAGAGCGACCTGCCGGAGCTCAAGATCGGCGATACCGTTAAGGTACACGCGAAGATCAAGGAAGGCAACCGTGAGCGTATTCAGGTGTTTGAGGGCATCATTATTGCCAAGAAGCACGCTGGTGTGAACCAGACGGTTACCGTGCGCCGCATCTCTTACGGTGTAGGCGTTGAAAAGACGTTCCCGGTACACTCCCCGAACGTAGCGAAGTTCGAGGTTGTGCGCAGCGGTAAGGTCCGCCGCGCCAAGCTGTACTACCTGCGCGGCCGCGTGGGCAAGGCTGCCAAGGTTGCCGAGAAGGTTTGAGAACAACCAAATACAAAAACGGGGAGCGTCATGCTCCCCGTTTTTGTATCAGCGGCGGATGGTATTCTGTCTGCGGAGCCGGCTGAGAAGCCCTTGAAAGCGCAGGCGCGGAGGATTTGGGCTTGCATAGCAGGCGATATATAGCTATAATAAAATCGTATGTTTATCTTTTTGGAGGAATTATTCATGCAGGAAACGCAGACCGAAGAGAAAAAGAAGGCGGAGGGTCGTTTCTCCAGCGAGCTGTTCAGCTGGGGAGAATCCCTGATGACTGTGCTGATATTTTTTGTCGTCGTATTCACCTTTTTTGTGCGCCTGATCGGTGTGGACGGGACATCGATGTACCCGACGCTGGAGGATCACAGCATCATGCTGGTCAGCAACCTGAATTACACGCCGGAAAAGGGTGACATTGTCGTGCTGCGCAAGGAGGGCTTTTATGGGGACCAGCCGATCGTCAAGCGCATCATCGCGACCGGCGGCGATACGGTGGACATCGATCCGGTCACGGGGGATGTGCTGGTAAACGGTGAGGCGCTCGACGAGCCGTATATTGCAGAAAAGATTAACACGCTGGAGAAAATGGGCGACATGACCTATCCGCAGACCGTGCCGGAAGGCTGCATCTATGTGCTGGGCGACAACCGCAATTACTCGACCGACAGCCGTTGGTCCAGCCTGGGCATGGTGGATGAGCGGTATATCCTGGGGCATGTGCTGAGCGTGGTATACCCGTTCAGCGCATTTGGATCGGTGGCGTAACGCGATGAATATACAATGGTATCCCGGACACATGACAAAAACCCGCCGGCAGATGGCGGAATATATCAAGCAGGTAGATGCGGTGTGCGAGGTTGTCGACGCGCGCATCCCCCAAGTCTCGCGCAATCCCGATATGGATCAAATCGCGGCGGGAAAGCCGAGGCTGATGGTGCTGAACCGGATCGATCTGGCCGATCCGGCGATGACTGCCGCGTGGGCGAAACATTTCCGCGCGCAGGGCATGGCGGTCATTGAAACCGACAGCCGCGCGGGGACGGGGACGCAGGCGTTTGCAGGCGCGGTGCGCTTGTTGCTCGCGGACAAGATCGCGGCGTGGAATGAGAAGGGGCTGGTCGGGAAGGCGGTCCGCGTGATGGTGGTTGGTATTCCGAACGTGGGCAAGTCCACGTTTATAAACCGCATCCTCGGGCGAAAGTCCGCCAAGGCGGCGGACAAGCCGGGCGTGACGCGCGGCAGCCAGTGGTTCCGTGTGGAAAACGGCATCGACCTGCTCGACACGCCGGGCATCCTGTGGCCGAAGTTTGACGATGAGCGGGTTGGCATCCTGCTGGCGTGTACCGGAGCGATCAAGGACGACATCCTGGATGTGGAAACGCTCGGCTGCAGGCTGATGGAGCTGCTCGCGGTGCAGGCGCCGCAGGCAATTGCTGGCCGGTATGGCGTCGTGATGCCGGAGGAAAGCGATTCCCTGGGCTATGACCTGCTTCAGCAGGCGGGCCGGCGGCGCGGTTTTCTGCTGCGCGGCGGTGAGATCGATACCGAGCGCATGGCCCGTATCCTGCTCGACGAGTTTCGGGGCGGGGTGCTGGGGAGGATCACGCTTGAGTGCGCCGAATGAAACCACGGTTTCATTCTCGGGAGGACGCACCGCGCGGCGCGGATGCGTCCAGGGCCGCGAAAAGCGCGTCCAGAGGACACACTTTTCTCCGCTTTTTTATGATAATTCGGACGTTGCTTCGCGGCATCTGAATTATCTGCTCTATGCGCGCTGCGGCGTGGGGAGCTTTCATTATCCATTCAAAAGAGGTCGTTGTGATGACGTGGGAATTTGAGCAAAAGGCATGGGCGGCGGGCTATTCCGCAGTCTGCGGCGTGGATGAGGCGGGCCGCGGCCCGATCGCGGGGCCGGTGTGCGCGGCGGCGGTTATCCTGCCGGGCGGCGTCCAGATCGAAGGGCTGAACGACTCGAAAAAGCTCAGCGAGAAAAAGCGGGAAGCGCTGTTCGACGTGATTACGGAGAACGCGCTCGCTTGGTCGGTTTCGTTGGTGGATGAAAAGACGATCGACGAGATTAACATACTGCAGGCCACCTATCGCGCGATGCGGCAGGCGGTCGAGGGCCTGACCCGTCCAGCCGACTTCGCCTATGTGGATGGCAACCGCTCCGAGGGGCTCGGCTTGCCGCATGAATGCGTGGTCGCGGGCGATGCGAAGATCCCATCGGTCGCGGCGGCCTCCATTCTCGCCAAGGTGACAAGGGATCGGCTGATGCGCCGGTTTGCGGAGCAGTATCCGGCATATGGTTTTGAAAAGCATAAGGGGTATGAGACACGGGCGCACGACCAGGCGCTGCTTGCCAACGGGCCATGCCCGATCCACCGGAGGACCTTCCTGAGAAAGTTTTACCAAAAGCATCCGGAGGCGCCGCGATGAAAGGCGCGTGGGGGGAGCGCGCGGCGCGCGCCTTTTTGGAGCAGCGCGGCTACCGCACGGAGGCGACCAATTTCCGCACCCGCTTCGGGGAAATCGACATGATTGCGCGGGATGGGAAATATATTGTATTTATCGAGGTCAAGACGCGGAAAAACGACCGCTTCGCCGCAGCGCGCGAGCATGTGACCGCAGCCAAGCAGGCGCGCGTCATCGCGGCGGCGGAGGCCTGGCTGCAGGCGCATCCGTCCGGCCTTCAGCCGCGGTTTGACGTGATAGAAGTTTATGGCGAGGAGGGCGCGCCAGTCCCACCGCGCATCAACCATCTGGAAAACGCCTTTGGAGGGTGAGTATGAAGCTGTTCGACCTGCACTGCGACACGCTGTACGAGTGCTGCGAAACCGGCAGGCGCCTGCGGGAAAACGACCTGCATGTGAACCGCGCCGCCGCACGGAAATACCGCCACTACGCGCAGTTTTTCGCCCTGTTTTGCGGGGCGCGGGCGCCTTCGGAGACGCTGGCGCGGGAGCGGGACTGCCTGCTTGACACGCCGGCGGACCGCCGCCTGGAACGTATGCTGGAAACCGCGCGGCGCGAGTTCGCGGATAATGCGGATTGGCTGTCGTTCTGCCGCTCGGCGGACGATTTGGCGGAGGCGGCGCGGGACGGCAAGGCCGCAGCCTTTTTGTCCATCGAGGGCGCGGAACTGCTGCCGGACCGTCCGGACGCGCTGGATAACGCCTACGAGGCGGGCGTCCGGCTGCTTACCGTGACGTGGAACTACCGCAGCCGTTTCGGCTGCCCCGCGACGCTCGATCAGGAGGAGGGGTTGACGAACGCGGGGCGGGAGCTGGTGCGCGGCTGTGCGGACAGGGGGATCATCGTTGACGTGTCGCATTTGTCCGAGCAGGGCTTCTGGGACGTGTGCGAGACGATTGACGGTCCGTTTGTGGCGTCGCACAGCGATTCGCGCGCGCTGTGCCGGCATCCGCGCAATCTGACCGACCGGCAGTTTGCCGAGATCACGCGGCGCGGCGGGCTGGTCGGCATCAACCTGTACACGCCGTTTTTGGTGCGGCAGAGCGATTCGACCATCGAGGATGCGATCGACCATATCGAGCATTTTCTGGGGCTGTATGGGGAACGGACAGTTGCGCTGGGCTGTGATTTCGACGGATGCGACGAATTGCCGGCCGGTATAGACGGGCTGGGCGACCTGTACCGTCTCGCGGACCGGATGCTCGCGTTGGGGTACCGGCAGAGCACGGTGGACGGCCTGTTTTATGATAACGCATTTGCGTTTGTACAAAAAATGTTGTAAAAACTGCGGAGGTTTAACAATATGGATTATGTAAGCACAAGAAACAAAGCGGCTAGGGTGACCGCAGCCTATGCAATCGCCAACGGCATCGCGTCGGATGGCGGCCTGTACTGCCCAACCGGCTTTCCGGCACTTGCCGCGGAGGACTGGGAAGCGCTGGCGGGCATGGACTATAAGGGGCGCGCGGCATGCATCCTCGGCAAATTCCTGACGGATTTTTCGGCAGAGGAGCTTGCGGACTACGCGGCCAAGGCCTATGCGGATGAGAAATTCGGCGGCGCGGATACCGCGCCGGTCGTGGCGCTCGGCGGGGGCAGGAATATGCTCGAGCTGTGGCATGGGCCGACCTGCGCGTTCAAGGACATGGCGCTGCAGATGTTGCCGCATCTGTTGACCGCCTCGCTGCGCAAAACGGGCGAAACGCGTACAGCCTGCATCCTAGTGGCGACATCGGGCGACACGGGAAAGGCTGCGCTCGATGGGTTCCACGATGTGCAGGGAACCAAAATCATGGTTTATTATCCGGTGGATGGCGTGTCCCCCATGCAGAAGCTGCAGATGGTCACGCAGGAGGGCGGAAACGTCGAGGTGGTTGCCATCCGCGGCAATTTCGATGACGCGCAGAGCGCGGTCAAGCGCATCTTCACGGATGAAAAAACGCGCGAGGAGCTTGATCGGGACGGGATGATGCTGTCATCGGCCAATTCGATCAATTGGGGCCGTCTGGCACCGCAGATCGCTTACTATGTGTCGGCTTACTGCGATATGGTCAAAGGCGGCGCGGTGGAAATGGGCGAAAAGATCAATATCTGCGTCCCGACCGGAAATTTCGGCAACATCCTGGCAGCGTATATTGCAAAGCGGATGGGGCTGCCGGTGAACAAGCTGATCTGCGCCTCCAACCGCAACAATGTGTTGACCGACTTTTTCAAAAAAGGCGGCGCGTATGACCGGAATCGGGATTTTTACACCACAACCTCCCCGTCAATGGATATCCTGATCTCCTCCAATCTGGAACGCCTGCTGTTCTTTGCTTCGGATTACGACGACAAGCTGGTCGCGGAGCTGATGGACAAGCTCGCGCGCGGCGGCAGCTATCAGGTCGCAAAGGATGTGTTTGCGAAAATCGATGCGGACTTCGACGCGGGCTGCTGTGACGACCGTGCCGCCGCGGAAACTATCCGGACGCTGTGGGAGACCGAGCATTACCTGTGCGATACGCATACGGCGGTTGCGGTGCGGGTATACGAGGATTACCGCGTCCGCACGGGAGATGAGACGCCGGTTGTGATCGCGTCCACGGCGTCGCCGTTCAAGTTCTGCCGTTCGGTTATCGAGGCGCTCGGCGGGACGCTGGAAAAGGACGACGTGACCCAGCTTGACGTACTGACCGCGCTGACGGACACCCCGGCGCCCTCACCGCTCGCCGCGTTGGCGGGCAGGCCCCCGCGCTTTGAGCGCGTGGTGGACAAGGCTGATATCCTTTCGACCGTCAGCCTGTTGCGGGATCTGTAAGCATGGCGCTGTATACGCTGGCCGACCTGCATCTGGCCACGGGCGTGGAAAAGCCGATGGATATTTTCGGCGGCCGCTGGCAGGGACATACGGACAAGATCGTAACACATTGGCGCGCACTCATCGCGCCGGAGGATACCGTTGTGCTGGGAGGGGATATTTCCTGGGGCATCAGCCTTGCGGAAGCAAGGGGGGACTTCGCCCTGATCGACGGGCTGCCGGGCAGAAAGCTGATACTCAAGGGGAACCACGACCTTTGGTGGGAGACCGCGGCAAAAATGCACCGTTTTTTAGGGGAAAACAGCTTTTCCACGATCGATTTCCTGCATAACAACTGTTTTTTCTATGGCGGAACCGCATTGTGCGGTACGCGCGGCTGGCCGTTTGAGGAGGACTTCTCCGACCCGCATAACGAGAAAATATTCCGGCGCGAGTTGCTCCGACTGGAGGCATCGCTCAAGCTGGGCGCGGCGGCGGAGCCGGAGGAGATCATCTGCTTCCTGCATTACCCGCCGCTGTACGCGGGTTTCCGCTGCGGGCCGATGATCGAGCTGATGCAGCGGTACGGCGTCAGGCGGTGCATTTACGGCCACCTCCACTCGGAAAGCCTGCGCTACGCGGTCGAGGGTGTGCATGAGGGGATAGAATGGCGGCTGGTTTCGGGAGATCATGTGGATTTCACCCCGATTTTTCTGAAAAAGTAGAAAAAAGTATGGAAATCCTTATAATAATCTGGTAGAATAACTTAGATACAACAAAGTATTCAAGTAAGGAGTTTGGCAACATGGAACTGAAAAATACGGAAAAGCAGGAGCACAGCGTTGTCGCGCTGACGATCGAGGTAACCAAGGCGGAGTTTGAGGCTGCTAAGGACAAGGCGTTCAAGAAAACCGGCAAAAATATCACGGTGCCGGGCTTCCGTAAGGGCAAGGCGCCGCGCAAGATGATCGAAAAGCTGTACGGCGAGGGCGTGTTCTTTGAAGAGGCTTTTAATATTGTATATCCGGAAGCGATGGATATGGCCGTGGAGAAGTCCGGTATCAAGCCGGTGGGCCGCGCGGACGTTGACCTGGGCGACCCTGCGGAAGAGGGCGGCCTGACCATCATCGCCAAGGTGCCGGTCGAACCGGAGGTCGAGCTGGGCGAATATAAGGGCATTGAAGTGGAAAAGGAAACGGTCAAGGTCCTCGCCGCGGACGTCAAGGCTGAGCTGAACCGTCTGGCGCAGCGCAACGCGCGCACGGAAACGGTTGACCGCAAGGCGAAGAAGAACGACACAGTCGATCTGGACTTCGAGGGCTTTGTCGACGGCCAGCCGTTTGACGGCGGCAAGGCGGAGCATCACGCGCTGACGCTCGGCTCGGGTTCGTTCATCCCGGGCTTTGAGGACCAGTTGATCGGCTGCAAGGCGGGCGACGAGAAAGACGTTGTCGTAACCTTCCCAGAGGAGTACCATGCCAAGGAGCTGGCCGGCAAGGAGGCTGTGTTCAAGTGCAAGGTGCATAAGGTTGAGGAAACCATCCTGCCGGAAATGGACGACGAGTTCGCCAAAGACGTGTCCGACACCTGCGAAACGCTCGACGACCTGAAAAAGGAGATCAGCGACCGCCTGAAGGCGCAGCGTCAGGAAGCGGCCGAGCACGATTTTGAGGATAAGCTGATCGACGGCCTGATCGCGGTTATGAAAGCGGACATCCCGCAGGCCATGATCGAGAACCAGATCGACTCCGCCGTACAGGATTTCGGCTACCGCATGCAGATGCAGGGCATGGGGATGGAGCAGTACCTCAAGATGACCGGCACGGATATGAACACGTTCCGCGGCATGTTCCGCGAGCAGGCGGAGCGCCAGGTCAAGACCCGCCTCGCGTTGCAGAAGCTCGCTGCGCTGGAGAATATCGCAGTTTCCGACACGGAAGTGGATGAGGAATATGGTAAAATGGCGGAGCAGTACGGCATGGAGGTCGATAAGATCAAGGCTGCCGTTAATGCGGAGGCGCTGCGCGAGGATCTGAAGATCTCGAACGCGCTGGAGTTCCTCAAGAAAAATGCCAAGGTGAAAAAGCCGGCGGCCAAGAAAAAGTCCGCTGACGAAGCCGAGGCTGCGGAAGATGCGGCGGAGTGATCCGCTTTCCGCGCAAAAAGTATAAGGAGTGCGGGGTGGACGTGCAGCCGCCCCGGTAAAAAAGCCGCGGCACCGCGCGGCTCTTTTACGCTGGAACCCGCAGGGAGGAACCGGCGGCCGCCGTCTTTCTGCATGCGGGACGGAGGAGCGGGTGTTTCCGCGCCCTGTATCCCGCCGGATGGAAGCGCGCCGCATCCACCTCTCTTGGAAAGGAGTCTTAACGTGAGTTTAGTCCCAATGGTTATCGAGCAGACCGGACGCGGCGAGCGTTCGTTCGACATTTATTCCCGCCTGCTCAACGACCGCATCGTCATGCTCTGCGAGGAGGTCAATGACACGACCGCGTCGCTGGTCGTCGCTCAACTGCTGTATCTGGAGGCGCAGGATCCGGATAAGGATATCTCGCTGTATATCAACAGCCCCGGCGGTTCGGTCACGGCGGGCATGGCGATCTACGACACTATGAATTATATCAAATGCGATGTTTCGACCATCTGCATCGGCATGGCCGCCTCGATGGGCGCATTCCTGCTGTCTTCGGGCGCGAAGGGCAAGCGCTATGCGCTTCCCAACGCGGAGATTATGATCCATCAGCCCTCTGCGGGTACGCAGGGCCAGATCACGGATATGGCGATCCATCTCAAGCGGTTGGAGATCATCAAAAAGCGCATGAACAAGATCCTGTCGGAAAATACCGGCAAGCCGATCGAGGTCGTGACTGCGGACTGCGAGCGCGACAATTTCATGTCTGCGGAGGAAGCGGTAGAATACGGCTTGATCGATAAGGTGTTCGACAAGCATTGAGGAAACACAAAAAGGCAATTAGCCGGATAGAGGTGCCATATGCCGAATTATGATGATGAAAAAACGCTGAAATGCTCTTTCTGCGGCAAGCCGCAGAATCGGGTGCGCAAACTGATTGCCGGTCCGGGCGTGTATATTTGCGACGAGTGCATCGGCGTATGCACCAGCATTTTGGACGATGAACTGGATTTTTCCGCGGACGAACGCGAAGAAACCACGATGATCCAGCCCGAGCGCCTGCCGACTCCGCAGGAGCTTAAGGCCGTGCTCGATGAGTATGTCATCGGGCAGGACCGCGCGAAGGTCGCGCTGTCCGTTGCGGTATACAACCACTATAAGCGCATTTACCATCCGGATACCGAGGTGGAGCTGCAAAAATCCAATATTCTGATGCTGGGGCCGTCCGGTTCCGGCAAGACGCTGCTCGCACAGACGCTGGCCAAGACCTTGCAGGTCCCGTTCGCCATTGCGGACGCGACCACGCTGACTGAGGCCGGCTACGTGGGCGAGGATGTGGAAAACATCTTGCTCCGTCTGATACAGGCAGCGGATTTTGACGTGGAACTGGCGGAGCACGGTATTATCTATGTCGATGAAATCGACAAGATCGCCCGTAAGAGCGAAAACCCCTCGATCACGCGCGATGTGTCGGGCGAGGGCGTGCAGCAGGCGCTTCTCAAGATGCTGGAGGGTACGACGGCAAACGTCCCGCCGCAGGGCGGCCGCAAACATCCGCATCAGGAGTTTATCCAGATTGATACGACCAATATCCTGTTCATCTGCGGCGGCGCGTTCGATGGGATCGAGGGTATCATCCAGAGACGCATCGGCAAGCAGGGGATGGGCTTTGGGTCCGAGGTGAAGGGCAAGCAGGAGGATCAGACCGACCGCCTGCTGGCGCAGATCGAGCCGCATGATCTGATGAAATACGGCCTGATTCCCGAGCTGATCGGCCGCCTGCCGGCGATCGTGTCGCTGGATACGCTGGACGAAGCGGCGCTCGTGCGCATCCTGCAGGAGCCAAAAAACGCGCTTGTCAAGCAGTATGAGACGCTGTTTGCGATGGATGGCGTCGCGCTCTCGTTTGAGCCGGAGGCGCTCGCCAAGGTGGCGGAGATCGCGCTGCAGCGCAAGACCGGCGCGCGCGGGCTGCGTGGCGTGCTGGAAAGCGTGATGACTGATATCATGTTCCGTATACCGTCCGATGAGACGGTCAACCGCGTCACAATCACCCGCGATGTGGTAGAGGGCAAAAGCGAGCCGCTCCTGGGATACGGCGCGCGGCTTGCGCTGCCGCCCGCAGGGAAAAAGGACGCCGATGTCGAAAAACTGGCCATGCCGAATATAAGCGCATAAAACGATGAAAAATGTGGGCGGGACGTTCGTTTCGCCCGCTTTTTTGCTTTTTTGACAGTATGCGGCGCTTTACAAGCGACAAAAAATATACTATACTGACTTTATTCAACTATTTTCCGCAAGGAGAGGAACTATGATAGAAACAATCGGGACAACGCTGACGCGGCTGCCAGTGCTGCCGCTGCGCGGTCTGACAGCGTTTCCTCAAATGATTATTCATTTTGACGTGGGCAGAATGATGTCGATTCGCGCGCTGGAGGCGGGGATGAAGAACGGGCAGATGATTTTCCTGACCGCCCAGCGCGAGCTGAAAACCGATACCCCGTCGCCGGGCGACCTGTACCAGATGGGGACGGTGTGCATGATCAAGCAGATTCTGCGTCTGCCGGGCGACAATATCCGCGTTCTGGTCGAAGGGCGCAGCCGCGCGCTGGCGCACCAGTTCGTCAATCCGACGCGCGACGACGGCTGCATTTACGCCGAAGTAGAGGAACTGGAGGATTATTTCGAGGGCGTCACCGAGCGGCGTGCCCAAGCGCTCGTCCGCACGGCGCAGGAGCGCTTCGCCGAGTATGCGCAGCACGCGGCGCGCATTTCGTCCGATGTGGAGATGACGGTCGCCGCAGGCGGCGCGCCGGGCTGGCTGGCGGATTATATCGCGCAGAACCTCGCAGTCGACGTGTCCGCCAAGCAGGAGATCCTGGATGAGCTGAATGTGACGCGGCGCCTGGCCATGGTGATTCGCCTGCTGGGCGAGGAGACTGAAATCCTCAAGATCGAAAACGAGATACAGGACGAACTGAAAACGCAGATCGACAAGAACCAGCGGGAATACTATCTGCGGGAGCAAATCAAGGTCATCCAGGGGGAGTTGGGCGAACAGGACGCCGCTGCGGAAGCGGAGGAATACCGTAAGCGTGTGCTTGCCCTGCACCTGCCGCAGGAATGCGAGGAAAAGCTGATGAAGGAGGTCGACCGCTTTGCAAAGCTGGGTGGCTCGAACGCGGAGCAGGGCGTGGTTCGCACCTATCTGGATACCGTGCTGGAGCTGCCGTGGAACGGCAAAAGCGAGGAGCGGCACGATCTGCGGGCTGCGCAAGATATCCTTGATCGGGACCACTATGGTTTGAAAAAGGTCAAGGAGCGTATCATGGAGTTCCTGGCGGTCAAAGCGCTTGCGCCTGAGCTGAAAGGGCAGGTGCTGTGCCTGGTCGGACCGCCGGGTGTGGGCAAGACCTCAATCGCCAAATCGGTCGCGGAAGCGATGGGGCGCAATTACGCGCGCATGAGCCTGGGCGGCGTGCGGGACGAGGCGGATATCCGCGGCCACCGCAAGACCTACATCGGCGCGATGCCCGGCCGCATCATCGACGCGCTGCGCCGCGCGGGGACCGCCAACCCGCTTATCCTGCTCGACGAGATTGACAAGATGGGCAGCGACTTTCGGGGCGATCCGGCATCGGCCATGCTGGAGGTGCTGGACACCGAGCAGAATGTTGCGTTCCGCGATCATTACATTGAACTGCCGTTCGACCTGTCCGACGTACTGTTTCTGACAACGGCAAACGACCTGTCCACTGTACCGCGCCCGCTGCTTGACCGCATGGAGGTCATCGAGCTGTCCTCCTATACGGAGGAGGAAAAGCGCCAGATCGCGCTGCATCACCTGCTGCCCAAGCAGATGAAAAAGCATGGCCTGCAGAAGTCCCAGCTTACGCTGAGCGAAAAGATGCTGGGAACGGTGATTGCCGGATATACGCGGGAAGCCGGCGTGCGGCGGCTGGAGCAGTTGCTCGCCAAGCTGTGCCGTAAAGCGGCCAAGCATGTTGCGGAAGGTGGGAAGCGGCTGATTGTATCGAGTAAAAATATGGAGAGCCTGCTCGGCGTGCCGCCCTACAAGGACGACGTGGTGAGCAAAAAGGATGAAGTCGGTATCGTCAACGGGCTGGCGTGGACAAGTGTCGGCGGCGAGATGCTCGAGGTGGAAGTGGCAGTCGTGCCGGGTACGGGCAAGATTGAGGTCACGGGCAACTTGGGTACAGTCATGCAGGAGAGCGCAAAAGCGGCGGTCACATTTGTTCGTTCGCGCGCGCAGACGCTGGATATCGACCCGATGTTCTACAAGGATAACGACCTGCATATCCATTTTCCAGAGGCCGCCGTCCCGAAGGACGGGCCTTCCGCAGGCGTGACGATCACGACCGCGCTGGTTTCCGCGCTGACCGAAGCGCCGGTGCGGCATGATGTCGCCATGACGGGCGAGGTAACACTGCGCGGCCGTGTGCTGCCGATCGGTGGCTTGCGGGAAAAGACTATGGCGGCGTACCGCGCAGGCATTAAGACGATAGTCATCCCCAAGGAGAACGAGCCCGACCTGCAGGATATCGAGCCGGTGGTGCGCGAGACGCTGCGGTTCGTTCCCGCCGCGCATATGGATACCGTGATGGAAACGGCGATCGATTTTTCGAAGCGGCCGGAAAAAAGGAAGAAATCGGCGCGCGGGCCGGTCGCAAGGCGTACGGATGCGCCAGCGGCTCCGGTCGTACAGTAATGGAGGCGGGGAAGTATGCTCAATCTGCACAATGCGGAATTTCTCCGCTCTGCGGTGAAAGAAAGTGATTTCCCATCGGACAGACTGCCTCAGGTGGTGTTTGCCGGCAAGTCCAACGTAGGAAAAAGCTCGGTTATCAACAAACTGCTGGGCCGCAAAAACTTTGCGCGCGTCAGCGCGCAGCCGGGCAAGACCGTGCATATCAACTATTTCGTGATCGACAGGAAGATGTATCTGGTCGATCTACCCGGATACGGCTACGCGCGGGTATCCAAAGCGGAGCAGCAGCGGTGGGGGGCGCTGATGGAAACCTATTTTGCGTTAGGGCTGCTCACGGTCGGGATACAGATTGTCGATATCCGGCATAAGCCGACGCGGGATGATGTGACCATGGCGGACTGGTTCCGCGCCTCGGATAAGCCGTGGATCGTTGTGGCCAATAAGCTGGACAAGATCAAAAAAAGCCAGTTGGAGGGAAATCTGGCCGAGATCAGGCAGACGCTCCTGCTTCCGGCGGAGGTGCCGGTCATTCCGTTTTCAGCGGAGAAAGGGATAGGCAGAGACGAGGTCCTTGCACATATTTATGGATATATTGGAAAGGAAGGCTCGGAACAATGAATTTCTTCCGCCGTTTTATGGCTGGGCGCTATGGAAGCGATCAGCTTAACAATGCGCTGCTTTTGCTGGGCGTGGCGCTGATTCTGATTGAATGGATCACTGGCTGGAACTGGATGGGTGTGTTCATCCTCGCGCTGCTGATCCTGTGCTATTTCCGTATCTTTTCGCGCAACATCCAGGCTCGGTATGCGGAGAATCAAAAGTTTTTGCGGTGGTGGGGACCCGTTTCGGTCAAGCTCCGCAATGCGCGCATGCGCTTCGCGGACAGAAAAACGCACCGCTATTTCAAATGCCCCCAGTGCAAGCAAAGGCTCCGTGTTCCGCGCGGAAAAGGGAAGATCAGCATCACCTGCCCGCACTGCCGCACGCAGTTTGTCCGAAAAACGTAAGCCGTTGGAATTATCTGTAATAAAGAGGTAAAATGGACTTGCATTTTTCCTGAAAAAACGTATAATAAAATTATAAATACGACCAGGGGGCGATTCCAATGACCGTTGATCAGTTGATTGGCAAAATCTACAACAAACTCAGCAAAGCGGATATTGCTGGGACGCAGGGCAAGGTAGCCGTGCAGTTTAATCTTACCGGCAAGGTCACCGGTGTATTCTACATCGAGATTCTCAATGGCGTGCTCTCGGTAATGCCGTATGAGTATATCGACCGTGACGCTAGCGTATCTGGAACGCTGACCAATCTGGAGAAAATCCTTAACGGGAAGCTGATTCCGCAGGTTGCCATTGCGGAAGGCAAAATCAAGGTAGAGGGAAATGTCGATAAGGTAATGCTGCTGGCCGAATTGATGAAATAAGCTTTCGTTTATAAAAAACCGCCTGTTTGTCCTACAAACAGGCGGTTTTTGCATAAAATATGAAAATGGGGAAAGGCTTTTGATGTGGCCATAACGAAGGTAGTTATAGAAAGAAAGGGGGAGGGAGGACTTGACAAAGTGGAGGGGGATATAGTATAGTAAACGAGCTGCGGAAGTGCGCGGCGGAA